>RFXC01000039.1 GCA_009921765.1 Betaproteobacteria bacterium | reverse complement strand
GAGCCGCTCGAGCGGCTCGAACTGTTGCTCGAGTGCACGAGTCTCGAATCGTCCGGTGCGCCGCCAGCACCGAGTCCCAGCCCTCGCCCCTCAGAACCCCGCGAACCTCGCTCCAGCGCGCGAGGCTGCTGAAACCCTCGAGCGACTGAAACACCGCCACGATCTGCTCGAGGTCGGCACGTTCGGTTTCCCATTGGTCGGCAAAGGCCTGAGCAAGCGCCGCCAGTGCCGCAGCCTCACCGTGCTGCGCACCGAGCCTCGCGAGCGAATCCAGATGCCAGAGCAGGCTCCGAACGAGCTGCACGCGCCATTCATCCTGACCTGCCACCAACGCTGGCAAGCCCAATCGGTCGATCGCCAGCCCGAAGGCCTGCGCCGCGGCGGGCCCCGGCCAGGATCGCGTGACCGGCTCATCAGCCAGCGGGTTGACACCAGTCGCGAGCCTGGGCAGCGCATGATCGAGCCAGCGCAGGCGCTCAAACAATGGTCCATGTGAATTGATGAGCGCCGGCAGCCACAGCGCCCGATCGAGCCGCTCGAGCGCTCGAGCGACTCGAACTGTTGCTCGAGTGCACGAGTCTCGAACCGTCCCAGGGTCATGGGAGCGTTTCAGGCCGAGGACCCGATGTCCACCGGGTCGGGAACCCGGTCGCGCCCCGTCCCGGCAGCCTCTTCGCTGACAGGCAGGGCGCAAAACGCCTCGCGCACCGCAATCAACCGTTCGCGGGCGGCACGAACCCGCTCCACCGACCCCTGGAAGGTTTCCACCGCTCGGTCGCCAAAGCTCGGCGAGAGCCAGACCACCGCGCTCAGAGCGCCGGCAAGGTCGCGGGCGTGTCGATCGGCACCCTGCAGCCAGTGATCGACCTGATCGATGACCGCGCCAATCTGCGCCACCCGCGCAGCGATGTGCGCAGCGCTGTACCGGCGCGCCCTGCTGAAGGCAGACAGCCGGGGCGCGCCGTCGCCCATCGCGGACGAGTCGGCCCCCGCGAGCTGTCGCGCCAGGGCAAGCTTGCCGGAGTCGTCGAAGGCAAGTTCGCCGGCCGACTGCTCGAGCTCGAGCTGCTGCGCGAACGCCTGCGCTGCGCGGTCCAGCCAGACCGGGTCCAGTGTGCGATCCACCCCCAGCCAATGGAGCACCCAAGTGTCGAACGCAGCCACCTGCGCGGGCGTGGCAGGCAGCATCCATCGAAGAATGGGCAGATGCTCGACACCCGCCTGCGATCGACCGTCCAGAAGCGCCGCAACGCGCAATACCCTCACCGCCCGCACCCAGCGTCGGTCGCTGACCGCGACCGAGGCCTCCTTCAGGTTCGCGCGCAAGGCGACCAGGCCATCGATCAGCGAATCGCTCAGCGAAACGCGCTCGCTCAACTGATCGATCGATGCCGTGACCGCTCGACCGAACCGCCAGGCTGGCGGCTCGTCCTGCACATGAGGCAAGGTGAGCAGCGTACGGAACGACGCATCGGCAACGGGTGAAACATCGCAGCGGAACAGGAACCTATCCTGAAACGCCCGCATGCCGTCGTCGTCGGGCAACTCGTTGGCCGCCGCCACCAGACACGCAAGCGGAACCGCCACCCGCTGTGCCCCCTGATCAAACACCCGTTCGTTCAGTATCCCGAGCAGCGCATTGAGGATGGCCGAATTGGCCTTGAACACCTCGTCCAGAAACGCCACATCTGCCGTCGGCAAATAGGCATCCGTCTGCCGCTCATACCGCCCTTCGTCGAGCGCCGAAAGCGAGAGCGGCCCAAACAGCTCCTCCGGCACCGTAAAACGCGTGACCAGCCGCTCGAACCAGCGCCCGCCCACCAGCTCATGCACCCTGCGCGCGAGTGCGCTCTTGGCCGTGCCCGGCGGACCGATGAGGAGCACATGCTCGCCAGACAGAAGCGCGAGCAGCAGCACGCGGGCATGATCGTCGCGCTCGAGGAGGGGCCCCGCCAGCCAATCGATGACCTCGCGAAGCGTCTGTGCGGTGGGCAAACCTTCGGCCGTTGATCCGTGACCGGGTGTTTCATCTGCAGGCGGCAGATGGCGGACCGGAGCGCTTCGGTTCATGGGAGCTCCGATCAGGCCAAACTTGTAGTCACCCCGCGGCGCGGCGCCTCGAGATATTCGCGACTTTGCATCTCGGCAATCCGGCTCACCGTTCGGTGAAACTCGCCAGCCATCACGCCCTGGGTGTATAGCGATTCCGGCGGGCATTGTGCCGATACGATGAGCTTGACTTTCTGATCGTAGAGGACGTCAACCAGCCAGACAAAGCGCCTGGCCTCGGACGCCATCGCCGCCGTCATTCTTGGCACATTGGACAGGATCACCGTATGAAAGCGTGTGGCCAGTTCAAGATAGTCGTTCTGCGAGCGCGGTCCACCGCAAAGCGTTGCGAAGTCGAACCACACCACGCCCCCGGCACGTCGGAGTGCCCGAACCTCGCGGTTTTCGATCAGCAGCGCCGCAGGTTCATCGGCGGCTTCGGCAAGCGCCTCGAATGCCGAGGTCAGCGCGCGCGCGGCCGATTCATCGAGCGGGGTGAGGTAGGCCTGAATTTGGGCCAGCGACATCCGCCGGTAGTCCTGACCCGAATCGAGCTGCAGGCAGTCGGTGTGCTCATGAATCAGCGCAATGGCAGGCAGGATCCGGTCGCGATGCAGTCCATCGGGATACAGATCGTCCGGACGATAGTTCGAGGTCATCACGAAGCAGACCCCATGGCTGAAGAGGCCTCGCAAGAGCCGCTCGAGAATCATGGCATCGGCAATGTCCGACACATGAAACTCGTCGAAGCAGATCAACCGATGGCGCTGCGCCACGCGCCGTGCGAGTTCATCCAGGGGGTCGGCCCGCCCCTTCAACGACTCCAACTCGCGATGCACCGCGCGCATGAACTCATGAAAATGGAGCCGCGTCTTTCTAAGCGGCCCGACCGCGCCATAGAAGCAGTCCATCACGAAGCTCTTGCCGCGGCCGACCCCGCCCCACAGCCACACCCCACGTACCGCGCGGGGTGCCCGCCCGAACACCCGACCCAGCAGCCCGGGCATGCGATCGCCCGCCTGCTCGAGTTCATCGGCCAGTTGCTGCAGTCGCAGCACCGCCCCGCGCTGCGCCGGATCGTCGCGGTAACCGCGCGCTGCAAGCGAGCGCTCGTAGGCCTCGACGATGGAGGTTCCCGCCACCGTCACCCCAGCGGCTGCTGTCAACCGTTCAGCGCCCGATTGTCGGTGGCTGCGAGCGCTGCCTCACGCATGACTTCCGACAATGAGGGATGAGGATGACAAATCCGCCCGATGTCCTCGGCCGAGGCCTTGAACTCCATGGCGAGAACCGCCTCCGCAATCAGGTCGGAGGCGTTGGAGGCAACGATATGAACGCCCAGCACCTCATCGGTGGTGTCGCATGCAAGCACGCGCACGAACCCGGCCGACGCGCCGGTGCCCAAAGCCCGACCGTTGGCCGCAAACGGAAACTGGCCACTCTTGAACGAACGGCCCGCCGCCTTCAGCTGCTGCTCGGTCTGGCCGACCCATGCGATCTCCGGCGAGGTGTAAATCACCCAGGGAATGCAGTTGTAGTCGATGTGCGGTTTCTGACCCGCGATCAGTTCGGCGACCATCACGCCTTCGTCTTCGGCCTTGTGCGCAAGCATGGGGCCGCGCACCACATCACGGCACCGCGGTGCGGCAGCCCTCGTCCACCGGAATGAACCCACGGGCATCAGCTGACAGGCCGACCGAATCGAGCCCCAGACCATCGGTATTGGGCACCCGGCCCACCGACACAATCAGACGGTCGCACTCCAGGGTCTGCGCGGCACCAGCCGAATCCGTCCAGGCGATGCTCAAGCCCTTGGCGCTTCGCGTGACCTCACCAATGCGGGCACCGAGATGAATGGCGAGTCCCTGCTTGGTGAACTGCTTCCATGCTTCCTTTCGAACCGCTTCGTCAGCGGCCGCCAGAAACTCGGGCATGGCCTCGAGGATCGTGACCTGACTGCCAAGGCGGCGCCAGACCGAACCGAGCTCAAGCCCGATGACACCAGCCCCGATCACGCCCAGCCGCTTCGGAACCTCGCCCAGGGCAAGCGCACCCTCGTTATCGCAGATCAGTTGATTGTCCACCGGGATCGATGGCAGATGACGCGCTTTGGAGCCAGTGGCCAGGATGACCTGTGCCGCGTCGCAACTAACCGGGTCGCCCTCGCCGCTCACCTCGACCAGAAAGCGGCCCTCGCGCGTACCCGTCAGCCGGCCATGTCCCTTGAGCCACGTAATCTTGTTCTTTCGGAACAGAAATTCGATGCCTTTGGTCATCTTGCCAACGATGCCGTCCTTGCGCGCCATCATCTTGGCGACATCGACGCTCGCACCTTTGACCGCAATGCCGTGATCAGCTGCGTCGTGCTGCATCGATTCGAACATTTCCGACGAGGCGAGCAGCGCCTTGGATGGAATGCAGCCCACATTGAGGCAAGTGCCGCCCAGCGCCGCCTCCCCGCGCGGGTTGCGCCACTGTTCCACGCAGCCCACTTTCATGCCCAGTTGCGCCGCGCGAATCGCAGCGATATAGCCACCGGGCCCGGCACCGATCACAATCAGATCAAAGGTCTGTGACATGGCTGGTTCTCCGCCGGTCAGATATCAAGCAACAGGCGGGCAGGATCTTCCAGCGCATCCTTGATGGCCACCAGGAACAGCACAGCCTCGCGCCCATCGATGATCCGATGGTCGTACGACAGCGCGAGGTAGTTCATGGGCCGCACGACGATCTGGCCATTCTCGACTACCGCACGATCCTTGGTCGCATGAACACCCAGAATGGCGGACTGCGGCGGATTGATGATGGGTGTTGACAGCATGGATCCAAACACACCACCGTTACTGATCGAGAACGTGCCACCAGACAGTTCCTCGATCCCGAGCTTGCCGTCCTGCGCACGCTTGCCAAAATCTGAAATCGCCTTTTCGGTCTGGCCGAAGCTCAGCTGATCGGCATCACGCAGCACCGGCACCACCAGCCCGCGCGGCGAGCCAACGGCCACGCCCACATCAAAGAACCCGTGATAGACGATGTCGGAGCCGTCGATCGATGCATTGACCAGGGGATATTTCTTGAGCGCGTGAACCGCTGCTTTCACGAAGAAAGACATGAATCCCAGCCGCACGCCATGATCTTTCTCGAAGCGGTCCTGGTACTTCTTGCGCAGGTCCATGACCGGCTGCATGTTCACTTCATTGAACGTAGTGAGAATGGCATTGGTCGCCTGCGACTGCAGCAACCGCTCGGCGACCCGCTGCCGAAGTCGCGACATCGGAACACGCTGCTCGGGCCGCCCCTCGGTGAGGCGCTCAATGTCGACCGGCGCCTTCACCACCGGGAGCGCGCCAGCGGGTGCGCCAGTGGGAATTGCCACCGGAGCGGGTGCCTGGCTCTGCGCCGCCACGGCGCCGATGACATCCCCCTTGGTGATGCGCCCATCGCGGCCGGTTCCCGCGACCTGCGATGCCGCAAGCCCGGACTCGGCCATCATTTTCGCTGCGGCGGGCATTGCGATTCCAGCCTTCACCTGCGAGGCTGGTGCTGTCGCGGCAGCCGGCAGAGCCGCCGCAGCAGCCACCGGCGCAGGCGCAGCCGTCGCCGCGGCGCCGGCCGCCGCCTCGGTATCGATCGTGGCGATCACTTCACCCGAGACCACGGTAGACCCGTCGCCTTTCACCACCGAAACCAGCACACCTGCGGATGGTGCGGGCAATTCGAGCACCACCTTGTCGGTCTCGACATCAATCAGGTTTTCATCGCGCGCCACCGCCTCGCCCGGCTTTTTGTGCCACTGCAGAAGCGTCGCTTCGGCGACGGATTCGGATAGTTGAGGAACCTTGACTTCAATCAGGGCCATGGAGTTCTCCGGTATCTGTTGTGTGTATCTGAACGAATGAATAGGTGCGACCGCGGACCGCGCTCTCAGAGCGCGGCCCGGTCGCACAAGGATGGGGATCAGCTCGCCTTGCGACTGCGCGTGCGCGACTCGCCGAACGCAGCAGCGATCAGGTCCTTCTGCTGCGCATAGTGCTTGTCGTAGTAGCCAACGGCGGGCGATGCGGATGCAGGGCGGCCCGCGTAGCTGAGCGTCTGGCCTTCGCGCAGCACCTCGCCGACGTGGTGCTGGGCGTAGAACCAGGCACCCTGGTTCTGCGGCTCGTCCTGGCACCACACCACCTGCGTGGCGGCGCTGAACTTGCGCATCTCGGCCTCGAACGCCTTGTGCGGGAACGGATACAGCTGCTCGATGCGGATCAGCGCAACGTCGTCGAGCTTGCGCTCGCGACGGGCGGCGAGCAGGTCGTAGTAGACCTTGCCAGTACAGACCACCACGCGCTTGACCTTCTTCGCCTCGATCGCGGCATCGGTTTCGCCGATGACCGTTTTGAACTCGCCCTTGGCGAGATCGTCGAGACTGGACACCGCCTCCTTGTTTCGCAGCAGCGACTTGGGCGTGAACAGCACCAGCGGCTTTCTGAACATGCGCACCATCTGTCGGCGCAACACATGGAAGATTTGCGCAGGGGTGGTGGGCTGGCAAACCTGCATGTTGTGCTCGGCACAGAGTTGCAGGAAGCGCTCGATGCGCGCCGACGAATGCTCGGGACCCTGCCCCTCATAGCCATGCGGGAGCATGAGCGTGAGGCCGCACGCGCGCCCCCACTTGGTTTCGCCCGAGGAGATGAACTGATCGATCACCACCTGCGCACCGTTGACGAAGTCGCCGAACTGCGCCTCCCAGATCACCAGCGTATTGGGCTCGGCGGTGGCGTAACCGTATTCGAACCCGAGCACGGCCTCCTCGGACAGCACCGAGTCAATGACAATGAATTGCCCCTGCTTGTCGCTCACGAACTGGAGCGGAATGTAGGCGCCCTGATCCCATTTCTCGCGCGCCTGATCATGCAGAACCGAGTGTCGATGCGTAAAGGTGCCGCGACCGGAATCCTGACCGGACAGGCGCACGCCATAGCCCGCCGCCACCAGCGATGCAAACGCCAGATGTTCGCCCATGCCCCAGTCGAGCGGCTGGTCACCATTGGCCATGGCCCGACGGTCGCTCACCACCTTTTCCACCAGCGGGTGGAGCTTGAAGCCCGCTGGAATGGTGGTGATGCGCTCGCCCAGCCGCTTGAGTTCGGCGCGGGGCAAGGCGGTATCGGCCGAGTCGGTCCACTTGCGATTGAGGAACGGCAGCCAATCGACCGCAAACTTGCTTTTGAAGTTGGTAATCAGCGGATCGAACGTGTTCTTGCCCTCGTCCATGGCGGCGCGGAACTCGGCAACGAACCGGTCACCATCGGCCGCAGCGATCACACCCTGCGCAGCCAGCTTGTCGGCGAAGAGCTTGCGCGTGCCCGGGTGCGTGCCGATGCGTTTGTACATCATGGGCTGCGTCACGGCAGGCGTGTCCTGCTCGTTGTGGCCGAGCTTGCGGAAGCAAACGATATCGACGACCACGTCCTTGCGGAACTGCTGACGGAAATCGAGCGCAAGCTGCGTGGCAAAGACCACCGCTTCGGGATCATCGCCATTCACATGCAGCACCGGCGCCTCGATCATTTTGGCAACGTCGGTGCAATAGATGGTCGAGCGCGTATCGCGCGGGTCAGAGGTGGTAAAGCCGATCTGGTTGTTGATCACGATGTGGACCGTGCCACGGGTGCCGTAACCACGGGTCTGGGCCAGATTGAGCGTTTCCATGACCACGCCCTGCCCGGCGAACGCCGCGTCGCCGTGCACCACGATCGGCAGCACCTGATCGCCGTTGCGGTCGCCGCGGCGCACCATACGGGCCTTGGCCGAGCCCGCTACCACGGGGTTGACGATCTCCAGGTGCGAGGGATTGAACGCAAGCGACACATGGACCGGACCGCCCGGGGTCGTGAGGTCACTCGAAAAACCGTTGTGGTATTTCACATCGCCCGAGGGCAGGTCATCGGCATGCTGGCCTTCAAACTCGGCAAACAGGTCGCGCGGCATTTTGCCCAGCACATTCACGAGCACATTCAAACGCCCGCGATGCGCCATGCCGATGACGATTTCCTCCACGCCCGATTCACCGGCGCGCTGGATCAGTTCGTCCATGGCCGCAATGAAGCTCTCCCCGCCTTCGAGCGAAAATCGCTTCTGACCGACATAACGGGTATGCAGGTAGCGCTCGAGACCCTCGGCTGCGGTCAACCGTTCGAGAATGCGCTTTTTCTTGTCCGCAGAAAAATTGGGCTTGGCTCGCGACGATTCCAGCCGCTCCTGCATCCAGCGCTTTTGCGCCGGATCGGTCATGTGCATGAACTCGGCGCCGATCGAGCCGCAGTAGGTCTCACGCAGCGCCCGGACAATTTCGCGAAGCGGCGCGGTATCGAAGCCGAAATAAGTGTTGGCCGCCGAATAGATGTTGGCATGATCGCCTTCCGAAAAATCGTAGAAGGCGGGTTCAAGCTCGGGGATGGACGGCTGCTCCTGGCGCTTGAGGGGATCGAGGTCAGCCCAGCGGTTACCCAGGAACCGGTACGCAGCCACCAGTGACTGCACGAACACCTGCTTGCGTGCTGACGACGCATCGCCCCCCATGAGACGGGGCCGCAGCGTGCCTTCGCGCGACCGCTCGGCAAACGACTGCACGATGGGCGCGTGCGCGATGTCTCGCGACTGCGCACTGCCGTCAGCCGCCGGCACCATCTGCATGTTGTCGAAATATTCCCGCCAGGTTTCAGGCACCGACCCGGGATTCTTGAGGTAGCTCTCGTAGAGCTCCTCGAGGTAAGGCGCGTTCGCGCCAAACAGATAAGCGTTGGACTGGAAAGCCTTCATCATCGCGCGTCACCTTTCTTATGAACGAGCTTCTCGTTTAAGAGGCCCGGCTCCAGCCGAGAGGGACTGGAGCCGGCGGACCGGTGTCCGGCTTCCGGAGCACTGACCCGTGACTTGAACGCGCCCGCCCCCCTGCGGGAGGGCGGGCACTCAAGATTGCTGATCTTACAACGTGATCGCGTAGCGACTCAACGGATGTCGCGACGGGGAGCCCCGTTGTAGAGCTGACGGGGGCGACCGATCTTTTGATCGGGATCACTGATCATCTCTGCCCACTGGGCGATCCAGCCAACCGTGCGGGCCAGCGCAAAGATGCAGGTGAACATCGACGTGGGGATGCCCAGCGCGCGCTGAACGATGCCGGAGTAGTAGTCGACGTTCGGGTAGAGCTTGCGCTGCACGAAGTAGTCGTCTTCAAGCGCAATCTGTTCGAGCTTCATTGCGATCTTGAGGAGCGGATCATTTTCCAGACCCAGTTCGCCCAGCACCTCGTAGCAGGTTTCGCGCATCAGCTTGGCCCGGGGATCGTAGTTCTTGTAGACGCGGTGACCAAACCCCATCAGCTTCACGTTGGACGACTTGTCCTTGACCTGGCGGATGAACTCGCCGATTTTTTCCACCCCGCCGGCGCGCTGCAACTCATCGAGCATCACGAGGCAGGCTTCGTTGGCACCGCCATGCGCGGGCCCCCACAGCGTGGCGATACCGGCCGCGATACAGGCAAAGGGATTCGCACCCGACGAGCCCGCCAGCCGCACCGTTGAGGTGGATGCGTTCTGCTCGTGATCGGCATGCAAAATCAGGATGCGGTCCAGAGCCTTCACCAGAATCGGGTTGGGGACATATTCTTCACAGGGCGTGCCAAACATCATCCGCATGAAGTTCGCGGTGTAGCTGAGATCATTCTTCGGATACATGAACGGCTGGCCAATCGAATATTTGTAGGCCATGGCCACCAGCGTGGGCATCTTCGCGACCAACCGGATCGAGGAAATCATCCGGTGTTCAGGGTTCGAGATGTCGAGCGAGTCGTGATAAAAGGCCGAGAGCGCGCCGACACACCCCACCAGCACAGCCATCGGGTGCGCATCGCGACGGAAGCCCTGGAAAAAACGGGTCATCTGCTCATGCACCATGGTGTGGTGCATGACGGTGTAATTGAAGTCCTTGCTCTGTTTGCCGTCGGGCATTTCGCCATTCAGCAGCAGATAACAGGTGTCGAGGTAATCGCACTTCTCAGCGATCTGCTCGATCGGATAGCCCCGATACAGCAACTCGCCCTTGTCGCCATCGATGTAGGTGATTTTTGACTCACAGGCAGCCGTGGACAGAAATCCCGGATCGAAGGTGAACTTGCCGGTTGCGCCGTAAAGCTTGCGGATGTCGATGACGTCGGGTCCGGTTGAACCTGAATGAACCGGAAACTCGATCGGCGCGGTGCCATCGCTGAAGGAGAGCGTTGCTTTCTTGGTTGTGGTCATGGTCGGAATCCTTTCCATTCATCAGCAGTCCGGCGCGGCGGGCCGCGGCCGGACGGTATCCTAACAGCGCCTGAGCATTTCAAGCACCCGCCTCGTCTCGCTGCCTCCAGCGAGCCCGGCGTCATCGACCCGCTCCAGCAGCAGATCGAGCAGTTCGTTGTCGGACAGGTCAAGCAGGTGATCGAGCCCCGTTACCGTGGCCTCGTCGAGGGCGTTGCCATGTGCGGCGAAAAACCGCTCGAGAACCAGATCGTTCTCGAGCAGCCCTCGCCGCGCGCGCCAGCGCAGGCGGCGAAGCCTGGCGTCGTCGAGGGCGCCGGCGGTGGTTTGCACGGGCAGCGTGCCCGGACTGCCAGCGTCAGACTGCACGCCTCACCATCAGTTCCTTGATTTTTCCGATCGCCCGGGTGGGGTTCAGGCCCTTGGGGCAGACATCGACACAGTTCATGATGGTGTGGCAGCGGAACAGCCGGTACGGGTCTTCCAGGTTGTCCAGACGCTCGCTGGTGGCCTGGTCACGGCTGTCGGCAATAAAACGGTAGGCCTGCAGGAGTCCTGCCGGTCCCACGAACTTGTCGGGATTCCACCAGAACGACGGGCAGGACGTGGAGCAGCACGCGCACAGCACGCACTCGTAGAGGCCGTCGAGTTCCTCGCGCTCCTGGGGCGACTGCAGACGCTCTTTTTCGGGCGGCGGCGTGTCGTTGATCAGGAAAGGGCTCACCGAGTGGTACTGCTTGAAGAACTGCGTCATGTCGACGATCAGATCGCGGATGACGGGCAGCCCGGGCAGCGGCTTCAGCACGATGGGCTCTTTGAGATCGCGCAGGTTGGTGATGCAGGCCAGTCCGTTCTTGCCATTGATGTTCATGGCGTCCGACCCGCACACCCCCTCGCGGCACGAACGACGGAACGACAGCGAATCGTCGTTGGCGATCTTGATCCGCATCAGCGCATCGAGCAGCATCTTGTCGGTGGGTTGAAGCTCGACCTCGATGTTCTGCATGCGAGGCTTTTCATCGCGATCCGGGTCGTATCGATAGATGGAAAAGCGCACGACCCGCGTGCCCTGGGCGGCTGCAGCGAGGCTCTGGGGATTTTCAACGATTGCGTTCATGACTGCTCCGAAAGTCCTTGATGGGAGGCACGCTGTGCATCAGAAGGTGCGAGCCTTCGGCTGGAAGGTTTCAACCGTGAGCGGCTTCATGTTGACCGGCTTGTAGTCAAGCCGGTTTCCAGCGGAATACCACAGGCTGTGCTTGATCCAGTTCGCGTCGTCGCGATCCGGGAAGTCCCGGTGTGCATGGGCGCCGCGGCTTTCCTTGCGGGCGTCAGCCGACACGATCGTGGCCTTGGCTGTCTCGATGAGGTTGTCCACCTCCAGCGCCTCAACCCGTGCAGTATTGAACACCTTGGACTTGTCCTGCATGTGGATGCGGCCCACACGCTCGCCGATCTCGTTGATCCGGCGCACGCCCTCTGCAAGCAACTCGGAGGTGCGAAACACCCCGCAGTGCGCCTGCATGGTTTTCCGGATGTCGTTGGCCACTTCCTGAGCGTTCTCGCCAGAACTCGACCCCTGAAGGCGCGCCAGACGCGCCAGCGTGGCATCGCCGCCATCAGCCGGAAGCGGCTTGTGCTCGGAGGCCCGCCGATTCTCGCTCACGATGTAGTTGCCCGCGGCGCGACCAAACACCACCAGATCCAGGAGCGAATTGGTGCCCAGACGGTTCGCGCCATGTACCGACACGCAGGCGCACTCGCCAATTGCGTAGAGCCCGTTGACCACCGAGTTGGGATTCCCCTGATGCGGTACTACCACCTGCCCGTGAATGTTGGTGGGAATGCCGCCCATCTGATAATGAATGGTGGGCACCACGGGAATCGGATCACGGATGGGATCGACGTTGGCAAACTTGATCGCGATTTCTCGGATCGACGGCAGACGCTTCATGATGGTTTCAGCGCCCAGGTGATCGAGTTTCAGCAGCACATGATCACCGTCCGGGCCGCAGCCCCGCCCTTCCTTGATCTCCTGGTCCATGGAGCGCGAAACGAAGTCACGCGGCGCCAGGTCTTTAAGCGTTGGCGCATAACGCTCCATGAAGCGCTCGCCGTGCTTGTTGAGCAGAATGCCGCCTTCGCCGCGCACGCCCTCGGTGATCAGCACGCCCGCCCCCGCCACGCCGGTGGGGTGGAACTGCCAGAACTCCATGTCTTCCAGTGGAATGCCGGCCCGCGCTGCGATCCCCATGCCGTCGCCGGTGTTGATGAATGCGTTGGTCGAGGCGGCCCAGATACGGCCCGCACCACCGGTTGCGAAGACGGTAACCTTGGACTCAAGAATCATCACCTCGCCGGTTTCCATCTCAAGGGCCACCACGCCGACGCAGTCGCCTTCTGCGTCGCGGATGATGTCAAGCGCCATCCACTCCACAAAGAATTGGGTGCGCGCCTGCACATTGCGCTGATAGAGCGTGTGCAACAGGGCGTGACCGGTACGGTCGGCCGCCGCACAGGCGCGTTGCACCGGCTTTTCACCGAAATTGGCAGTGTGACCGCCAAAGGGACGTTGGTAGATGGTGCCGTCTGGATTGCGGTCGAAGGGCATGCCGAAGTGCTCGAGCTCGTAGACCACCTTCGGCGCCTCACGACACATGAACTCGATCGCATCCTGGTCGCCCAGGTAGTCCGAGCCCTTGACGGTATCGAACATATGCCAGTACCAGTTGTCCTCACTCATGTTGCCGAGCGACGCCCCGATCCCGCCCTGCGCCGCCACCGTGTGCGAGCGAGTGGGAAACACCTTGCTCAGCACGGCCACACTCCAGCCGGCCTGCGCGAGCTGGAGTGAGCAGCGCATACCGGCACCGCCCGCACCGATGATCACCGCATCAAACTTGCGGCGTGGAAGATTGTTTGACAGATGGTTGAGAACGTCGGCCATCTCAGATGCTCCAGAGGATGTTGGCAGCCCAGATCACATAGGCAAACAGCAGAACAATGGTCGCCACCTGCAGCGTAAGACGCACGGCGGTGGGTTTGATGTAATCCATGTAGATGTCGCGCACGCCGATCCAGGCATGCCAGGCCAGTGCCACAAAGGCCAACACCGTGAGCACCCTGATGAACGGCCCAGAAAACAGTGCCTTCCAGCTCGCCTGCCCAAGCGGCGGCCCGGCAAGAACGGCAAGACCCAGCACGAGCGTGTACACCGCAAGCACCACAGCAGTGATGCGCTGGGCGAGCCAGTCTTTCAAACCATAGTGGGCACCAACGACGATTCGCTTGGTGGTCATGTCAGAAGGCTCCGAACAGTTTGAGCGCAAAAACCAGCGTGAGCGCAAGGCTCACCGCCAGCACGGCAAACGACGAGGTGCGCGCCTGGTCTTTTTCGGTGCCGACGTGCAGGTCGAGGAGCAGATACCGGATGCCAGCGCAGAAATGATGCAGGTAGGCCCAGATCAGCCCAAGAAACACCAGCTTCACGAAAGGCTGGGCGGCCAAGGCCTTGAACTTGGCAAACGCGGCGTCAGGCCCAAGGCTCAACTGCAGGCAGTAAAGCAGGAACGGCAGGCCAAACAGGAACAACAGCGCGCCGCTCACGCGATGCAGGATGGACACGATCCCCGCCGGCGGCAGCCGGTACTGGAGAATCTGTCCGACATCGATGTTACGAAAGCGCGGCCGTGCGCCGGCCGCGCCCGAACCTCTGGCAGCTTCACTCATTATTGTTAACCCCCCGGTGCAAAACCCACATATTGTTACCCAAACCCAACCGAGCCACCAAGCTCGATGTCATCAGCCTTTGAATGAACAGTGTTGCCTGTGCGTCATCCAAGCTCGTTGTAGTAGTGATGCCGCGCGGTGAGACACCAACCGCGCCTGAATTCCACCGGCTCCGATTCATAGGTGCTCGAGACCCTGTCAACCCGCAGAAGCGGCGTGCCTGCCTTCACGTGCAGGGCACGGGCCACATCGGCGGGTGCCGTGACCGCCTTGATGCGCTCCTCGGCACGAATCATTCGAACGCCAAACTCCGCCTCCAGGAGCGCATAGAGTGGACCACTATAATTCGCGAGCCGCTCGGCAGTGAGTCCGCGAAACCGCGCGCCCGGCAACCAGATTTCGTCGAGCACCGTGGGCTCGCCCTCGAGATCGAGCACCCGGCGAATCTGGATCAGGGGCTCCCCCGCGCGCAACTGCAACACCCGGGAAATCTCGGCTGATCCGCGGGCTCGGCGGCATTCAAGCACCTGGCTGCGCAGCACCTGGCCCTGCACGGAACGCTCGCCCGGCATGGCCGGATGGGGTTCGCCGGTCAGCTTGGCCTCGGGCAGATCATCGGGGCGCAGGCGCAAAAACCGGAACTGGGTTCGCACTTCGAGGTGCGACGCCACAAAAGTGCCACGGCCTTGTCGGCGAACCAGCAGGTTGTCGGCGGCGAGTTCGTCGATGGCCTTCCGGACCGTACCCTGACTCACCCGAAAGCGCGCCGCGAGTTCGGTTTCGCTCGGGATGGGCTCGCCCGGCTTCCACTCACCCGCACGCAGGCGTTTGGTGAGCAATGTCTTGATCTGACGATACAGGGGCGCAAAGCGCGGCGCCACCTCGTCGGGGGATGGCGCGGGAAGCTCTTCGTGCTCGACAGACGCGGTCGTTGCCATGCGAGGATTTCAGCACAGCCAGCGCCCGCAGTCCAGTCACTCATGTCTTATATAAGACATAACACTAGATTGACACCACAAAGTAGCCGGCCTACACTCGAGCCAGCGTTCCAGCCAGCCGTCGGCGGGCGCCTCGGCGCCGCCCGGCTCTGTCTTCCAACCGAACCGGAATCGAGAGGTTTTCCCCATGGCCAATCCCCCGAAGCGAATCGCGGTCACCGGCGCTGCCGGCCAGATCGGTTACAGCCTGCTGTTCAGACTCGCCAACGGCGACATGCTCGGCAAAAACCAGCCGGTCATCCTCCAGTTGCTCGACATCAGCGCTGCCTTGCCGGCAGTGCGCGGCGTGGTGATGGAGCTTGAGGACTGCGCGTTCCCGCTGCTTGCGGGTGTGGTGGTCACCGACGATCCCAAGGTCGCCTTCCGCGACGCCGATTACGCGCTTCTGGTCGGCGCCCGCCCGCGCAGCAAAGGCATGGAGCGGAAAGATCTGCTTGAGGCGAATGGCGCCATTTTCACCGTTCAGGGCCGCGCGCTCGACGAGTGCGCAAGCCGCAATGTGCGCGTGCTGGTGGTCGGCAACCCCGCCAACACCAACGCCTACATCGCAATGAAATCTGCCCCGAATCTGCCCAAGAAAAACTTCACCGCCATGCTGCGACTGGACCATAACCGTGCGCTCTCCCAACTCGCCGCGCGCTCGGGCAAGCCGGTAGAGTCGATCGAAAAACTCGCGGTGTGGGGCAACCACAGCCCCACCATGTACCCCGACTACCGGTTTGCCACCATCGGCGGCCAATCGGTGAAGGCCATGATCAACGACGAAGCCTGGAACCGCGACACGTTCATCCCCACCGTCGGCAAGCGCGGCGCAGCCATCATCGAGGCCCGCGGCCTCTCGTCGGCCGCCTCGGCCGCCAACGCCGCCATCGACCACATGCGCGACTGGGTCATGGGCACGGGCGACCGCTGGGTCACCATGGGCATTGCGTCCGATGGCAGCTACGGCATCCCCCAGGACACGATGTACGGTTTCCCGGTCACCTGCGCCAACGGCGAATACAGCATGGTGCGTGGCCTCGAGATCGACGACTACAGCCGCCAGATGATGGACCGTACGCTGGCCGAATTGAACGAAGAGCGCGAAGGCATCAAGCACCTGCTCGGCTGAGCTCAGCGCCCGAGGGCGAAATCAGGGAGAACACGAACATGAGCCAATCGGCCGGTCGTAAGTTTCGGGAAGCAATGGCGGCGGAAACACCGCTTCAGATTCCGGGCGCCATCAACGCCAACCACGCACTGCTCGCGCAGCACGCGGGGTTTCGCGCCATTTATCTGTCGGGTGGCGGCGTCGCGGCCGGCTCGCTCGGGCTGCCCGATCTGGGCATCTCGGGCCTGGACGATGTCCTCACCGACGTTCGCCGCATCACCGACGTGTGCAGCCTGCCGCTGCTCGTTGATGTCGACACCGGCTTCGGTTCGTCGGCCTTCAACGTGGCGCGCACCGTCCGCTCGCTCATCAAGTTCGGCGCAGGCGCCTTGCATATCGAGGATCAGGTGGGCGCCAAGCGCTGCGGGCACCGGCCGGGCAAGGAAATTGTCACCCAGCAGGAAATGGTCGACCGGATCAAGGCTGCGGTCGATGCCCGTACCGACCCTGATTTCTTCATCATGGCTCGCACCGATGCGCTGGCCTCGGAAGGGCTGGAACGGGCGGTGGAGCGCGCGGTCGCCTGCGTCGAGGCGGGTGCCGACGGCATCTTCCCCGAGGCCATCACCGAGCTCTCCATGTACAAGGCGTTTCGTGATGCGGTCGGTGTGCCCATTCTTGCCAACATCACCGAGTTTGGCCAGACACCGCTCTTCACGGTGAACGAGCTTTCCTCGGTCAACGTCGATATCGTTCTGTACCCGCTTTCGGCTTTCCGGGCCATGAACAAGGCGGCCGAGCTCACCTATCGAACGCTGCGCACCGAAGGCAGTCAGCAGTCCATCATCGGCACCATGCAGACCCGCAAGGAGCTCTACGACTCGATCGGATACTGGGACTTCGAGCGCAAGCTCGACGAGCTGTTTGCCAAGAGCAAATGATCTTCTTTCGACACTGACCTTTTGGCGTGGCGCCCTCGCGCTGCGCCGTGCCCTCTGGAGACCGATCCATGTCCGCAGATACGCCTGTCGCAGGTCCGAAGCCCAAGAAATCAGTCGCCCTGTCGGGCGTTGCCGCCGGCAACACCGCCCTCTGTACCGTGGGCCGCAGCGGCAACGACCTTCACTATCGGGGCTATGACATTCTCGATATCGCCGAAGCCGCCGAGTTCGAGGAAATTGCCTACCTGCTGGTGCACGGCAAGCTCCCCACTGCAGCCGAACTCGCGGGCTACAAGGCCAAGCTGAAGGCGCTCCGCGGCGTGCCCGCCAATGTGAAAGCCGTGCTCGAGTGGCTTCCTGCATCCGCTCATCCGATGGACGTCATGCGTACTGGCGTATCGGCGCTTGGCTGTCAGCTTCCCGAGAAAGACGACCATGCGGCCCCGGGTGCGCGCGACATCGCCGATCAGCTGATGGCCTCGCTCGGCTCGATGCTGCTCTACTGGTATCACTACAGCCACAACGGCAAGCGTATCGATGTCGAGACCGACGACGACTCCATCGGCGGTCACTTCCTGCATCTGCTGCACGGCGAGGCGCCCTCCGACCTGTGGGTACGCGCGATGCACACCTCGCTCAACCTCTACGCAGAGCATGAGTACAACGCGTCCACCTTCGCGGCTCGCGTCGTGGCGGGCACAGGTTCCGACATGCATTCGGCGATCGTTGGCGGCATCGGCGCGCTGCGTGGGCCGAAGCACGGCGGCGCCAATGAAGTTGCTTTCGAGGTGCAAAAACGCTACGACAACCCGGACGAGGCCGAAGCCGATATCCGCCGGCGCGTGGAAGCCAAGGAGGTTGTGATCGGGTTCGGTCACCCGGTTTACACGATCGCCGATCCGCGCAACAAGGTCATCAAGGAAGTTGCCCGTCGGCTTTCGAAAGCCGCAGGCGACATGAAGATGTTCGACATTGCCGTACGAATCGAATCGGTCATGGCAGACGCCAAGAAAATGTTCCCCAACCTCGACTGGTTCAGCGCCGTGAGCTATCACATGATGCGCGTACCCACCAGCATGTTTACGCCGCTCTTCGTCATTTCGCGGACCTCGGGCTGGGCTGCGCACGTGATCGAGCAGCGTATCGACAACAAGATCATTCGCCCGAGCGCCAACTATGTTGGACCCGAGAACCGCAAGTTCGTTCCCATCGAGAAGCGTCGCTGACGCGCCCTGTCTTCCAACCCCACACACCCGCTGAGGCCACCATGCCGCACAACGCCTTCAAGACCCTCAAGGACTTCAAGATGGAGTCCGGCAAGACCGGAAAGCTTTACTCGCTGCCGGCGCTTGCGCGCAAGTTTCCCAATGTCAACCGTCTGCCGGTATCGATCCGTATCGTGCTTGAGTCGGTGCTGCGCAATGTGGACGGCAAGAAGGTGACCGAGGCCCATGTCGAGCAGCTCGCCAACTGGAAGCCCAATGCCGAGCGAATTGACGAGATCCCGTTCATCGTCGCCCGCGTGGTGCTGCAGGATTTCACCGGCGTGCCACTGCTTGCCGACCTGGCCGCCATGCGCAATGTGGCGAGCAGCATGGGGCGCGACCCCAAGCGGATCGAGCCGCTGGTGCCGGTCGACCTGGTGGTTGACCATTCGGTCATGATCGACCACTTCGGTTCGGCCAAGGCGCTGGACCTCAACATGAAGCTCGAGTTCCAGCGCAATCGCGAGCGCTATCAGTTCATGAAGTGGGGTATGCAGGCCTTTGACACATTCGGTGTCGTGCCCCCGGGCTTTGGCATCGTGCATCAGGTCAACCTGGAATACCTCGCACGCGGCGTCCATCGCACTGCCGACAAGGTGTATTACGCCGACTCACTGGTCGGCACCGACAGCCACACCACCATGATCAACGGGATCGGCGTGGTGGGCTGGGGCGTGGGCGGCATCGAAGCCGAAGCCGGCATGCTTGGGCAGCCGGTCTATTTCCTGACGCCAGACGTGGTCGGGGTCGAACTGTCGGGGCGTCTGCTCGAGGGCCTCACCGCCACCGATGTGGTGCTCACCATCACCGAAATGCTCCGCAAGGCCAAGGTGGTCGGCAAGTTTGTCGAGTTCTTCGGTGAAGGCACCGAACGTTTGTCGGTCACCGATCGCGCCACCATCGCCAACATGGCACCCGAGTACGGCGCCACCATGGGATTCTTCCCGGTTGATGACAAGACCATCGACTACTTCAAGGGCACCGGCCGCACCACCGCCGAAATCGACGCATTCAAGAGCTGGTTCAAGGCGCAGGGCATGTATGGCGTTCCCAAGGCGGGCGACATCGACTACTCCACGGTACTGAAGCTCGATCTGGGATCGGTTGTGCCGTCGCTTGCCGGCCCGAAGCGCCCGCAGGATCGCATCGAAATCGGCAAGGTCGCCGCTACCTTCGCCGACCTCTACTCCAAGCCTGCCGCGCAGAACGGGTTCAACCTGCCCGCCGACTCGCTCAACACCGTCCACAAGAACGCGGATGGTGTTGAAGTCCAGAACGGCGACGTGCTGATTGCCGCCATCACCTCGTGCACCAACACGTCCAATCCGGGCGTGCTGCTGGCTGCCGGTCTGCTCGCCAAGAAGGCAGTCGAGGCCGGGCTCAAGGTTGGCAAGCACATCAAGACTTCGCTTGCACCCGGCTCGCGCGTGGTCACCGAATACCTGGAAAACGCGGGTCTGTTGCCCTACCTAGAGAAGCTCGGCTTCTCGGTGGCCGCCTATGGTTGCACCACGTGCATCGGCAATGCGGGCGACCTCACGCCGGCCATGAACGAAGCGATCACCCGGAACGACCTCATCTGCGCCGCGGTGCTGTCAGGCAACCGAAACTTCGAAGCCCGAATTCATCCCAACCTCAAGGCAAACTTCCTCGCCTCACCACCCCTGGTGGTTGCCTACGCGATTGCAGGCAATGTACGGGTCGACCTGATGACCGAGCCGGTGGGCAAGGGCAAGGGTGGGAAGGACATTTACCTCGGCGACATCTGGCCCTCGAGCGATGAGGTCAATGCGCTCATGAAGTACGCCATGAACCCGAAGATGTTCAAGGGCAACTACGCGCAGGTGAAGGAGAACCCCGGCGCGTTGTGGGAGAAGATCAAGGGTGTGAGCGGTCAGGTCTACGACTGGCCATCGTCCACCTACATTGCCCGCCCGCCCTTCTTCGACGAGTTCGGCATGACGCCGCAAGACTCGTCGGGCACCATTGCCGACGCACGGGCGCTCGCTCTGTTTGGCGATTCGATCACTACCGACCATATCTCGCCGGCCGGTTCCATCAAGGAGTCGTCACCTGCAGGCAAGTGGCTGATCGAGCATGGCGTGGCGAAGGCCGACTTCAACAGCTATGGCTCGCGCCGCGGCAACCATGAAGTGATGATGCGCGGCACCTTTGCCAATGTCCGCATCAAGAACCTGATGATCCCGGCTGCGGCCGATGGCAGCCGCGAGGAAGGCGGCGTCACGCTCTTGCAGCCCAGCGGCGAAAAACTGTCCATCTATGACGCAGCCATGCGCTATGTCGCGCAAGGCACCCCCACCGTCATCTTCGGTGGCGAGGAATACGGCACGGGGTCCTCCCGCGACTGGGCAGCCAAGGGAACGCAGCTTCTGGGTGTCCGTGCTGTCGTCGCGCGCAGCTTCGAGCGCATTCACCGCTCGAACCTGGTTGGCATGGGTGTGCTGCCGCTGCAATTCAAGGGTTCGGATTCATGGCAGTCGCTGGGCATCACTGGCAACGAAACTTTTGATATTGAGGTGCCCGACGAACTCAAGCCGCAGCAGGACATCACGCTGGTGATTCGACGTGCCGACGGATCGATCCAGAAGGTGAAGCTGTTGTCGAGAATCGATACCGCCATCGAGGTCGATTACTACAAGCACGGCGGCATCCTGCCCTACGTGCTGCGTGATCTCCTCGCGGCGTGATCTCCTCGCGACCTGACCCCACTCGCGGCGCCGCTCCGCCGCGAGCAGGGATCTTCCTCTGATGCTCGGCCTGGCTGGCGCTCGCGGCGGCTGCCTGACTGTCAGCTGAACACAAGATCGCCAAACCGGGCGCTGAACACCGCGCCGGTCTGGTCGCCGTCCGAGCCCACAGCTATCGCCACCGGGTCCGGGGTGGGGCCCGGATAGCGCGAGCCGAAGGCGCGCTGGAAATCCTGCTGCCAGTCACGCTCCTCCTGGTACCACTGTCCAGCAACCGCCTGGGCGCGGGCGACTCTCATCACCACCCGATCAGTGAAGGGCGATGGCACGGGCCGGTCGTCGGCAGGTCCTGCATGGAGCAGGTAAACCAGCGTGGCTGCAGGCACCCTCTCACCCTGCAACAGGCTTGCCCCGCCCAGCACCACGCGATCGGCCAGTGACAGGCGGTCATCGGGCAGGTCGAACATCAGGTAGACGCGAGCCGCAAAGTCGTCGCGATCCCGCTGCCCCACTGCCGCGAACGGTGGAAACCCTTCGGCCCGCCAGCGCCAGGCCAGTCGCCGACCACGAACCGGTGCGCGCAGTCGGGCGATGAGTGCGGAGGCGGACCCCGACACCTCCACCCCCAGCACCACCGTGCCCTGATCGTTGATCAAGCCATAACGGTTGGGCGCGATGCCCCGAACACGCCGATGTCGCCAATCGCCGCGCTCATCGCTCGGGCTCCCTGCGCCCGGCGGGCCCGGCGACCGGCCTCCTGGTGCCGAATCGCTCACCGCACCGGACTCGTCAGAAGGGGGAATGACGCGGCCCGCGGGCTGCTCGCTGAATCGTGGCGGCTGAGCCGCGTGCCCGGCATCCGGGCTGGCACCCGCGTGCGCGACACCCTGCCCGGGCTGTGCGATCGCTGCGCACACGCCACCAGCCAGGAGCGCGCCTCCCCATCCGACAACGCGGCGGCGCTCCCTGCTCACAACGCCTGCCACCTGGCCCAGCCGGCGGCATCATCCACATCCCAAAGCGTGCGAAGCAACCGATACCGCCGGCGCGCAGCGTCGAGGCGCCCGACCGTCTGAAGCATCACGTCCGGATGACTCCACTGCATGGCCTCGAAGATGGGCGGCAGTTCCCCGACCACGCCCACCAGCAGATAGCCGCCGTCTTCGGTGGGCGAGAACACCACGCTGGTCTCGTCTTCCGTGGCAAGCACGACAATCGCCTCGGCAATATCCGCCGCATCGATCACCGGGCTGTCGCAGCCCAGCAGCACTACACGCTCGCCACGCGACAATCCCAGCGCTATGGCATTGGTCATTCGTTCACCCAGATCACCGCCGCGCTGATTGGTCAATTCGAAACCGAAGCGTCGTGCAAGCTGCGCACATTCGCCCGCCGAGTCGTCGCCCGCAATGCATAGCTCACGAACAACATTCGGCACCCGCGCCACCTGCTCAAGCGTCCGTTCGAGGAGTTGCCGATGCGTGGCCAGGGCAACCGGCTCACCGACCGTCGCGGCCAACCGTGTTTTCACCTCGCCCGCACGCGGAACCTTGGCAAACACGATGACGCGCGAAGGCATCGGCACGCCAGCGCCTCCCGGCGCCACTCCGTAATACAGGCGATGCAGCACATCGGGCGACACACCCAGCGCGTGGAGCGCACGAAGCCACCACATCAGCGCGATGGTGCGAAAGATTCCCCGTTGCTCCCAGCGGCGCGCCGACACCAGTACGCGCTCGGCGAGACAAGCGGGCCGGCCGCTCGTCTTGAGCAGTCGCTGCGACATCCGGACGTCCTCCATCAGCGCAACGTCCGGCCAACCGGCAACCCGCAACCACGCTTCGCGAGTGACGAAGATCGCCTGATCCCCTGTTGCGATGCCACTCACACGCGATCGCAGATTCATGAGGGCGCCAACGATGGAAAGCACGGGATGCGAGGCGTTCAGGGTCACATCGAACCGCCCCCAGGTCGCGCCCCCCCGAACCGCGCGTTCGATCGCATCCCGCCAGTCAGGCGGCAGCAATACATCGGCATGGACGAAGAGCAGTACATCGACCGGGCCGGACAGCCTTGCGCCCTCGTTCATTTGCTTGGCACGACCGCGCGGACTGATCGCAACCCGCATTCCCGCCGCGAGTGCCGCGACCACGGTGCGATCCGTGCTGCCGCCGTCAACAACCACCAGATCGTCGCGGTCAGCGGTGAACTGACCCAGCGCGCTGTGAAGCCTCAGCGCTTCATTCAGCACGGGCATCACGATCGCAATGCGCAGGCGGTCGGCCCGGTTGTCTTGCGTTTCCGGGATGCCGTCAGTCGGGCGGGTCATCGACGCCGCCATCGGTGCCAGCGCTCTAGCCAGGTCAGCACGAACACGGGTGCATGATCTCGCTGCCACTGCGAAGCGACAGCGCGTCCGGCGTCCGCCCAACCGGGATAGGCGATCATCATCGACATGAGACGTCGCAACCCCAACCGCTCTCGGATCGCAAGCGTGAACAACGAGATGAGTTCACCCGCCCTGGCGCCCACGACCGTGGCGCCCACAATCCGGTCAGACCCCTGCGCCGTCAGTACCATCACGAACCCGCGGGTCTGTTCCTCGATGATCGCGCGGTCAAGCGCAGACATTTCATAGCGTGTGCAAACCACCTTGATTCCCGCCTGCTCGGCCTCGCCTCGCGTGAGCCCGACACGCGCCACTTCGGGGTCGGTGAACACGCAGCGCGGAATCGCCCGACGGTCGATCCGAAGTGGCCAAAGCCCGCCGAACAGTGCGTTGAACGTGGCGTGCCAGGCCATTTGCCCCGCGACGTGGGTCAGCCTGTCAGCCGTTGCAACATCGCCGCAGGCAAACACACCAGGCTCACTGGTCCGCATCCAGTCATCG
>RFXC01000380.1 GCA_009921765.1 Betaproteobacteria bacterium | reverse complement strand
CGCGGTTGGCTGGGCGGCTGGAGTGCCTACATGCCGCTTGGCATGAGCCTTATGCTGATTGCAACACCATGGCTGATCAGCGCAGTGGGCTGGCGGAGCGCCTGGGTCGCGACGTCCGTCTGTGCGCTTGGCTGGGCGCTCCTGATCGCGCGTGCCCACCCGCGAACCGAGCAGGATGCGGCACAGTCAGCGCGGCCCAGGGCGTCGCTCATGGGCCTGATGGCGCTCACGCTCGCCTCACCCGGCCCCTGGTTGCTGGCGGTGGGCTTTCTTTTCTATGCCGCCCAATTTCTCGGGGCATTCAGCTTTCTCCCCACGGTGTATCGCGAGGCGGGAATTGATCCGCGCGCGGGAGGGGCCCTTACTGCGGTCGCAGTACTTGGCAACGCCGTGGGCAACCTGGCGTCGGGGCACCTGCTGCAGCGCGGCGTTCAACGATCCACGCTGCTGATCACTGCGGCGTGCGTGATCGCCATGATGTCCTGGGTGATCTACGGCAGCACCGCCCCCTTCGGGCTGCGTTATGCGGCAGCGCTTACCCTGTCGATCGTAAGCGGCCTGGTCCCGGGCGTGCTGTTTGCCACCGTGCCCTCCTATGCACCCGATCCGCGAGCCGTCTCGACAACGGTGGGCTGGATGCAGCAAGGCTCTGGCATCGGGCAGGCGTTGTCTCTGCCGTTGATTGCGCTGCTCGCGCAGCGGCATGGGGACTGGTCGCTCACCTGGGTGGCAATCAGCGTTTGCGCGGGGATCGTGGCATTTGTGGGCCTTGCCATGCGCCGGTTTGACGCAGGGCGTACGGGCCAGGCGTCAGCGATCCGGTAGCGCGCGAGCGCGGGCCAGGCGTCAGCGGTCCAGTAGCGCGCGAGCGCGGGCCATCGCCTCGGGGGCTTGCGCCGCTGCACCCGATACCGTGGGCACGGAAGTGCTGGCTGCCGGGCGGTTGAGCCGGTTGCGGCGCTGGATCAGCCACCACAGAAGACCACCGCCTGCCAGCATTGCGAACGGTCCGATCCACAGCAGCAAGGTGTTGCTTTGCAGTGGCGGTCGGTAGAGGACAAAGTCGCCATAACGCGCCACCATGTAGTCGCGGATCTGGTTGTCGCTCTGTCCCTGTGCGAGCAGGGTTTCGATCTGCCGCTTGAGGTCCACCGCCAGATCGGCGTTGGAGTCGGCAAGCGTCTGGTTCTGACAGACGAGACAGCGCAATTCCTCGGACAGGCGCTTGAGACGCTCGGGGGAAGCGGTTTCCTGCGCCTGTGCGCCCGGCGCCGGGGGTGGGGGAGAAGCCGACATGGTCTGGACCGACGGTTAAGCCTTGAGGCCCGAGTCTCGCACAGTCAGATGATGTCCGGGGCGTTGTGATCGGTTGGCGGCCGTTTCAGACGCTCATCGAATCCGGTCTTGGCGCGCAGGCTGTGCAGCGTCTGCCTGTGCTCAGGCTGCATGCTCGCATCGAGCAGTTCGATCAGCTTGACGGGTTCCATGCCCAGACGCGCGCTCGCGTGCGTTGCGCGCAGCAGTTCCTCAACCTCGGTGTCGGCCAGGTCATACCCGCGCTGTTCAATGATCCAGGAGCGGTACATCGCGATTTCGAGCAGCAGGAGATCGGACACGTTGAAAGGTCGGAGAAATGCTGATGAATGAACGAAGCAGCAACGGGAATAATCTCGAGAGCTTCTCTATTAGTCAAAAAATACTCGAAAAGTCATTCATTCAAGGATACCTTACGCCATACGCTAGCGGTCAAACATTTCGATTAACGTCATGCCAAGACGGCAACCGTCAGTCAGCGATCCGCTTACCACTGAGTCCGAGCCAGAGCGTGACCCGGACGACCCACTCGCGTTTCTCAAAGGCGTTGGCCGAGCGCTTGTTGAAGAGCGACGCCGCTGCGGATTGTCGCAGCAGCAGGTTGCCGAACGAATCGGAATCGAGCCAGAAACCGTTAGCCGAATTGAAACGGGCGTCATCGCGCCCACGCTTATCCGGTTGCGCCAGTTCGCGAAGGTCTACGGCTGCTCGTTGCAGGGGTTGCTTGGCCGCACATCCGATACCCTGCCCGATCTCGCGCAGCGTATCGCAGTGGAATTGCACCCCCTGCCGCCAACCGATCAGCGGCATGTCGCCGAGCAGGCGGTCGCTACCGCGAGATACCTACAGGCATTGCGCAGAGACGGAAGCTGAAGGTTTCGGGGGCGGTGGCGAGGCTCAGAGACTGCCAAGCCGCTTGAGCCACGGCATGAGTTCGTCGCGAATGATCTCGGGCGTGAACGGACCCACCTGCTTGTAGCGGATGATGCCGTCCCGATCGATCAGGAAGGTCTCGGGCGCGCCATAGACGCCCCAGTCGATGGCAGCGCGGCCGTCGAAATCGCTGATCACCACTGCGTAGGGGTTGCCGTGCCGCTTGAGCCAGGCGATGGAGTCGTCTCGCTTGTCCTTCCAGGCAAAACCCACAATCGGCACGACCTTGTCGCGGGCCAGATCATTAAGGAGCGGATGCTCGACCTGACAGGCCGCACACCATGAGGCCCAGACATTCAGGAGCCATACCTTGCCCTTCATCTCGGCGGGCGCCCAGCTGACCTCGGCGCCGAGAACGGGCAGGGAAAAAGCGGGCGCGGGTTTGCCGATGAGGGGCGATGGAACCAGGCGCGGATCGCGATCGAGGCCCTTCAGAAGAAACCATCCGATCAGCGCAAAAATGGCAACCGGAATCAACAATCGCAGTGTCTTCATGGGAGGCAATCGGCGAGGCGTGGCTGTCCGGAGAACGGGGAGGGTCAGCGCGCGGCGAGGTCACCCGCGATCGGCGATGCGGGCGGGGTCGATGACTCGGTGGCCCGCG
>RFXC01000379.1 GCA_009921765.1 Betaproteobacteria bacterium | reverse complement strand
GAGCGTGGACTTGCCCGAGCCCGAGGGCCCGCACACCACAATGCGCTCGCCCTTGCGGACCGTGAGCGAAATGTCGCGCAGCACCTGAAAGTCGCCGAACCATTTCGACAGGCCGGTGATGTCGATGGCGGGCGTCACATCGGTAAGCGGGGCGGTCTGGGCGGTCATGATGGGCACTCCGGTTCAAGCGGCATCGGCGCTTAGCGCCGCTCCCCGCGCGCGAATTCGCGCTCCAGCCACTGGCTGTAGCGGGACATGGCATAGCAGTAGATCCAGTACACCACAATCGAGAACAGAAATGCCTCGATGAAGTATTTCTTCCAGGAAATATCGGTCTCGACCGATTTTTTGACTGCGTAGGCGAAATCGTAAATGCCGATGATCACCACGAGCGAGGTGTCCTTGAACACCGAGATGAAGATGTTGACGATGGGCGGAATGGAAATCTTGAGCGCCTGCGGCAGCACGATCAGCCCCATCGTGCGCCAGTAGGAAAGCCCCAGCGCCTCGGCGGCTTCGTATTGCCCGCGCGGAACCGCCTGCAGGCCGCCGCGCACGGCCTCGGCCAAATAGGCGGCGATGAACAGGATGATGGCCACCTGCGCGCGCAGCAGCTGTTCAACGCGCAGGCCCTCGGGCATGAAGAGCGCGAACATGATCGAGGCCATGAACAGCACGGTGATGAGCGGCACGCCGCGCACGATCTCGATGTAGAGCACCGACACGGCGCGGATCACCGGGAGCTTGGAGCGCCGGCCGAGCGCGAGCAGCACACCCAGCGGGAAGGCAAAGCCGATACCGAAGATGGCAAGAATGAGCGTGACCGAGAGCCCGCCCCAGCGCTCCGCCGGGACCGGTGTCAGGCCGAAGCCGCCCCCCATCAGCCAGAACGAGAGCACGATTCCCACTGCCCAGATGGCGATCAGGCGTTTGCGCCAGAACGACCGGATCGCAGAGATCACGAGGAGTGAGGTGAGCAGCGCCGCGGC
This sequence comes from Betaproteobacteria bacterium, assembly GCA_009921765.1. The sequence continues at coordinate 1,885 of RFXC01000379.1, read as the reverse complement.
GATGGCGGCCCGCCACTGCTCTTCAAACGGATAGACGCCAAAGAGCATGAAGCGGATCTTGTCCCAGACCACCGCCCAGCAGGCGCCTTCGCCGCGGATGGCATCGCATGCCGAGGCAGGCTTGGGGCCCCAGACCGCGTCCCAGATCAGCCATCCACCGACCTTGGGCACCAACCACGCGAGCATCGCCAGAATGAGCATCGTGAGCGCGCCGTTGATGGGCGTGGAGAAGAGATTCACCCGCATCCAGGCAAAGGGTGAGACTGCATGCCCCTGCGACATGTTCAGCGCTCCACCAGCCGCACCCGGGCGTTGTACCAGTTCATGAAGAGCGAGATCGCGATGCTGATGCTGAGATACACCGCCATCAGCATGGCGATGGCCTCGATCGCCTGCCCGGTCTGGTTCATGGTGGTGTTGGCGATCGCGACCAGATCGGGATAGCCGATCGCCACCGCGAGTGAAGAATTCTTCGTGAGGTTCAGATACTGACTGGTCATGGGGGGAATGATCACGCGTAGCGCCTGCGGCAGCGTGATGAGCCGCAGCCGCTGGCCGGGGGAGAGCCCGAGCGCCATCGCGGCCTCGCCCTGTCCCCGGTCGACCGCAAGAATGCCCGCGCGTACCACCTCGGCGATGAAGGCGGCGGTGTAGGTGGACAGTCCGACCAGGAGCGCGGTGAACTCGGGCGAGATCACCTTGCCGCCCTGATAGTCGAAGCCGCGCAGCGCCGGGATCTCGATGGTGGTGGGGGCGCCCATGAGGGCCCAGGCGAGCGCGGGTAGCCCGACCATGAGCGCGCAGACCGGCAGCGCGAGCGGCCACTGCTCGCCGGTGGTGGCCTGCCGCCTGCGCACGACGGCGCGCCAGACAAGGCTGAGGACGCCCGCTGCTGCGAGCGCCCAGAACGCGGCGTCCCAGCCCGGATGCGCCTCAGGCCAGGCAAACCGGAAGCCGCGCTGACTGATGAAGATCCAGTCTCCGATGCGGATCGCCTGGCGTACGCCGGGAAGCAGTTCAGTGAAGATGCCGTACCAGACCAGCAGCTGCAGCAGAAGCGGAATGTTCCGCATGAATTCGACGTAGGCGCCCGCGAGCCGCGCGACCAGCCAGTTCGAGGACAGCCGCGCCACACCCAGCAGCGCGCCCAGCGTCGTGGCGATGACGATGCCGAGAAACGCCACATGGAGCGTGTTGAGCAGCCCGACCGCGAACGCATGCGCGTAGCTGCGCGTCGAGTCGTATTCGATGAGCTTTTCGGCGATCTCGAAGCCGGCCTCGCGCCCCAGGAAGGCAAAGCCCACCTGAATGCCGCGCGAAGCGAGGTTGTGCAGGGTGTTCGAGAGCAGATACCAGACGATGCCGCCCACGGCGGCAAGCAGCAGCGCCTGGTAGAGGACGCCGCGCGCGCGCTCGCTTTTCAACATGGGCGCGCGGGCGGCTGTGGGTCAGCGGATGGGCGGGGCGTACATCAGGCCGCCTTCACGCCACTGGGCGTTGACACCGCGCTGGATGCCAAGCGGACCGATGTTGCGGGCGTAAATCTCGCCATAGTTGCCGACGGCTTTGAGGATCTTCACCATCCAGTCGTTGTCGATTCCCTTGCCTTTGCCGGCGTCACCGGTGGTGCCGAGCAGGCGCTGAATCGGGGGGTCCTTGGACTCGGCGCGCAGCTTGTCGACGTTGGCTGAAGTGACACCGTATTCCTCGGCTTCAATGAGCCCGAAGAGCGTCCACTTTACGATGGTGAGGAATTCCCAGTCACCGCGGCGGATCATCGGTCCGAGCGGCTCCTTGGAAATCGCCTCGGGCAGGATCAGGTAATCGTCGGGCTTGGGCGCTTTCAGGCGGGTGGCGGCCAGACCCGAGATGTCGGTGGTGTAGA
>RFXC01000378.1 GCA_009921765.1 Betaproteobacteria bacterium | reverse complement strand
CGTTATACGTCTTGTTCAGAACCGCATTGCCCCACTTGAACTGATAGAGGGGCATGTAGCCAGTGAAGTTCAGTACCGCCTGGCGCTGGTTGTCATCAAGATTCTCGAAGCTCTTGTAAGCGGAAACGTTCTTGTAGTCACTCGTGACCGATGCCGCCGTGGCCGTACCGCGCTCAACGTTGTTGGCATTCGTCCAGACGACATCCGCATTCTTGTAATCGATTCCCTCGACCAGATACTCGACGAACCGGCGGTCCTCCTTCGCATTCGGGTTGTAATAACCCACCTGCTCCAGCGTGACGTCCATGGTGGCGAATTGGGATCCCACCTTGACGCGCGCCTCGCCGATCTGCTCGATGGACGTGGTGGTGACATAGGTGATCCGGGGCACCAGGATGGTTCCGGCATCGACCTGCACCGACCCGACCACCACATTGACCGTCTCGTTCCGCACCGCGATCTGCGGCACCAGAATGGTTTTCTCACCCTTCACCGCCGCATCGGCCTGCAGCATGACGTCGCCGCCCGAGCGCATGACGACGTCGGTGTCGGACAGAATCAGGCCCTGCTCCAGGATTTGCAGGAAGCCGCCATCTAGAACAGACGTCGGCGCGCCGCCTCCCCCGGGCAACCCCTGCGATTCCAGCGTTGCACGACTGAGCGTCTGATCAACCCCCGACTGCATCACGATCTTGCCGCCGGTTGCCATGGCCTTTACCCGGCCATTGACGCGCAACTGCTCGCCCGCGTTCAGCAGAACCCGACCGTTAGCGCCGGTGGCTTCGACGATACCCGTGATGGTGATGGTGGGCGCAGCAAGATGGGCGAGAAGGTCGCCCTTCACCATGGCCTCAAGCTGCTGCGGTCCCTCACCTGCGACGAGGATGCTCTCGCGACCGCGCAGGTAGGTGTCAGAGCCCGAGTTGTTTGCGAACGCGTGGCTGCCCGGCAGCAAGTTGACCTGCCGCCCAATCAGCGACACCCCTGCCCGCGCATCGATCAGGCCGGTGACGGTGATATCGCCCGCCGACGCTTCGGCGTCCACGATGCCCGTGCGCGCAGCACTGCTCACCACCTGACCTACGAGCCCGCGGAGCAGCATGCTGTCAACCGAGCGCAGCGTGATCTTGCCACCCGTTTGTGTGTCGAGGACGCCGCCGCTCACCACTGCACCGGAGTTGTTGCGCACCACAGGGGTCTGCACAATTCCCTGACCGCTTGAGTGGGTGCCACCGCGCACGCTCAATTGATCCGCCGCCGACACCAGGGAATCAATCAATACCAGCGAACCGGAGACGATCGAGATATCGGCCCCGGCATCGCGCGCCTCAACCGCGCCTGACAGCTGAACCTGCCCCTCGGCAAAGATGTCGATCAGGCTGTCCGGTGTACCAGTCCAGGCGGGTGTGGTCGCAGGCGAGTTCGTTGAATCGAAGCGCGCATCCGCGATGATCGAAGAGGGCGATGCCAGGCTGACACCAATACCCGCACTGTCGCTGCCGGCGCGGATACGCACCATGCCACTGGACCACAGGTTGGCACCCGCAGCGACCAGGCTGCCATTGTCCAAACGCTTGCCGCCACCCAGCCGTGCACTGGTGTCGGCGCGGACCTCGAGCACCGAATCCTTGCCGGTCCAGGTACGGGTCGCCGCGCCGTTGGCATAGCTGTAGTCCGCGCCCGCCATGGCGAGCCCGCCCCACAGGATCGCCTTGCCCTGCAACAGCAGTCGGCTCTCCGTCGCCCGGGTATAGACCTCTGAGTCGACCCCAGACTGCAGCGTCTGGCCCGCGATCAGTTCGATCTGTTTGTCGGCCTCCAGGATGACTGCCATCGGCGTGCCGATATTGGCCATCGTTGGCGTGATGTTGCCCATGTAGATCGAGCCGAGCGACTCGAATCGCATCCGCTGACTGGTGCCGGACGACGTGATGGTGGCGTTACGCAGCGTGAGGTCGCCCGCCGCCTTCATCTGTACCGATCCCGCAGCCGTGATGGTGCCCCCGACGCCCAGCAGACCCGTGGTCAGGACATCGATTTCATAGTCGGTGGTGGACGGGGTGTTGCGTGTACTGGTGATCGGACCGTCAATCTGGACATTGAGGCCGCGAAGGCTGATCTGGCCGGCGCTCTGAATACGGCCCGCATTGGCGTCAACCGTGAGGGTTCCGCGCTCGGCGATGATGTCGATCAGCGCCAGATTGGGGCTCACTGTACCGATCGGACTGTCGATCCGCACATTGTTGAGGCCCGCAATCACGATGCGACCGTCATTGCCCTCCGACTGGAAGCTGCTGCTGGAACGCGTGTAGACGCTGGTCTCACCCGCCACCACATTGGTGCCCGCGCGGAGCACGATGTCGCGATTGGCGATCAGGCTGCCGCGCACCTCGATCGACTTGCTGGCATTGATGATGATGTCGGCGTTGTCGCCCCGGGCAATCAGCTTGCCCCGGAAAACACTGGGGCCGCCCGGATTCAGCGCGATGTTGCCGGAGCGGGTCTCGATGATGCCCAAATCACCGAGCGTGACATCCTTGTCGCCCGTTGGATTCGTACCGGCATAAAGATTGACCGCGTCATGCCCGAGCACCGAGCCCTCGAGCGTGATCTTGCCGCCCGTGGTGCCTGGCTTGCCCAGATTGACCACCGACCCGGGCATGCTCGCATCAACCGAATAGGGCGCATCGACAGCGGCCAGGTCGCCGCTCGAGGGCATCACAAAGCCCAGCCGCTCGGCGCCGGTGGTCTGCACCATCTGCGTCTGGCCCGCCTGGGTCTGCCGCAGGATCTTGAAGTTGTAATAGCTCGTGAGCCTAAGCTGCCCATCGGACTGCCCGATCTCGAGCATGTCCGAGGTAAGCGTCTGCGAGGATCCCAC
>RFXC01000377.1 GCA_009921765.1 Betaproteobacteria bacterium | reverse complement strand
TCTCTCTCATCCAACCTCGTAATACCCCTGAAGTATTGAACGAGAAATCCTTTGTTGAATGGGTGAAATCCAATTACGAATTTGAGATTGTCGAGTCGGTCCGTGAATCTTTCCGCAAACATGTGCTGGTGGTCGGTGCCGGCCCGTCGGGCCTGTCAGCTGCCTTTCATCTGCGGCGGATGGGACATCAGGTCACCATTCACGAAGCCGGGCCGCTGACCGGCGGCATGATGCGCTTCGGCATACCCAAATACCGCCTGCCGCGTGATGTGCTCGATGCGGAGATCCAGCGCATTCTCGACATGGGCATCACGCTCAAGCTCGAAACGCGGGTCGACGATGTCGCGGCGACCATGCGCGAAGGCAAATTCGATGCGGTGTTTCTGGCGGTCGGCGCGCACGTCGGCAAACGCACCGAAATTCCGTCGCCGGACGCCACGCGCATTCTCGATGCCGTCAGCGTGTTGCGCGGCATGGAAACCGGTGCAGTGCCACAGCTCGGCCGGCGCGTCGTGGTCTACGGTGGCGGCAACACGGCGCTCGATGTGGCGCGCACTGCCAAGCGTTTGGGGGCCACCGAAGCGCTGATTGTTTACCGGCGCACGCGCGAGCAGATGCCGGCGCACGATTTTGAATTGCAGGAAGCGCTCGACGAAGGCGTCATGGTGCGCTGGCTCAACACCATCAAACGCGTTGACGATACGACGTTTACTGTCGAGAAAATGAAACTCGACGCGAAGGGTTTTCCGCAGCCGACCGGCGAATTCGAAACCATCGAAGCCGATACGCTCGTGCTGGCCCTTGGCCAGGACGTCGACCTTTCACTGCTCGACAAGGTGCCGGGCCTCACCATCGAAAACGGCGTGGTGAAGGTCGACCGCAACATGATGACCGGGTTCGCGGGCATCTTCGCTGGTGGCGATATGGTGCCCTCCGAGCGTACCGTGACGGTCGCCGTCGGGCACGGCAAGAAGGCCGCGCGCAATATCGATGCCTGGCTGCGAGGCGGCGCCTACACGGCGCCAGCCAAACACGAGACGGCCAGCTTTGATGCGCTGAATCCCTGGTATTACGCCGATGCGCCGCAAACCGTGCAGCCGGTGCTCGACGTCATCCGGCGGCAATCGAACTTCGACGAAGTGCAGGGCGGTCTGGATGAAAGCAATGCGCTCTATGAAGCGCGCCGCTGTTTGTCCTGCGGCAACTGCTTCGAGTGCGACAACTGCTACGGCGTTTGTCCGGACAACGCGGTGATCAAGCTCGGGCCCGGCAAGCGCTTCGAGATTAATTACGAATACTGCAAAGGCTGCGGGCTGTGCGCCGCGGAATGCCCCTGCGGCGCGATCAAGATGGAAGCGGAAAAGATCTGATCCGGCGAATCAGTCACGGCGTGCGAGTTCGCGCAGCGCACGCCGGCGGCGCACCGCCAGCGCGACGATTTCGAGGCCAAAGCAGATCGCGGTGACGACGAACGAGCCCCAGACGTAGGTGCCGTAGCCGCCCATTTCGATAAACGCGCCGACGCTTTCCCAGTTCATGCCTTTGCTCCCAGCTGCTTGACCCAGTCGGCATTGCGTTCGCGTTCGAGTATGACGCTGCGCACGCGCGACAGCACGGCGGCAACGCTGTAGAGCCAGAACGCAACCGACATGATCAGCATGCCCCACAACATGGTGCTCGCCATGGTCGGGCTTTTGGTCAGGCTCACCGACGCGCCCTGATGCAGCGTGTTCCACCATTTGACCGAGAAATAAATGATCGGCACGTTGATCGCACCGACAATTGCAATAACCGCCGCGGCACGGTCAGCGCGGCGCGGGTCATCGATCGCGGCGTGCAGGAACATGAAACCGAGGTAGAGAAAGAGCAGGATCAGTTCGGATGTCAGGCGCGCATCCCACACCCACCACGCGCCCCACATCGGTTTGCCCCAGAGCGCGCCGGTCCACAGCGCGATGAATGTCATCAGGGCGCCGGTCGGTGCGATCGCCAGCGCCATCATCGACGACAGGCGCGTGTGCCAGGCCAACCCGATGGCGGCCCAGACGGCCATCACCAGATAGAGAAACATCGACAGCCAGGCCGAGGGCACATGAATAAAAATGATGCGATAGGCCTCGCCCTGCTGAAAATCGGTCGGGGCGACGAAAAAGCTGATGTAGAGGCCGTAGATCGCAGTGAGCGCGGCCAGCGTGCCGAACCACGGCGTGAGCATGCCGGCCAGCGGATAAAAAGTCTGCGGCGATGAAAACCTGTACCAGCGGATGTCGGACATTTTGTTCAGCCGTTATTCAATGGCGATTTTCAGTGCAAGTGCAGTGGCCCATGGCGCAAAAACAATGGTGCCCAGCAGCAGGGCGCCCAGAATCGACAAATGTGCTGCAGCGCCGAGGGCCGCTGCAGTGGCTTCGACAGCGCCGGCACCGAATATCAGCACCGGAATATACAGCGGCAATACCAGTAGCGCGAGCAGTGCGCCGCCGCCGCGCAGTCCCAGCGTCAGTGCGGCGCCGATGGCGCCGATCAGGCTGAGCGTCGGCGTGCCGAGCAACAGCGATGCTATCAGAATGAGCAGGGCGTCGGCACTGAGGTCGAACTGCAGGCCGAGCACCGGTGCGATGATCACCAGCGGCAGCCCGGTGGTCAGCCAGTGCGAAATCGTTTTCGCCAGCACCAGCAGGCTCAGGGGCTGGGGAGAGAGCACCATTTGTTCGAGCGTGCCATCGGCATGGTCGTTGGCGAAGAGCCGCGCAAGCGCCAGCATGCAGGCCAGCAGCGCGGCCACCCAGACCACGCCCGGCCCCAGCGTGCGCAGCAGCACGGGGTCGGCCCCGACGCCGAGCGGAAAGAGGCTGGCGACAATGACAAAGAAGATCAGGCT
>RFXC01000376.1 GCA_009921765.1 Betaproteobacteria bacterium | reverse complement strand
CAGCAGATCAGTGGTCTGCACCCAGCTGTCCCAGATGCGCCGGCCGTGGATGGTGTGCAGGGTCGGGCACTTGCTCAGCCAGTAGCTGAAGTCGACCGGAATCGCGCTTGGTGGCGCCCCGACCAGACGGAAATCGCCGCCCTTGCACAGGCTGTCGAACACCGCCTGAAAGCCGGCTTCGGTGCCGGAGTACTCGATGCCGACATCCACCCCGCCGCCGGACTCCTGGCTGCCGGTGAGATCGCGCACCACCGCGGCGAGGTTTTCCTCAACCGGATTGACGGCGCGATCCGCGCCGAGTTGCAGCGCACATTGCCGGCGCAGCGGATTGGGATCGCTGGCGATGATGCGACGCGCACCGAGGGCGCGTGCCGCCGCCACATTCATCAGGCCGATCGGGCCGCAGCCGTTGATCAGCACGCTCTGGCCGGCCACGCCGCTGCCGGCCAGGCTGGCATGCACGGCGATGCCGCAGGGCTCGAGCATGGCGGCGATGTCATGCGGCAGATCGGGCGGATTGACCCAGACGATGCTGGCCGGCACCACCACATACTCGGCAAAGCCGCCGTCGAAATCGATGCCGGGGTAAGCGGTGCTGGCGCACAGATGGGCGCGGCCGGTATGGCACTGGCGGCAGTGGCCGCAATAGACATGCGACTCGAGGCTGACATGGTCGCCGCATTGCAGCGGGCTACCGCCGCTCGCGCCCTTGTCCCCGGGATGTTGATCCGGCCCCGGCCCCAGGGCATCGATCACGCCGGAGATTTCATGTCCCAGCACACGCGGCAGGTGCATGCGCCGCGCCATGCGCGGGGCCCAGTTCCAGATCTGCATGTCGGTGCCGCAGATGCCGGCTGCAGCGACCCGAATGCGGACCTGGCCCGGGCCGGGTTGCGGAACATCCAGCTGGCGCAGGCCGATACCGCCCTGGGTCGGTGCGATCTTGCACAGGGCCTGCATCGCGGCTTGCATCGAGGGCTGTGCTCAGACGTGATAGATGTCGACCGGACCGACCAGGCGGTCGTCGATCATGACGATTTTCTTGCGCGCGATGCGCAGGCCCTCGGGCGTCTGGCGCAGCAGGTACTCGTACCAGCCGCCACGCGTCTGCGACCCGTGCAGGCCGTAGCAATGCACGATCCAGCTGGCGCGCACGCTGATCTGCCCCGGCTCGCGACCGGTGACCAGCACGCTGCCCACGACATGGGCGGTGCGATCCATCGGCACGGTGGCAAAGGAGTCGCCCGATTCGATCCGGAACACCCGGTCTTCCAGGCCGTCACGGTTCTTGAAGTAGATCAGGTTGAGTTCCAGCTCCGGATCGGTGATCAGTTCGGACTCGCTGCCCCAGCTGGGCATCCAGAACACCGCATCGGCGCTGTAGAGCGAAAGCCATTCCTCCCACTGGTGCTGGTCCAGCAGCATGGCTTCGCGGTAGATCAGTTCGGCGGCCGCCTCGCGGCTGATGTCGCCAGCCGCAGCGGCTTGGTTGGTATTGGTCATGGTTTACAGGCCGGCTTTCAGCAGTTGATCGCGCCAGTGGCGATAGAAGCCATGAAACAGGGCTTCATGGTCCCAGTTGTCGGTACGCGTCCTGGCGGTGAAGCCGAGCTTGGCCGCATCCGCGCCCTGATCGGTCTGGATGGCCTTGATGCCGCGTGCGAAGTCATTCCACTGTGCGGCGCGGGCATAGCTGCCGGTGTGGGTGGCTTCCAGCGCCGACAGGTCATCCGAGGTCGACATGCCGGTGGTGAGATAGAAGTCCTCGAACTTGCGCAGGCGTGCGGCACGCGCATCGGCTTCCTCGCCCACCGGCGAGACGCAGCGCACCGTGACATCGACCAGATCGGGGGCGATCGGATTGAGGGTGCGGATCTGCGTCGAGGGGTTGTCCATCAGAAACAGGTTGGGAAAGATGTACAGGTTGCGGCCGCGATTGAGCATCCAGTCGACGCGGTCTTCGCCAAACTCCCGCACCAGGCGATCTTTCTGGCGCGACAGCGGATGGCGCGACGGATCGCTGCGTCGGGCCCAGATGCCCATGTGGCCGTTGCCAAAGTCATAGCAGCCGGATTCGACATTGCCCAGGATGCGGCCGGCCTCGGTGCGCTGCAGGCCTTCGACATTCTGCTTGGCTTCGCGGTTGGCGATGGTGGTGCCGAACACCCGATGCACGGTCGAGACGTGATAGCCATCGACGCCGTTCTCGGCTTGCAGTTTCCAGTTGCCGCGCACCGAATAGGAGGACGAGCCGCGCAGCACCTCCATGCCCTCGGGCGATTGATCGGACATCAGATCGATCCAGCTCGCCGCTGGTCCGAGCCAGTCGGCCAGGCTGGGGACGTCGGCACGCAGGCTGCCGAAGATGAAGCCGCGCCAGGATTGCAGCTGGGGAATGGCCTGCAGCGAGGAGCGCGCCTTGAGGTCGTCGGGGTAGGCGCCGCTGTCTTCGTTCTTGATCTTGATGCACTTGCCATCATGGTTGAAGGCCCAGCCGTGAAAGCGGCAGGTGAACACCGTGGCCTTGCCCTGCTGGAACGGCACCAGGGTGGCGGCACGGTGCGAGCAGGCATTCAGGTAGCCGCCGATGCCGCCGTCTTTCTTGCGCACCACGAATACCGGCTGGCGTCCCATCTTGAGCGAGACATAGTCGCCGGGATTGCGGATCTGGCTCTCATGCGCCAGGTAGATCCAGCCGCCTTCGAAGAATTCGCGCATCTCGGCTTCGAAGATTTCTTGGTCCAGATAAATCTGGCGATCGACGCGGAACTGACCCTCACGGTCATCCACCAGCGCGGCAAGACGATTTTTCATCAGCATGTTGCGATCTCCTGAGACAGGGGAGTTGAGCCCGGGAACGGGACACCGGTTTCAAAGCGCGGCAGTATAGGCCTATACTG
>RFXC01000375.1 GCA_009921765.1 Betaproteobacteria bacterium | reverse complement strand
ATCCGGTACACCGGGTCGCTTTGACCATTCGATTGCCAGGCCACCACCCAGCCACCGTCCGACAAAGCGGCGACCGTGGGATAGTTCTGATTGATCGCGGTATGCGTGTTGACCCTGAATTCACCCCCCGGCGCGCCTGACGCGGAATAGCGCTGCGCGTAGATACCCCATCCCGAACCATCCTGACTGCTGTCACCCCAGGTTACGATCCAACCACCGTCAGCCAGACCAGCCGTCGATTGATAGATCTGCGCCCCGGGAGCATAGGTGCTGACCTTGAACTCTCCGCCAGCAGTAGCACCCGATGCTGAAAAGCGTTGGCCGTACAGGCCCCAACTCGGCGCTGCGGACCCATCTTGTCCGAAAGATGCCCAGTTGACCAACCAGCCGCCATCGCGCAACGCGGTCGCTGAGGAAAGCACCTGGTCGAGCGGTACGTTCGTGCTTACCCTGAACTCGCCCCCTGACGCGGCCCCTGAGGCGTCGTAACGCTGACCGTAAACGCCATAGCCGTCTCCGTCCTGCAACCTGGAGTGCCAGGTTACTACCCAACCACCATCGGACAGCACTGCGACCGCTGGATAACGTTGCTCGTCGGCCGTATAGGTATTGGCGCGAACTTCCCCTGCAATAACCGCTGACATCGAACCGGTCATGGCGTTGATCTGATGCGAAGGTGGTCAGTAAAAATCCATTTTAGTAAAAACACGACGTTGGGTAAGTAGCAATGTCAGCCAGTCACCCGCTGGTCGGGCGGCGCACTTTTGGAACCGCGGGCCCTGCGGAAACCAACCCCTACCGTACCGCCCATCCCCCCGACATCGGAAACACCTGCCCGAGTCGGTCCGCGAGTGCAACGGGGCACTCGAAGTTCTCAAGCCTGAACCCGGATCGTCATGCAAACGTCATACCGAGCCGCCGGTCCATTCATTGCCACGCGGAGCCAAAAATAAAAAACCCCCGGCAAATCAAAGACTCGCCGGAGGTTTGTGCTGGTAGGCGCGATTGGACTCGAACCAACGACCCCCACCATGTCAAGGTGGTGCTCTAACCAGCTGAGCTACGCGCCTGCAAACCGAAATCATAGCAGAGGTCGCGCAGCACCAAGCGGCAAGGCGCTGTCATCCGCTCGCAGCCCCGCCGGTCGACCTGCCGCCCGACGGGTCGGAAAGGGTGATTCGCGACAGCCACACCACCGGTACCAGACCCACCAACACAATGAGGAGCGATGGCCAGGCCGCCTCGGCGAGTCGTTCATCTGCTGCAAAGTGATAGGCCACCACCGCCAGCGTGTCGAAGTCGAAGGGGCGCAGCACCAGGGTGGCGGGCAGCTCCTTGACCGAATCCACAAAGACCAGCAGCCCTGCCACCGCGACGGTTCGTCGCATCAGCGGCCAATGCACTTCCCGCAGCACCCCCCAGAACCCGCGGCCCAGGCTTCTGGCGCTTTGATCCATGGAGGGGCTGATGCGCCGCAGCCCGGCATCAATCCCCTGGAACCCCACCGGAAAGAAGCGCACGGTGTAAGCGTAGTAAACGCCCGCAATGCCTCCGGCAATCAACGGTGTCTGCCACCCAATCAAAGCGCCCATCCAGGCCAATCCCTGTGAGGTCAGCCCGGCAAGCACGAGCAGCCCCACGCCCAGCACCAGTCCGGGGATGGCATAGCCAGTATTGGCGAGACCGAGCGCCAGGCGAACCCACCGACCGCCCGATACGCGCAGGGCATACGCACCGAGCAGCGCGAGCGGAACGACCAGCGCCGCCCCGCCTGCCCCCAGGAGCGCCGTGTTGACGACCCAATCGAGCAGTCGACCGTCTACCCCCGACTCACTTCCCACACCTGTGACGAGCAGCAGCACCGCTGGCACCACAAAGCCGAGCACCCCGGGCATCGCGCAAGCCACGAAAGCAGTCCAGGCCCGCGCGCCCCGAAGCACCGTTCGCACGGGTGATTGCGTCGAACGCGCGTGGAACTGCATGCGCCCACGCTGGATGCGTTCGATCCAGACCAGTGCCATGACAACAACCAGCAGCACCAGCGCCAATTGCGCTGCGCCCGCACGGTCGCCCAGTGACTGCCACGCGCGGAAAATTCCGGCCGTGAATGTATCCACGGCGAAATAGCTAACGGTACCGAAATCAGCAAGCGTTTCCATGGTGGCAAGCGCCACCCCGGCGGCTACCGCGGGACGCGCCACCGGCCAGGTGACTCGCCACCAGACTTCAAACGGGCCCAGTCCGAGCGTTCGGGCTGCCTCGGCGAGCGAGGCGCTGCGCTCGGCAAACGCCGTGCGCGCGAGGAGATATACGTAGGGGTACAGCGCAAGGCCGAGGCACAACGCAGCCGACGGCCAGCTGTGCACGTCTGGGAACCAGTAGTCGCCGATTTCCCATCCGGTTGCGCGGCGCAATGCGGACTGCAGCGCCCCGGACGGCGCAAGAAAATCGGTGTAGGCGTAGCCCATGACAAAGGCAGGCATCGCCATCGGCAACACCAGGACCCATGCGAGCGCGCGCCGCCCCGGAAATTCGAATGCCGCAATCAGCCAGGCTGCGCCCACCCCCACTGCAAGCACGATCACCACTACCGCAGCAGTGAGCAGAGCCGTCGTGGCCGCATAGCGCGGCAGCACGGTCAGGCCCAGATGCGACAGCGTTGCAATGCTTTCGAACATGCCGGCCAACGCGAGCACTGCCAGGGCCAGCGCCGGCGCTGCAAGCGCGAGGGCAACCAGCACCGTAGCCGCGCCAACCGGCGCCGCGGGGGCCGCGCCAGTCTTGAGTCTTGACCATGCAGAGAACACCAGGCGCTTCCCGCGATAAACTATCCAAACGAGAATTATATGCATTCGCAATACGCCCCACTCGCTCCGACAGGCCCCGCCCTCACGGTCGACGACCTGTCGG
>RFXC01000374.1 GCA_009921765.1 Betaproteobacteria bacterium | reverse complement strand
GGGCTCGAGCCGCACCGAGCCATCCTGCGCGCCCAGCAGAGGCAGGCTCAGGAGCAGCGCAGTCAGCGCCGCAAGCAGTCGGGCGAGAAGGGTCACGGGCAACGTTTCTCGATCAGGCAGTAGAAAAATCCGTCGTGGTCTTCGAGTGGCATGCTGACGGGCAGAAGCTGGAGGCCCGGCCCACGGGGGCCTGTGCCGGCAGAAGAATCGGGGCCATCGGGCAGGGCCAGTTCGCGGGCATCGGTGTGGCGCTTCAGAAAGGGCTCGATGATGTCCTGTCCCTCTGCCCTGAACACCGAGCAGGTGGCGTAGAGCAATTTACCACCGGGTTTCAACAAGGGCCAAAGCGCCTCGATGATGCGCGCCTGCGCTGCCGCCAGTGTCGTGAGATCGCCACGGCGGCGGAGCCACCGCGAGTCGGGCGCGCGCCGGACGATGCCCGATGCCGTGCAGGGCGCATCAATCAAGATCCGGTCAAAGGGCACCCGGTCCCACCACCGGTGAGGGGTCGCCGCATCGCCGCAGAGCAGCGTGCCGGCCAGGCCCAGCCGCTCAAGTCCCTCACGCACACGCGCGAGGCGCCTGGGCTTGAGGTCGAGCGCGGTGAGTTGCACTGCTGCCTCCTCAAGAATGTGCGCGCTCTTGCCGCCAGGAGCCGCGCAGGCATCAAGCACCCGCTGACCGTCCTGGACATCAAGCCACAGCGCGGCGCGCTGGGCCCCCTCGTCCTGCACCGACACCAGTCCCTCGGCCCAGCCCGGAAGCCCTTGCACAGGCCCGGCGGGTTCGACGATGACCGCAGCAGGACCCACCACTCGGCAGGTGTACCCGTGGGCCTCAAGGCGCACCACATAGTCGGCGAGCGCGATGCGGCGGCGGTTGACTCGGAGTGTGAGCGGCGGATGGCGGTCCGCCGACTCGGCGATCGCCTGCCAGGCGTTGGGGTGATCGGACCGCAGCACCTCGAGCCACCACTCCGGGTGATTCCAGCGCGCCTGGGGGTCGCGCCGCGCCGTATCCAGCCACGCCGAGGGCGAGCGTAGAAAAGCGCGCAGCGTCGCGTTGATGAAGCCCGCAGCGCCCACGGTCTGCGGATCGGCGCGTGCCGCCCGCACCGCCTGGTCAACGATGGTGGCTGGATGACGCTGCGGAGCAATCAGCTGAGAGAGCGCAAGCCATTGCAGCGCGGCCACCGGCGCGGCGGGCTCGCGCGCGTTCAGGCCTCGAGCAAGCGCCTGGCAGAGGCCCAGCACCCGCGTTGCGGAATAGGCAAGATCACGGACCACCGGTCGCGAGGCGGGCGCAAGGTCATGGTCTCGCTCGGCCCCCTCGAGCGCGAAGTCGAGCCGCTCGCCCGCCGCAAGCGCGCCGAGCGCCTGGGCGGCAGCGCGCATCTCATCGGCAAGCGACGATCGCATGGTGGTGGACATGGCTGCCTTCAGCGGGGAGGCACTTGAAACCGCTCGCCGGCCGCGATGGGCCGCCCGCGAAGGAACGTCGCAACCGGTTGACGGGTGCCGCCGGGGCGTTGCAGCTCGGTGAGCTCGAGCGCCCCCTGACCGCAGGCCACCCGCAGAACACCCTCTGGCGCACGCAGCACCGCACCCGGAAGCGCGCCCTCGGGGTTGGCGCCGGTCACCGCATGCGCCCGCCAGACCTTGAGGGTGAGCCCGTTTTCAACGCCAAGCACAGCGCTGCAACCCGGTACCGGGTCGAACGCCCGGATGCGCCGGGCGAGCGTCTGCGCATCCTGCTGCCAGTCGAGCACTGCGTCGTCGCGGTCGATCTTGCGGGCGTAGCAGACGCCGGTTTCGGGTTGCGCGGTGGCAACGAGCGGTCCTGCAGCCAGCTGCTCGAGCGCCCGGACCGCAAGCCGCGCACCCACCGTCGCCAGCCGGTCGTGAAGACTGCCGCCAGTATCCAGGTCGGTGATGGGCAAGGCCTCGCGCAGCAGCATCGGACCCGTATCGAGGCCCGCCTCCATCTGCATGATGGTGATGCCGGTCTCGTGATCACCCGCCTCGATCGCACGCTGGATGGGCGCGGCGCCCCGCCAGCGGGGGAGCAGCGACGCGTGAACGTTGATGCAGCCAAGGCGCGGCAGGTCGAGCACCGCCTGGGGCAGGATCAGTCCGTAGGCGACCACCAGCATGAGGTCGGCGGCCGCCGCCCGCAGCGGCTCCCGATCGGCCTCGTCGCGCAGACGCGCGGGTTGGCCCACGGCCAGTCCCAGCTCGATCGCGCGTCGTTTGACGGGCGGCGCCACCAGCCGCTGGCCGCGTCCTGCGGGTCGATCAGGCTGACAGAGCACGAGGGCCACCTCGTGGCCCGCCTGGACCACCGCGTCAAGCACGGTTGCGGCGAATGCCGGCGTTCCGGCAAAGATGAGCCTCAGCACAGCCTCCGTGATTCAGGCGTGTGCACGCTAGGCTGCGTCGCGCTCTTGCTTGGCGAGTTTGGCGCGAATGCGGGTTTGCTTGAGGCGCGAGAGGTGCTGCACGAAGACCCTTCCATTCAGGTGGTCGATTTCATGCTGCAGACACACTGCAAGCAGCCCCTCGGCTTCGATCGAGAAGGCTTCGCCGCGCTCGTTGAGCGCGCGCACGGTGATGGTGCCTGGCCGCTCGACATTTTCGAAGATGCCCGGAACCGACAAACACCCTTCCTCGTGCACGGTGACCTCGCCACCTGTGTTCAGGATTTCCGGGTTGATGAAGACCTGCAACGCATCGCGCTTCTCGGACAGGTCGATCACGATGACGCGCAGGTGGACATCGATCTGGGTAGCGGCCAACCCGATTCCGGGGGCCTCGTACATGGTCTGCGCCATGTCGCCCACCAGCTCGCGAATGGCGTCATCGACCCGCTCGACGGGTGCGGCGACCTGCTGCAGGCGGGGGTCGGGATAAC
>RFXC01000373.1 GCA_009921765.1 Betaproteobacteria bacterium | reverse complement strand
GCGATATCTATCGCCCGCATATTGCTGCCAGTGACCCGGCCATCGTGGCGCGTAGAAATATCGAATACGGCCCGCATGCGCGACATCGATTTGATCTTTACAGGTGCGGATCCGGCCCTCGGTCTGTCCTGGTGTTCATACATGGCGGCGGTTTCGTTGCGGGCAGCAAAGACGAAGACGGAACCTTTCACCGAAACGTGGGCGAGTACTTCGCGCGGCACGGGTATGCGGCGATCGTACCCAACTACCGCCTGGCGCCATCCGACCCGTGGCCAGCCGGCGCGCAAGACATAGATCGCTTGCTGCGATGGGTGGTGGACCATAACGACTCACTCGACGCAATCCCGCACGCGATCAACATCGTGGGCCAGTCTGCCGGGGCTTCGCATGTTGCAACCTGGCTGTTTGACCCCACTCTGAAAACCTTCCCGCGCCCCAATGTTGAGGCAGTTATATTGATGGCCGGCTTTTACAAAGCAGACGCCCCCCTGACGCCGCCGATACAGAGCCATTTCGGCGCAGACGCATCGGTATATGCCGAGCGCTCACCGATTACGCATGTCGCTAAACAGCACCCGCGCCTGCTCCTGACGATTGGCGAGTTTGATCCGGGCGATATGGCACAGCAAACTTATCTGATGGCAGCCGCCCTCAGCAAGGCCGATGCAGCGAGCGCCCGGCTCCATTGGTTCGCCGGCCACAACCATGTGTCGACAGTACAAAGTCTCGGTTGCCCGCAGGACGACGTCGGCGAGGTCTTGAGAAGCTTTCTGGCTCAATAGCGAGAGGCTGCCCTCGGCCTTCCTCCCGCGTTGGTAGGCACCCTCGCTACTGTCCCCCTGCCGCGATCGCGCAGCAGGCTCTCGTGCAGCCTCCGCGAGCGCTTCGAGCGTTGAAACGCTCTAGCCTTCTTGGAGCAGCTAATGCCGGCGGTGATCGGACTGGGACCCGGATCGTACGAAGCGATCGGCAGAGGTTTTGCCGGCACGCGTCGAGTTCACTCGGGGGTAATCCCCACCGCCCGTGCAAATGCCGCCGCCTTGCCCAGCTCCGCCTGCATGAACGCTTCCCATTGGCGCGGCGAGCTCGTGACGATTTCAATACCCATACCCGACATTTTCGATACAACATCGGGCGAGGTCAGAATCCTGACTATCGCCGAGTTGAGTTGCGTGACGATCTCAGGTGGTGTGCCAGCCGGAGCGAGCAGCCCGCCCCACGAGCTGCTTTCGTAGCCTGCCAAGCCAACCTCGCTCAAGGTGGGGAGGTCGGGGGCCATCGCCAGCCTGTTCTTTGTGGTCACCGCCAACCCTCTAGCAAGGCCGGACTTGATATGCGGGTAGATCGCCGGCGCCGTATCAAAAATCATCGAGGTTCGGGCGGCCAGTACATCAGGGTGCGCAGCGGTGCTCCCCTTGTAGGGCACATGAAGCAGATCAGTCTGGCTCATCGCCTTGAACAGTTCGGCGGCCACTTGCAGGGACGTGCCCTGGCCGCTCGAAGCATACGAAAGCTTGCCTGGGTTGGCCTTTGCGTAGGCGATCAGTTCCTGGACCGATTTGAATGGAAGGGAACTGCTGACCGCCAGTATCAAAGGAACCTGATGGGTTTGCGTGATGAAAGCAAAGTCTTTGACAGCGTCGTACGGCGTTCGCTTGAACATGAAGGGATTCAAGGCGTGGCTGGAGGCGACGATGACGATCGAATGACCGTCCGGCGCCGATTTCGCGACGACGTCGGTGCCGATCATCTGGCTGCCTCCCGCGCGGTTTTCGACGACAACAGGCTTTCCCCATACCGCTGTCAGGCGCTCGGAGAGCAGGCGGGCGATAGCGTCGATTGCCCCCCCAGGCGAGGCCGGAACCACAATTCTTACTGGCCGACTGGGAAAAGAGGCGTCTTGTGTCTGGGCGCTCGAAGCAACTGCGAAGAGGCAGAGCGCAATCGCGACAAGTGCAGAGGCTGCGCGAGACCACTGGCGTGGATCGCTAACAAGGCTGAGAGCAGATGGGGAGCGCATGTTGATACCTCGTGTGGTCAGGTTGTAAAGCGCTAACGGGTGTTCCGGGTAGGCAGGACCTCGTAGGTGCCCCTGGCGGGGTCAAAGTAGCGGCGCGCCGGTGAATAGTGCCCCAGCGCTACGGTAAGTAAACAGGTGTCGTCTTCAAGCCCGGTGAAGCCGTGAATGTCTGCGGGCGGCGCAACCAGCGCGTAGTCCCCTGTCGAGAGAATGCGGTCGTCGTGAACTCGCAACTCGGCTCGCCCGGGCTCCGTTTGCTCGCCAACCGCCTCGTACACGGTGTGGTGCAGTCGCCCCGAGTACACCGTGAACGCTTCCCACGCGCCATGGTTGTGCGGCTTGAGGGCGACACCTTTCGCAAGGTAGTCGAGCGTGATCTTCATTTCGGAATCGTAGTAGAGGTAGTAAGAGGCCGGAACGTGATTGGCCTCTCTCTTGACCCCTAGGTCACGCAGCCCGGGAACCGATGCAAGCTTGCTTGCGGCAACACGTATCTGGTTGCGCATTTCGATCTCGTCACTTGCTGCGAGTTCGAGCGCCCGCAGGATGGAGAGGGCCGCGTCACGGACCGGGTTCGATGCTGCGTCGCTCATAGCGCCTCCTGCGGATGCGGGGTCGGCCTTGCGGTTAACGGGATCTTGCTTTTGCCTTGACCTATGGGCTTCGCCAATACAGCCAAAGCGAGGGAAAGCGCAAGCAACTATAGCGGAGCCAAGAAGAAATGGAACCAGGCATACCGGCCCAGGGTGAAACGGTGAACCTCGGCGCGATGCAGCAAACAATTGAACCCTGAAGCGATCTTCTCTACACTCGACTCGATCGAGCCGACGACGATCGGTCACTTTATCGCTGAGCATCTGCCACAGGAGACATTCGTGCACCGAAACAAG
>RFXC01000372.1 GCA_009921765.1 Betaproteobacteria bacterium | reverse complement strand
TCGCGCCGGCCGGCGCGAACCCTTGAACCCCTCAACGCGCAGGCGGCGTGCGCGTTCCGCTCACCACCGGATAATCAGGCCGGCCGGTACGCATCCAGCTCACGACGTTGAGCGCCGCCTTGCGGCGCAACTCGATTTCGGACTGCACCGAATAGAACGCCGAGTGTGGCGAGAGCAGCACCCGGGGATCGGCCAGGAGCGGGTGTGCAGTCGGAATCGGTTCAACCGGCAGCACATCCAGCCCAACGCCAGCCAGCCGTCCGGATCCAAGCACGCGCACCAGTCCGTCCACATCGATCACCGCACCACGTGCCGTGTTGACCAGATACGAGCCGGGCTTCATCCGCGACAGGAGCGACTCGCCCACCAATCCGCGGGTGCCGTCATTCAGCAGGCAGTGAATCGAGATGGCGTCAGCCTCCTCGAAGAGGCCCTCCAGGCTGACCCGCTCGACATACTGCGGAAAGTCCCCGTCGATCAGAAACGGATCATGCGCGATCACGCGCTTGAAGATGGGCTGGGCATAGTGCGCAAAGCGCTTGCCGATGCGACCCAGCCCCAGCACCCCGACGGTGAGGTTTTGCGCGCGGGGAATGGGCGGCACGCTGGTGTAGTGCCAGTTGCCGTCGTGAATATCGCGGTTGTAGCGGCTGATCGAGCGGATGAGGTCGAGCAGCATGGCAAGCGCATGGAGTGAGACCTCGCCCACACCGTAGTCGGGCGAATTCGATACCCAGACTCCGTGACGGGCCGCGGCAACAGCGTCGATCGTGTCGTAGCCCGCGCCAATGCGTGACGCAAGCCCGATTCCCGGACAGGCGGCAAACACCTTGTCGCCCACTGGCGCGTACTGGATCAGCAGCGCGCTGCACCCCTGGGCCGCAGCGATCACCTCGTCTTCCGAGCGGCATTGCGCTTCGACAAGATCAATACCGGCCTCGCGGAAAATCTGGCGCTCGAGCTCAACGCTCTTCATGTCGTAGTCGGTAAAGAGTACTTTCATCATCCACTCCTGGTCGGGCAGGCGCTGCGCGGCAAGGGCAGCCGGAACGGGGATTATCTCGCAGCAGCTGGGCCGTATCGATCGGGGTCGGCAGTGCCCGCCGCGGGCAGCGCGAGGCGCAACCCAAACCGCTTTCCCCGCCACTGGCGCAGCCGCGCGAGCGCTGCTATGGTGCGGGCTCTTTCAACCCCGCATCAAGATCTGCTGGAGCCGCGCCCACCATGAATGCCATTGATCTGAACAGCCGCTGTGCGGTGATCACCGGAGGTGCCTCGGGCATCGGGGCGGAAATCGCCCGTCGTTTGTCGGCCAGCGGCGCGCGCATCGCCCTCTGGGATCTCGATCAGGGCGCGGCTGAGCGACTGGCCGCCACGCTGCCGGCGATCGGCGGCAGTCATCTGGCAATCGGCGCAGATGTGACCGACGAGGCCAGCGTTCAAAATGCCTGCGATCGAACCATCGCTGGCTTCGGCCGCATCGATATTTTGGTCTGCAGTGCCGGCATCACCGGCCCAAACGCCACCACCTGGCAATATGAGCCGGCCGACTGGCGCCGGGTCATGGACGTCAACGTCAACGGCGTGTTCCTCTGCAACCGGGCGGTGGTCCGCGAAATGCTGAAGACCGACTACGGTCGCATCATCAACATCGCCTCGATCGCTGGCAAGGACGGCAACCCCAACGCCCCCGCTTACAGTGCATCCAAGGCAGCCGTGATCGGCCTCACCAAATCCCTGGGCAAGGAAACCGCGAAAACCGGCATCCGCGCCAACTGCATCACCCCGGCTGCGGTCAAGACGCCCATGTTCGACCAGATGACGCAGCAGCACATCGACTTCATGCTGTCCAAGATCCCGATGGGCCGGTTCGGACAAATCGAGGAGATCGCGGCAATGGTCGCCTGGATGGCAAGCGAAGAGTGCTCGTTTACCACCGGGTCGGTGTTTGATCTGTCAGGCGGGCGCGCGGTTTATTGAGACACCGGGGCACTGACCGCAGCGGCGGACGGACCCCGAAAACACGCGGCTGCCAGGGTATTGAGGCGCCGCCAGGCGGGTCGTCACACAGTTGTCACAAAGTGGCTTTACGGTGTGAGTTCCCGCTAATCCATTCATCAGATCCCCATCATGATCAAGAAACTCCTCTCAGCGCTGATCGCGAGCGTCGCGGTGGTTGCTGCCGGCCCCGCTCTCGCCGCGGAAATCACCGGCGCTGGCGCAACCTTCCCCTACCCCATCTACGCCAAGTGGGCCGAGGCGTACAAGGCGACCTCCGGCACCAGCCTCAACTATCAGTCAATCGGGTCGTCAGGCGGAATCAAGCAGATTCGCTCCAAAACCGTGACCTTCGGTGCCACCGACGCTCCAGTCAAGGGTGAAGAACTCGACCGTGACGGTATGGTTCAGTTCCCGGCCATCATTGGCGGTACGGTTCCGGTGTTCAACCTGGAAGGGATCGCGAGCGGCGACTTCCGCATCACCGGGCCCCTGCTTGCAGAAATCTTCATGGGAACGATCTCCAAGTGGAACGACCCCAAGCTCGTGGCGCTCAACAGCGGGCTGAAGCTTCCCGACATGGCGATCACCGTGGTGCATCGCGCCGACGGCTCGGGCACCACGTTCAACTTCACCGACTACCTGAACGAAGTGAGCACCGATTGGGCATCCAAGGTTGGCAAGGGCGCGGCGGTCAAGTGGCCGGCTGCCTCCTCGGTCGGTGGCAAGGGCAACGAGGGCGTTGCCGCCAATGTCCGGCGGGTGAAGGGTGGCGTCGGTTATGTTGAATATGCCTACGCGAAAAAGAACAACATGCCGGTGATGGCGATGCAGAACCGCGACGGGCAGTATGTGAAAGCCGACGACCTGACGTTTGCGGCCGCCGCAGCGGGTGCCGACTGGTTCTCTGTGCCTGG
>RFXC01000371.1 GCA_009921765.1 Betaproteobacteria bacterium | reverse complement strand
GGGTCCACCTGCCCCGATCGAGGGCGAACGGGGGTTCGTGCCGGTGTTCGGGCCGAGCGTCAACTGGTCGGCGCTTGCCGAGGGGCTGGGCGAGCGCTGGGAGATTCTCGCCAATACCTTCAAACCCTATCCCTGTGGCGTGGTGCTCAACCCGGTGATTGAGGCCTGCCTCGCACTCCGCCCGTCGGTTGAACAACGACTCGATGCGATCGCAAGGGTTGAATTGCGGGCGCATCCGCTGCTGCGTGAACGAACCGATCGGCCTGGCGTGACCTCAGGCAAGCTGTCGCAGGTCAGCGCCCAGCACGCGGTTGCGGTGAGCCTCAAGCGCGGTCGCGCCGGACTGAATGAATTCAGCGACGAGGCGGTCGGCGACAGTGCCCTCAAGTCATTTGAGCGCCTGCTTGCGTTTGTCGACGACGAATCGATGCGAGTCGAGGCAGCCGAGGTCACGCTCGTGATGGCCGATGGCGAGCGGTTCATTCACCGGCTCGAGGCGGCCCATGGCAGTCTGGCGTCGCCGCTCACCGATGATGAGCTGTCCGCGAAATGCCGCGAGCTTGCGCGCCACGGCGGCAGCAGCGTCGACGCCAATGCGCTGCTCGATGCGCTCTGGAGCCTGGAGCGCGCGCCGGACGCCTCCGTGCTGCTTGATCTCGCTTCGGGGCGTCACTGACCCGGAGGCGTTCGCCTCCCCGCTTGTTCTCAAGGAATCCAATGATGAATTCTCGACAGACCCTGGGCTTTATCGGTGTTGGTGTGATGGGAAAGCCGATGTCCGCGCACCTCGTGAAAGCGGGCTACGACGTGCTGGTGTTTGATGTCAGCGCGGATGCCATGGCGGTGGCGGTGAGCGCCGGGGCGCGCGCTGCTGCGAGCGTGCGCGAGGTTTGCGATCAGGCGGCGGTGGTCTTCACCAGTCTGCCTTCACCGAAGGTGTTTCTCGAGGTGATGACGGGAGCCGATGGCGTGATCGAAGGGAGTGCGGTTCGCGTCGCGGTCGACACCTCGACCGTTGGCCCGCGCGCGGCCCGGGCGGCGGCTGAAGCACTTCGCGCGAGAGGAATCGAACTGGTTGATGCGCCGGTGAGCGGCGGCGCAGCCGGAGCGCTGAAGGCGAGTCTTGCGGTGATCGTGTCGGGTTCCGATCCGGCGGTCGAGGCGGTGATGCCCCTGTTGAGCGTATTCGGCAAGCCCACCATCGTCGGCGCTGAGCCAGGCCAGGCGCAGTTGCTGAAGCTCCTGAACAATATGCTGTCCTCAACCGCACTGGCCGTCACCGCCGAGGCCTACGTGGCCGGGGTGAAGGGCGGGCTTGATCCCAAGCTGATGCTCGATGTGCTCAACATCAGCAGCGGCCGAAGCGCTGCCTCGCAGGAGAAATTTGTCCGCCAGGTGCTGCCCCGCACGTTCGACTTCGGCTTCCCGATTGCAAGTGTCTGCAAGGACATCGGGCTTGCGGTGGATGAATGCGAGGCGCTGGGTGTGCCGATGTGGATCGGCCAGCAGTCCCGCCAGCTCTGGAATTTTGCGTACCGGCAGGGGGGCGGCAGTCGGGACATGACCGAGATCGTGCGGTTTATCGAGGACTGGGCGGGGGCAGAGCCGCCCGAGCCGGTGCGCGACTAGTCTCAGTCGGCGGGGGGCCTCGCTCATGATCAAGCGCGCAGCGGACACACTTCTGCGATGCGGCCAACATCATGCGTCAACGCAGAAAACTCCCGTGATCTGGCTCAATGGTTGAACCATTGGTTCATGCGACAGTCAGTTTTCAATGCTGTTCACCTGACCTCGCTTCAACCAGCCAGTTCTGCAGGAGGCTCCGCCATGACCTATGTTGACAAACACCCGCTCGCCGCTGATTTTCCCGAGCTTCGCGACCGAATCCACACACTCAAGACTTCCAGCGCGCACTTCGCGAGGCAGTTGAGCGAATACGAAGCGCTCGACCGTGAAGTCATCCGTATTGAGGAGGGTATTGAGCATCGCTCGGACGAGGCGCTCGAGCATCTGAAAATGCGACGTGTGCGGTTGAAGGATGAGCTTTACGCCATGCTCACTGCGCCCTGATTCGGGGCAGCGGTCGTGGCCGGGTAGCCTCCTGAGCGATTGAACACCGTGCGTCTTTCGGCGCGGCGGCCGCTGGTGAATAATGGCGGACGACGACGCATAACACGCCCTAACGCGGAGAACCGAATGACCGACTGGCGAGCGAGGCTTGGATTCCTGATCCCCCCGGGCACGCCGACCGTGGAGCGCGAGATGTTTCAGGCGGCTCCCGAAGGCGTGTCGGTGCACTTCAACCGCATGACTGCAAAGGGCGAGGTCGGAACTCTGCAAAATCTGCAGCAGCGCGCGGCAAGTCAGCTTGCCAACCTGGACCAGACTGTTGATATGCTGGCAAGTGTGCAACCCAACGTGATGGTGCTGGCGCACACTGCCACGAGCTATACCCTGGGGATGAAAGCCGATCGCGAACTCTGCGAGCGTATGGAGGCCCGCACCGGCATCCCATTCGTGAGCGCGCTGGGAAGCGCAGCCGCTGCGCTTGAACGGTTGGGTATCCGACGGATTGCCATCGGAACGCCTTACGACATGGCGCTTACGCTTCGCAGCAAGGAAGTGCTTGAGCAATACGGGCTTGACGTGGTGAACGCGCAGTGCCTTCCCGAGGTCAAATGCATTTTCGATGAGCCGCCGCGGCGGGTTTACGGTCTGATTCGGGAAGTCAATCGAAGCAATGCCGATGCGGTCTTCGTGAGCGGCGTGGGGCTTCCCACACTTTCGGTACTGGGCGCGGCTGAAGCCGATCTTGGCAAGCCCGTATTGTCGAGCGCGGGTGCAATGCTCTGGAATGCATTGGCGACCGCGGGAATCGCCACGCCGGTTCCAGGCTGCGGTCGACTGCTTGAAGATCCTGGCTATCGACCGGCCTCGGCC
>RFXC01000038.1 GCA_009921765.1 Betaproteobacteria bacterium | reverse complement strand
GTAAAAACCTTTGCCGGATTTTTGACCGAGCTCGCCGCGTGCAACCTTCTGTTCGAGCAGGCGGGGCGGCGCATAGCGGTCGCCCAGCGAACTGTGAAGGTGGCGCGCGATATCGAGCCTTACATCAAGGCCGACGATGTCGCTCAAGCGCAGCGGGCCGATCGGGTGCCGATAGGCCAGCACTGCCGCGCGATCGATGTCTTCGGCGCTGGCCACCCCATCTTCAAGCATCCGAATGGCCTCGAGCGATGCGATCAGGTCGAGTCGGCTTGTGGCAAAGCCCGGAACGTTTCGTACGACGATGGTCTGCTTGCCGACGGACTCGGCATGGCGGCGCGCCGCGTCAATGACCTCGAGGCTGGTCTGCCCACCCACGACCAGTTCGACCAGCGGCAGCGACCACACC
This sequence comes from Betaproteobacteria bacterium, assembly GCA_009921765.1. The sequence continues at coordinate 24,343 of RFXC01000038.1, read as the reverse complement.
GGGTTGAAGAAATGCATGCCGATGAGTCGGGTGGGGTCGGCGAGACCATCCGCCAGCGCGTCAATCGACAGTCCGCTGGTGTTGGATCCGATGATCGTGGGTGCCCGCTCATCGAGCGTTCTGAGCACACTTTGCTTGAGGGCGAGATCTTCCGGAACGCTTTCAATCGCGAGGTCGAGCCCGCGCGGGAGCTCGTGAGCGCCCGTCACCAGGTTCACTGACGAGATGAGTAGCGCTGCTTGCGCTTCAGTAAGTTTGCCGCGTCGTATGCCGTCGGCGGAGGCGCTCTTGAGGGTGTCCAGCAGCCGGGTTCGCTGATTCCGGGAGGGGTCGGCCACCGTGACGTGCCATCCTGCTCGGGCAAACACATAGGCAATGCCAGCGCCCATGGTGCCCGCGCCGATCACGGCAACGTTTTGTCGACCCGTCGTCGAGGCGAGCGATACGCTCATCGGGGTATCCCCTTCGCCGGGCGGCAGGGGGCGGTGGCCGAGAAGGAGGCAGCCAGCGAGATCGAGGCGAGAGGTATCAGCGCACCGCAGCGAGCGGTTTTCGGCGGCGCCCCGGATTGGCTTTGACCATCGCAAGCACGATCCTGCTCACGCCATCGGCCGCCTCCTCGATGGTCAGGCGACCTGACGGTCTGAACCAGACCTGCGACCAGCCGATGATTCCGCCAATCGACAATGCCGTGAGATGGACGTCGTCGACCTGAAACTCGCCCGTTGTCACGCCTTCCTGGATCAGTGCAACCAGCCGATGATCGAACTCGCGGCGCAGTCGGTTGATGGCATCCCGGTCGACCTGGTCGAGTTCTTTTTCCTCGCGGCTGTAGATGACCGCATGGGGCTGGTGCCGCAGAACGGCCTCCATGAAGTCGCGCGAAATGGCCTTGATCCGATCGGTCGCCGACCCCTGCTGCGAGCTTGCGCGATTGAGAGACTCGTGGGCAAGCTTGATCGCCCGGGAGCAGATCTCGGCAAGAATTTCGTTCTTGGAGCGGAAATAGGAATAGATGAAAGGCTTGGTGACATTCAGACGCTGTGCGACCTGGTCGAGTGTGGTTTGGCCATAACCCTGGTGATAGAACAGGTCGACCGCAGCCGCGACAATGCTTTCGCGCTTCAGACGCTGGACCGCGTCGCGCAGGCTCTCCGGCGCATCGGCTGACGGGGTGGCCTTGCGATCCGGTGAAGTTGCGGCGCGAGATCTTGGACGGACGGGTTTCCGAGCGGGATTGGTCATGGGCGTGAGGATAGCGGATCGTCAGATGAGGCATGGCGGGAGCGGCACTCTGCGCGCCGGGCAGTGCGCGATAGCGCATGCGCCTGCCGCTGGGCCGACCCGAATCGTCAGCCATGGCTGCCGCCGTTGATCTGAATCCCCTGACCCGTGATGTGCGAGGCGAGGTCGGAGGCGAGATAGAGCATCAGGTTGGCAACTTCCTCGGGACTCGCGTAGCGGCCGTCCGGGATCGATGCGCTTCGGCGCTGTCGCAGCGTGTCGGCTTGCCCGGGGGCCTGAGCGGCCTCGATGTCGCGCAGCATGGCTGTGTCGACCGGGCCCGGGCAAACGGCGTTGATGCGGATGCCCTCGCGTGCAACTTCATGCGCGGTTGCGCGCGTAAGGCCCAGAACCGCATGTTTGCTTGCCGTGTAGGGCGCGAGCATCCGGGTGCCGGTATAGGAAGCAAGGGATCCGGTGTTGACCACAGCGCCGCGGAGCTGACGGATCATGACCGGAAGCGTGTGCTTCATCCCGAGATAGGTGCCGCGAACATTGATGGCCATCACCCGGTCGAAGTGCTCGTCGGTGCAGTCGATCAGCGCGGCGATGTTGCCCTGCCAGCCTGCGTTATTCATTAGCACGTCAATCCGACCCCAGGTGTCGACTGCTACGCGGACGAAATTCGCGACCTGATCGGATTGGCTGACGTCGGCCTGGACAAACCGCGCATCCGACCCGCAGTCGGTTGCAAGGGCAGCGGTTTCTTCTCCTTGCGCCGATTGAAGGTCGACGGCCAACACCCTTGCGCCGGCGCGTGCCAGCGCCAGGGCCGCTGCCCGTCCGATGCCGGTTCCGGCGCCGGTGACGATGGCGACCTGACCGCTGAAATTGAAACTCATTTCGCGGCAACCTCGGCGTGAGCCGTGCGGAGGGTAAAGCCTGAATAGCCGCTTTCGGCGCACTGGTGAAGCAGCCGGCGATAGCCGCGAATGCCCCCGGAGTAGGGCATGAACACCCGTGGCTTGCCCGCGATCTCCGCGCCGTTGTAATAGGAGTCGGTCGCCAGGTAAAGCGTTTCGCGTGCGCGTTCATTCACATGCCTGACCCAGTCGATCTCGGCCTGCGCATCGGCCTCGTATTCGACGATACCCTGATCGTCCATGGTGTTGAGGAGCGTTGCCAGCCAGTCGATCTGCTCTTCGATCGACACCATGACATTGCTGAGCAGCGAGGGACTTCCCGGGCCGACCACGATGAGCAGGTTGGGGAATCCGTTGACCGACACGCCCAGCTGCGTGATGGGACCTGCCGCCCACTTGTCGCGAAGCGTTATTCCGCCGCGGCCAACGATGTCGGGCTTCAGCAGCGATCCGGTGAAGGCGTCAAAGCCAGTGGCGAAAATGATGACGTCGAGGTCGTGATGCTTGGCGGCCGTGCGAATGCCCGTGGGCGTGAATTCCAAAATGGGTGATTCGCGAACGTCGGCGAGTTCGACATTGGGGCGATTGAAGGCTTCGAAGTAACCGCTGTCGACCGATGGACGCCGCGCTGCGAACGGATGGCCCTTGGGCGTGAGCTTCTCCCGCACGACGGGATCGTTGACCCTGGCGCGGATTTTCTTTCGAATGAATTCAGCTGCTGTCTCGTTGGCTGCCTGGTTGAGCAGAATGTCGTAGTAGGCGAGTGCAAAGCCAAACCCCAGGCGGTTCCAGGCTGCTTCATACACCTGCTCGCGCTCTTCTGCACTGGCTTCAAGCGCGGAAGTTCGGTTCGGTACGAACCCCAGACCGGTGGGAGATTGGCGGGCGCGCGCCCGGCGCTCGGCGTAATGTGCCTTGACCTGCTGGTCTTCCGCTTCGCTCACCGGTGCATTGGCGGCGGGAATGCTGTAGTTGGGCGTGCGTTGGAATACCGTGACATGCCGCGCTTCACGTGCGATGACTGGCGTCATCTGCATGCCGGAAGAGCCTGTTCCAATAATGCCCACGCGCTGGCCGGCAAACGACACCCGCTCGCGAGGCCACTCGCCGCTGTGGATGATGCGTCCGCCAAAGGATCTCTGGCCGGGATAGTCGGGCGATTTGGTGGTGGACAACTGTCCCACGCAGAGCACCAGATGTCGTGCGCTCCACTGGCGCCCAGTGTGTGCGGTGACCAGCCAGCGCGAGCTGAGTTCATCGAACCGCGCCGAGGTCATGCGTGTGTTGAAAGCGATGTCCCGCCTGAGATCGAAGCGATCTGCCACATGCCGGATATAGCGGAGGATCTCCGGTTGCGTGGCGTAGCGCTCGCTCCAACGCCAGGACTGTTCGAGCTCTGGCGAAAAGCTGTAGGAGTAGTCGTAGCTTTCGACGTCGCACCGGGCGCCGGGATAGCCGTTGTGGAGCCAAACACCGCCCACATCGTCGCTGGCTTCAATGACCTGCACACGCTTGCCTGACTGCCTGAGCGTATAGAGGGCTCTCAATCCCGCAAAGCCTGCGCCGACCACCAGGGCGTCGATGCTGTCGATCACTTGTCGGGGCTCCTTTTGATGGTGCACATCGTTGCTGACTTGGCCGTCTCGGATTGATTGAGATCTTCCATAAAGTACATTATGCTACCCATCAGTAGATATTTCAAGCGGTAGGTAAACATGGGTCTTCGAAGTGTGTCTCAACGCCAGGCCGCGCTGCTGAAGCGGCATCCAACCTGGATCGCCCGCACGCTCGATCAGGCGTTTGACGCGATGGCCGAGACGATTCCGGATCACGACTGTGTCGTGACCGACTCGCGAACCTTCAGTTATCGCGACATTCAGGGCTGGTCGATGCGGCTTGCGGCTGGTCTGATCGCGGCTGGTGTGAAGCCCGGAGAACATGTTGCGCTGCTGATGGGGAACTACCCCGAGTTCGTAGCCTGCAAGCTCGCCATCTCGCGTGCCGGCGCAGTGGCGGTGCCGATCAACTTTCTGAATCGCCGCGACGAACTCGGCTATGTGTTGCGCCAGTCCGATGCGGTGCTGCTCATCACCATGAACCGCTTCCGGGGACTCGACTATTTGCGCTTTCTTGATGAGCTCGCGCCGGGGTGGCCGGTGGCCGCTGGAGGAGAGGCGTTTCCGCGTCTGCGGGGCGTGGTGGCCTTCGCCACCGATCATGATCCGCTGCCGCCCGGTGTGCCAGATCTGAATACGATGGGGGAGGGGCTTCCAGCGCTCCCGTCGGCGACGTACGCGTCGCCGCACAGCCTGTGCGACATCATCTACACGTCGGGCACCACGGGTTCACCGAAAGGCGTGATGATCACGCATGACATGATGCTGCGTACGGCCTTTGGCAGTACCTGGGGCCGTGCGTTCGAGACTGGGCGTCGTATCCTGTTCTCGCTTCCGATGTACCACGTCTACGGATATGTAGAAGGGTTGCTTGCAGCGCTGTTCGCTGGGGGCGCCATCATTCCGCAGCTCAAGTTTGATGCCGCGGACACGCTTGACGGCGTTCGCCGGCATGGTGCGACCGACATCCTGCTCATCCCAACGATGACGCTCGCGCTGATCGATGAGCAAAAGCGCGAGCGCCGCGAACTTCCCTCGCTTCTCTCCATGATTTCATCGGGTGGTCGGTCGCCGGCAACGATCTGGGATCAGATCGATCGCTACCTGGGACCGGTGGAGCTGACCTCTGGCTACGGCATGACCGAGGTGACTGCATCGAGCACGGTGACCCGCCCCGATGATCCGCGCGAGCGCCTGCTGAATACCAATGGCCGTCTGCGCGATGTGGGCCCAGCCGCGGCCGACATCGCGGGTGCGCGTCTGGTCAGCTATCGCGTGGTCGACCCTGAAACTGGTCTGGAGGTGGCCCCGGGCGAAGTCGGTGAGCTGCTCGCGCGCGGCCCTGGCGTCACCTCGGGGTACTACAACAAGCCCGAAGCCACAGCCGAGGCCTTCACGGCCGATGGCTGGTTCCGAACCGGCGACCTTGGGCGGATTGACGCTGACCATTACCTCACCCTGGTCGGGCGGCGCAAGGAGTCCTATCGCTGCGGCGGTGAGCTGGTCATGCCTACCGAGGTGGAGGATCTCCTGGTGACGCATCCGGCCGTCGTCCAGGCGCACGTGGTGCCGATTGCAGACGAGCGAATGGGTGAGGTGGGTGTCCTGTTCGTGGTCGCGCGCGAGTCACCTTCCGTCTCTGACGAGGCACTGCTCGATCTCTGCCGCGAGCGGCTCGCCCGATTCAAGATTCCAAGGCACGTCATCCGGATCGCTGCCGAAGACATTCCGGTCACGCCCTCCGGTCGCGCGCGCAAGTTTCTGCTGTCCGAGATCGCTGCCAAAAGGCTCGGTCTACCCACTTCACATCACGTCTGACCCTTCCACATCCGACCCTTCTCCATCTGGCACAGGAGCCATCACGATGCAGCAAACCATACAGGGCCGTTCGGTTCACGGTCTGATCAATCGCGACACGCCTGTTGGCCATGTGCTGGTGGGTGTCCGAAAGCGCGCGGCCATCCAGTTGATGGGGTCGCGTCTCTGGGGCCGCTTCAATCCCAACCACTGGGACCCTGTGTATGCGGCCGAAACCGGACTTCGGGCGCCGATCCAGACCGGCGAGATGTCCTCGGCCTACATCGCTGAAATGTGCGTCAACCATTTCGGCGCGGCGATGTTTCGAAATGCGAGGGTGGTCTGCAAGTACATCGCTTCCACGCACGCAAACGAGGTCATCACCACGCATGGTCGAGTATCGGCCAAGACCCCCAAGGGCAATGGCTTCCGATTCACGGTCGAGGTCTGGGCCGATAACGAGCAGGGCGAGAAAAAAACTGTGGGTACGGTGGAAGTGGATGTCGGCGTCTGATGCCCAATCCCGCGCAGCCCCCCTTGATAAAGCTGACAGGTGCACACCATGAGCGTTGAAACCGTAAAAACCGACTCACTGATGCCGATGACCGAGATCCAGATCCAGCAGACGCGAGCGTTCGTAGACAGTCTGCAAAGCGAATGCCAGACGTACTGGGACATGGTCAATGTGGGAGACGAGTTGTCGCGAGACCTCCACATCACGCCGGAACTTGTGATCCTGTATGCCGATGCGGTCGAGGACTACAACCCGTGGTACGAGGGGTGGAAGATGAACACCTGGTATGTGCCGGGCGAATCACCGTTTGGCGGGGCCATCGTTCCGCCGCTACTCGTGTCACATTTTGTGCTGTCGGTTCAGTTTGACCACACCAAGCCGTTTGCAATTGGCTCGATTCACACCTTCCATGAATCCGAAATTCTCGAACCGATTCCGGTGGGTGCAACGGTACGCATTTCTGCGCGGGCGATCGACAAGTTCATCAAGCGCGAGCGCCGCTACGTGCGCCATGAAGTGCTGGTGACCGATGTTCGGAACGGAACGCTTTACTTCCGCGAGGTCCGCGATATTCTGTCGCGATGACTGTCATGCATTTCTCCGATTTCCAGCACATCCTGTTCGAGCACCGGCCCGATGGTGTCCTGCTCGCAACCCTCAATCGGCCGGCGGCCATGAACGCCACTGATTCGCGGCTCCATTTCGAGCTGTCCAGACTCTGGGGCGTAGTGGCCGACGATCCCGCCGTGAAGGTGGTGGTCGTCACCGGCGCCGGTGAGCGTGCGTTTTCCGCCGGGGGCGACCTCGCCTGGATCCAGGAAATGATCGGCAACGCCGACCAGATCGCCCATCTTCAGAAAGAGGCGTCCGACCTGGTCTACAACATCCTTGCCTGCGACAAGCCCATCATCTCGGCCATCAACGGCACCGCGGTGGGCGCCGGGCTTGCGGTGGCGCTGCTGGCCGATATCAGCATCATGGCGGAGGACGCGCGCCTCTCCGACGGTCACGTACGGCTCGGGGTGGCGGCTGGCGACCACGCAGCCATCATCTGGCCGCTGCTCTGCGGCGTCGCCAAGGCCAAGTACTACCTCATGACCGCCGATTTCATCGACGGCCGAGAGGCCGAGCGGATCGGTCTGGTCACGGCATCTGTCCCGCGAGACGAGGTGTTGCCGCGTGCGCTTGCCGTCGCAGAGCGCTTGGCTGCGGGCAGCCAAAGCGCCATTCGAGGCACCAAACAGGCCATCAATCAATGGATGCGAATGGCGGGCCCTATTTTCGATCACTCGCTTGCGCTCGAGATGTTGGGGTTCCTTGGCCCCGATGCGCGAGAGGGGCTGGCTGCGGTGCGCGAAAAGCGGGCACCGAACTTTCCCAGCGCAAGGCCTCCGGGATCAGGCACATAACGGCATGGTCTCCCCATGAGTCAGGATGGCGACCAGGGCCGGATCAATCGCGAGCTTGAGGCGCGGGTCAACGCGCTCGAGTCGCTGCTGATCGAGAAATCGCTGGTCGATCGCCAGGCGCTGCAGGCCATCCTCGATCTGTATGAAACCCGGATCGGACCCCGCAATGGGGCGCGGGTGGTGGCGCGTGCGTGGGTCGATCCGCTGTTCAAGGCAAGGCTTTTGTCCACGCCCGATGAAGCCATCTCGTCCATGGGATACACCGGGCGCCAGGGTGAGCATGTGGTGGTGGTTGAAAACACCCCTCGGATACACAACCTGGTGGTCTGCACGCTGTGCTCCTGCTATCCATGGCCGCTGCTGGGTCTGCCCCCCGGTTGGTACAAGTCGGCGCCCTACCGGGCGCGTGCCGTGATCGATCCGCGTGGTGTGCTTGCGGAGTTCGGGCTGCATCTGCCGGCTGACACCCAGATCCAGGTATGGGACTCCAACGCCGAGGTCCGCTACCTGGTGCTACCCATGCAGCCCGCTGGCACTGCGCATCTGTCGGAGGAGGCGCTCGCCGAACTGGTCAGCCGCAACGCAATGATTGGCACCGATATTGTTCGCGCGCCGGGCATGCGTTCCGAGGTGTCGCCTTGAACGGTCTGCACGACATGGGCGGCATGCAGTGCTTCGGCCGCGTGGAGCAAGAGCCTGGCGAGCCGCTGTTTCACCATGACTGGGAACGTCGTGCGTTTGCGCTCACGTTGGCACTGGGCGCTGGGGGTTGCTGGAACATCGATGCGTCGCGCTTTGTGCGCGAAAGTCTCCCTCCCTCGATCTATCTTGGGGGCGGTTATTACCGGATCTGGCTGGAGGCTCTGCAACAGCTGATCGAGGCCAGGGGGCTATTGAGCGCCACCGAGCTGGCATCGGGCCAGGTGCAAGCCGATTCCCGGTTGCCCGCACAGTTCCGAAAGCTCGATGGCGAGTCGGTTGAGGCGCTCTTCTCGCGTGGTTGGCCTTCCACCCGAGAGGCCGCGGCGCCCGCACAGTTTACGGTCGGCCAGCGGGTTCGCACGATCAACGCGCATCCGGCCACTCACACCCGGCTCCCCCGCTATGCGCGGGGGCGTATCGGCACCATCTCCGCCGTACGTGGCGTTCATGTGTTTCCTGATACCAACGCGCTCTTTCATGGCGAGCAGCCCGACTGGCTTTACGCGGTTAGGTTCGAAGCCGCAGAGCTCTGGGGCACCGACACCACTGCAGCCTGTGTCTATCTCGACTGCTGGCAGTCCTATCTGCTTGCCGATACGGCTACGGATGCCAATGAATCCCGCGCGTGATCAGCCTGTTCGTGCAGCCGAACCGGGGCCCGCGTGGGACCGCGCGCTGGAAGCGGGTGAGTCACCGCATTTTCAAAGTCTATGGGAAGCCCGTGCGTTCGCCATGGTGGTCAAGCTGGCCCAGGCCGGTCATTTCACCTGGCCTGAGTGGGTCGATTTTTTGTCGCGCAGCATTGCAGAATCAGGCATCAATGAGGCGAGTGATGGTCGGCCGCGAAGCTACGGCGAGCAATGGATCGCTGCGGCCGAGTCGCTGCTGATTTCGAAGGGTGTTACCTCGGCAGAGCAGTTGCGTGCCAGACGGCTGGCCTGCTGGCCGATCAATCCTGACCATGCTCACGCCACCCCTAACCCTGCTGGAGTAAGTTATGCCGATCGTTCCTGACTCAAAGACCCGCAGACGTATCGTGGGTGCCCTGGGCGCCTCGGCGCTCGGCGTGATCGCCGCACCGGCCGCAGCCCAGGCGCGTGCCGACTACCCCAGCAGGCCGATTCGCATCATCGTGACCTTTGCTGCCGGATCCGCAACCGACATCATGACCCGGCATCTGGCTGCGCGAATGTCCCAGACGCTGGGTCAGAATCTGGTCATTGAAAATCGGGTCGGGGCCGCCGGTGCGATCGGTGCCGAGCAGGTGGCGCGGGCAACCCCTGACGGTTACACGATCGCCATGTCGGCGGTGTCTGCCATGGCCATCGCGCCGGCCATCCGCGGCTCGGCCATGCCTTACGACAACCTACGCGACTTCACACATATCGGGCGGGCTTGCACGGCCACCAATGTGGTGGCTGTTCATCCGTCGGTGCCCGCCAGCACGCTCCCCGAACTGATTGCATGGTCGCGAACGGTCGCCGGGGGTGTCCGATATTCGTCGGGCGGGCACGGCGGCTCCAACCATCTGGCGGGCGAGTTGATCGCACTTCGTACTGGCGCCCCGTTCGTTCATGTCCCCTACAGCAACCAGGGCCAGGCGGTAAGCGACGCGGTGGCCGGGCATGTCCCCATGATCATCTATACCGTCGCGTTGTTGCCCCATATCCGATCTGGTCGGCTCAAAGCCATTGCCGTCACGTCTGAAGTTCGGCAGAAACAGCTGCCCGATATCGGCACGGCCATCGAACAGGGCGTGCCTGGCATTGTCGCGAATTCCTGGTTCGGCATGGTCGGACCGGCGGGCATCCCAGACCCGATTCGGGATCGGCTTTACACCGCACTGGCCGAGGCGCTGTCACAGCCCGACATACAGTCCAAACTCGTCGACACCGGGCTGCAGCCCGATCCCTTGCCCGCGCAGACATTCCGCAGTTTCATCGAGCGTGATACACAGACCTGGCGCGAGGTTGCCAAAGCTGCCGGCATCAAGGCAGATTGACCGGTTGCCACGTCCGCCGGTTTGCTCCGACTCCGCTTGAACCCCAAGAGACCCCCATGAAGCTTGCAACCATTGAACTCTCAACGCCGGTGGGTCGTTCACGCCGGATTGGCGTGAGTCACGCGCTCGGCGTGGTCGATGCCACCGCGGTTCGGGTAGCCTGGCAGGAGCGGAAACTGCCGGCAGCCGCTGCCGAACGGGTGGGGAATGCTGAGGTGCCGACCGACATGGTGGCGCTCATCGGATCCGGCGACCCCGTGTTCGACTGGATCGCCGAGGCCATGGAAACGGTCCTTGCCGCAGGGGTGACTCACACCGCAGGCGGCCAGCGACTGATCCATCCAGTTGACGAAGTGCGGTTTCTCGCGCCGGTGCCGCGCCCGGCTGGTGTCGCCAATTTCAGTGTCTGGCCGGCCCATACCGCATCCGGCGCTGCGCACGGATTCAATCTCAGCCGTGCGCCAGAAGAAAGCGGCGTCAAGCCCTACTGGAAGGGCAACCCTGATTCCTATGTCGGAACCGATGCAGTGCTGGAGTATCCCCCTTACGCATCCGAGGTCGATGTCGAGTGCGAGCTCGTCTGCATTGTCGGAACGGGCGGCAAAGACCTCGACTTGAACGCGGCCGAGCGCGCCATTGCCGGTTACACCATTGTCAATGACGCCAGTGTTCGTGACATCCAGCGAGAGGAGATGAAGACCGGGCGCGGTCCATCCAAAGGCAAGGACTTTGATTCGGGTAACGGCATGGGGCCCTGGCTGGTGACACGCGATGAAATCGGCGACCCCCGGGGACTGCATCTGTCGCTCCATATCAACGGCAAGCAGGTGTCGGAATCCTCGGCGCAGGGAATGGTCTGGACCTTCCCGGAAATGCTGTCCTATCTGTCGATGGGGCAATCGGTCCTGCCGGGACAGGTCATCAGCGCAGGCTGCTACGCAGGCGGCTCGGCCATGGACCTGGGGCTGCGTCTGTCGCCGGGCGACCGGGTGGAGTTCCGCATCTCGGGTATCGGATCGCTCCGCTGCACGATTGGTCAGCCGCCCGCGCGTCCGTGGCGCGGCAACTGAAAGGGCTCCTGCATGAACATTGCACCACATGAGGGCCTCCTTGGCGCAACGGTCACCGGTATCGATCTGTCGGTGCCGCTCACTGATCGACAGTTTGCCCGCTTGTTCCATACCTTGGGTGATCGGGGCGTCCTTCACTTTCCCAATCAGCCGATCGATGCGAAGGCGCTTAGCGCGTTTTCGGAGCGGTTCGGTTCGCTCCAGGTCATCAAGGGCGTTCCTTACCACGAACCGGGCCAACCCGAGGTCACGATTCTGTCGAACATTGTGGATAACGGCCAGCCCATCGGCCTCGCCGACGCAGGCCAGTCCTGGCACACCGACATGACCTACAACGCTACCGTGGGTTTCGTGAATGTGCTGGTGGCGCATCGCGTGCCGGTTCGCGACGGGCAGGTGTTGGGCGCTACCGAGTTCGTGAGCACCCAGGCTGCGTTTGAAGCGCTCGCGCCTTCGCTGGTCAGTCGCCTCGAGGGACTGAGCGCGGTTCACGATCTGAATTTCTACTGGGAATTCATGCGGCGCGAGAAGGGCTCTACTCGACCGCCTCTTACCGAGGCGCAACGCCTGGCACGCCCCCCTGTGCGGCACCCGGTCTGGCTCACGCACCCCATCACCGGACGTCGCGTGATCTATGTCAATCCAGGCTTTACCGAGCGAATCGAGGGCCTGCCGGCGCACGAGAGCGATGCATTACTTTCGCAACTTTATGATCATGTCCTGCAGCCACAGTTTCGCTACACGCATCGCTGGCAGGTGGGCGATGTGCTGATGTGGGATCACCTGGGCACCTGGCATAACGCGGTGGCCGACTATGCGGCTCACGAACCGCGGCTCATGAAACGATGCCAGGTGCTGGCCGACAAAGTGTTCGATCCGGTGTTTACCTCAGGCGTGTTGGCGGCTGCCTGAGGGCACCAGCGCAGGATGCTCAAACAGATGCGGGCCCAGATCGCTCAGCTTGGCGCACCCCAGCTGGCCCATGGCGATCAGCAGTTCCCGTCGCAGGATCCCCAGCACATGTTCGGCGCCGGCCTGGCCGGCCAGTGAAAGGCCGAGAAGCCCAGGCCGTCCGCTGAGCACACCTTGCGCGCCAAACGACACGGCTTTCGCGATGTCGGAGCCGCGGCGAACCCCGCTATCCATCAGCACGGAGGCGCGATGACCGACCGCGTCGACGATTTGCGGCAGCACGTCGATCGGCGCGGCAGCCACGTCAAGGCAACGTCCACCGTGGTTGGATACGACGATACCGTCGGCGCCGCAATCGACCGCCTTGACTGCGTCGTCCGCTCGCAAAATACCCTTCACCAAAAGCTGTCCGGGCCAGCGGCGGCGGAGCTCACGAATATCTTCGAAGGTGAGGTTCTCAGCGTATTCAGGCATTTTTTCGTATTGGGGAATGCCGGTGGTGCGCTGATATTTCCCAATGACCTCGATCAGCCAGCGCGGATGGCGCAGCATGTCGATCACCGAGCGCGGCGTGGCCTTGAAAGGAAACGTGTAGCCGTTGCGGCGGTTGAACTCGCGGTTCGGTTGAACAGGCACGTCGGCTGTGACCAGCAGCGCCTTGGCACCTGAGCGCGCCACCCGATCGATGAGCTTCCAGGTTTGGGCCCGGTCGGTAAACACATAAAGCTGATACCAAAGGGTGCCCCCCAGGGCGACGATCTCCTCCAGGCTGCTCATTGAGCGGGTGGCGATCGTAAAGGGAATTCCGGTAGCCGCGGCCGCTTTGGCGAGTTCCATTTCCCCCTGGTACCAGACCAGCCCGGCAGCGCCCGTGGGGGCGATCGCCAGCGGCATCGCGAAGCGCTCGCCAAGCATGGTGGCTTCGCAGTTGCGCTCGCTGACATCGATGAGCGCCTGCGGCCTGGCCTTGATCCGTCGAAACGCTTCGCGGTTGTGCGCAAGCGCTTCGTCATCTTCCGCTCCACGGTCGATGAATTCAAAGATTCCCTTGGGCAGCCGCTTTTGCGCTGCTTCCCGGACGTCGGCGAGGTTGTATAAGCGGTCGAGGTTCATGGCGAGATCATGTTGTCTTTGATGATGTGCGTCAAACCGACAGCGCACTACACGCGTTCATGACCGCGGGCGTCGGTTGCAGCGATCTCGATCAAACCCATCGCGACTCGACCCCGTCAACATGCCGGGTCGCTTTTGAGGCCCTTCGCCATGAGCCGTCGCCCGCAGCCTTCGTTACCCCTGGCAGTTGCTCGCCGCCGACCACGCACAATGCCCGGGCCGGTCCTGGTCCCGGTGAATGGCGCCTTGCATCCGGAGCCGGCTTCCAGGGGCAGCGTCGATGTGGATGCCGCTGCATTGGTGGCACGACAGACCGATCAGTTGGCGCAGGCTCTCCTTGCGGGCTGGACGCATGGCGTGTCGCCCGTGGCCATTTCGCTCGCGTTCAGCGACTGGTTGCTTCATCTGTACTCGTCGCCCGGCAAGCAGGTGGAACTGATCCGAAAGCTTTCCAGGAAATCGCTGAGGTACGGCTGGTATCTGGCGCTTCTCTTGCAACAGCATGAATGTCCGACCTGCATCGAACCCCTGCCTGGAGATCGCCGCTTCCGAGGGGAGGCCTGGAGCCGATGGCCGTTCAACGCGATGCATCAGGCGTTTCTGATGCAGCAGCAGTGGTGGCACAACGCCACGACCGATGTCCACGGCGTATCGCCCCATCATCTGCAGGTGGTCAATTTCTGCGTGCGGCAGATGCTCGATGCGTGTGCACCCGCCAATTTTCCACTGACCAATCCGGAGGTGCTCGACGAGACGGCGCGCAGCGGCGCGGGCAATCTGATACGCGGCGCCTTGAACCTTGTCGATGATCTGCGGCGGGGCGTGCTGGGCGAGCCGCCGGCGGGCGCGGAGGCGTTCACCCCTGGCGAGACGGTCGCGATCACCCCCGGGGTGGTGGTGTTCCGAAACCGGCTGATCGAGTTGATCCAGTATCTGCCGCAGACGCCCTCGGTGCATCCCGAGCCGGTTTTGATCGTGTCGGCCTGGATCATGAAGTACTACATCCTGGATCTGTCGCCCGACCGGTCGCTGATCCGTCACCTGGTGAAAGCAGGGTTCACCGTGTTCGCCATCTCATGGGTCAATCCTGGACCAGACGAACGTGACCTGTCCATGGAGGACTATCTGCAGATGGGGATCCTGGATGCAATGGCGGTGATCGAGGCGATCGTGCCGCGTACCAGGATTCATGCAGCCGGCTATTGCCTGGGCGGAACCTTGCTTGCGATGGCGGGCGCCGCGCTCGCGCGCGAGCGCGCGCACAAACTCGCCAGCATCACACTGTTTGCCGCGCAGGTAGATTTTGAGGAGGCGGGCGAACTGACACTTTTCATCGACCACAGTCAGGTGGCGCTGATGGAAGACATGATGGCAGCGCAGGGATTTCTGGAAACCCGGCAGATGGCGGGTGCCTTTCAGATGCTGCGCTCCAACGATCTGATCTGGTCCAGGACCCTTCGCGATTATCTCCTTGGCCGTCGTGCGCCGATGACCGACCTGATGGCGTGGAATGCCGATGCGACCCGCATGCCGTACCGGATGCACAGCGACTATCTGCGCCGGCTGTTTTTGGGCAACGACCTCACGGCTGGGCGTTGTCAGGTGGGAGGCCGGGCGGTGAGTCTCGGCGATATTGATGTCGACCTGTTTGCGGTGTCCACCCACGACGACCATGTCGCACCCTGGCGCTCGGTCTACAAGCTCCATCTCTTCACTGAGAGCGAGCTGTGTTTTGTGCTCGCGAGCGGTGGTCACAATGTGGGGGTGATCAACCCCCCGGAGAGCGGGTTTCCGTCATCAAGCTTCCAGTGCGCCTCCCGCCGTCGGGGCGCGCACTACCTAGACGCCGACACCTGGGCAGACCGCGCACCGACCCAGTCCGGCTCGTGGTGGCCTACCTGGGTGGCTTGGCTGTCGGCGCGCTCCGGCCGGCTCCGCCGCCCGCCACCCGTTGGCAATCCGGCCCGGGGCCTTCCTGTGCTCGGTACGGCGCCCGGCACCTATGTACATCAGCGCTGAAGCGGGCCTCTGTTGCGGATTTGACGCGAATTAAGGCGCATTCTCGCGCTTCCGCGTACACTTATCGGTTCGATTCGGCAACGGAGTGTCACATGCCCGGTCTTCTGCCCAACGTCGATCCCGACGGTCTGCTTGAATATTCGGTGGTCTACACCGATCGCGCGCTCAACCACATGTCCCGGCGTTTTCAGGGTGTCATGGGAGACATCTCGGCCATTCTGAAAGAGGCCTACGGTGCCCGGTCGTCCGTGGTGGTCCCGGGTAGCGGCAGTTTCGGCATGGAAGCGGTTGCCCGTCAGTTTGCCACTGGTCAGCGGGTCATGGTGCTGCGCAACGGCTGGTTCAGCTACCGCTGGTCCCAGATCTTTGAAGCAGGCGGCTTCTCAAGCCACTGCACGGTGTTGAAGGCGCGACGGCTCAAGGCTGGCAGCCGCGAGCCCTTTGTGCCCGCGCCGATTGACGAGGTCGTGAGCGCGATTCGTGCCGAGCGTCCGGCGGTGGTGTTCGCGCCTCATGTTGAAACCTCCTGCGGCCTGGTGTTGCCCGATGACTACCTCAGGGCAGTCGGAGCGGCGGTTCACGAGGTGGGCGGGTTGTTCGTTCTCGACTGCATCGCCTCGGGTGCGCTCTGGGTTGACATGAGGGCCTGCGGGGTTGATGTGCTCGTGAGCGCCCCCCAGAAGGGCTGGACTGGTTCGCCATGCTGCGCGTTTGTCATGCTGTCGGAGCTTGCCCGCGAGCGCATTGATGGCACCACCAGTTCAAGTTTCGCTCTGGACCTCAAGAAGTGGCTGCAGGTGATGGAGGTCTATGAGTCAGGCTCGCACGTCTATCACACCACCATGCCCACCGACGCGCTTGCCATCACCCGAGGCGCCATGATTGAAACCCGCGAGCGGGGGTTTGAGGTCTTGCGCGCCGCCCAGATCGAGCTCGGCAAGGCGGTGCGCGAGGTCATGGTGCGGCATGGTTACCCCAGCGTGGCGGCCGAGGGTTTTCAGGCCTCAGGCGTTGTGGTGAGCTACACCCATGATCCCGACATGCAGAGCAGCAAGGCGTTTCTCAACCTTGGCCTTCAGACGGCCTCGGGCGTTCCGCTGCAGTGCGACGAGGGCGCCGACTTTCGAACGTTCCGGCTCGGGCTTTTCGGCCTCGAGAAGCTTGGCCGCACGCTTGCCACGGTCAAGCCGCTCGAAGAAGCGCTCATTCAGATCGAGCGTGAACGCGCAGGTCGTATTCCGGCCGCAGCGTAGCGCGGCGGTTTCGCCAGGGGCTGTTTCTCGCGGCTGCTTTCAGGGCTGATCCGACACCCGGATCAGCATTCTCCCCGTGTGTCGACGAGCGACCAGCGCGTCAAACGCTTCCACCGTTTGCGCCAGCGTGAAGGCGGTGGGCGGTGCAGGGCGCAACTGACCCTGCGTGACCAGGGCTGACAGCTGATTGATCATGTCGCGCATTTTTGGGGCGTGCGTCTGGCGCTCGTCGCCGGGTGTCCAGCCGGTGTAAAGCCCCAGGTTCACGCCAATCACGGCCACGTTCTTGACCAGCAGCAGGTTGGCGGGAACCTGGGGAATGGTGCCCCCCGCAAAGCCGATCACAAGAATGCGACCCTCGGGTGCCACAGCCTTCATCGCGTGCTCGAAACACTGCCCACCCACCGGGTCAAAAATCACATTGATGCCGCGGCCGCCATGCCGCTCTTTCAGCATCCGGCCCAGGTCCGGCGTGTCGCTTCGCCAGCCCTCGTGAGCGCCGTGTTCCAGGGCCACCTGAATGCGCGCTTCGTCGCGGGCGACGGCAATGACATGCGCTCCCGCGAGCCTCGCCAGTTCGACGGCGCAGCGGCCTACACCGCCGGCTGCGCCAAATACCAGCACGGTTTCGCCGGCGCGCAGCTGAGCTCGCCAGTGGAGCGCTGCCCAGGGTGTGCCATAGGCAGCCGGCAGCAGGCA
Organism: Betaproteobacteria bacterium; assembly: GCA_009921765.1. Next base: position 7,090 of record RFXC01000038.1, on the reverse strand, counting down.
GGCGAGATCAAACGGGACCTCTTCAGGAATTTTCCAAACAGTGTCGGCGGTGCCTACCGCCTCTTCGGCGTAGCCGCCCCAGTCGATGATCCCGGCCACCCGGTCACCCACCGCCAGATGCGAGACCTCGGGCGCGACCTCGGTCACCACGCCCGACACCTCTGTGCCTGGAACAAACGGAAGAGGGGGCTTGCGCTGATATCGACCCGCGACGATCAATGAAGTGCCGAACCCGACACAGCAATATTTCACCGCAATTCGAACGCAACCGGGGCGTAGCGGCGGGGGGGCAATATCGCGAAGCTTCAGGTCCTGATAGCCCGTATAAGCCTCACAGACAATTGCACGCATCAGCAACTCCCAGCTTGGTGATTCCGGTCAGTAGCCCAGCATCTTGGGCAACCAGGTGACAAGTGGCGGAAAGACAATGCAAGCGATCAGCAGCAGGTACTGAGAAACAATGAACGGCATACAGTGCCGGACCAGTTCTCCCATCCGGATGCCGGTCATGCTGCAAATGACGAACAGCACAACGCCGACGGGCGGCGTCATCATGCCAATGATCAGGTTGAGTACGAAGAGGAATGCGAAATGGGTTGGGTCGATGCCGTACGACATGGCGATCGGGTGGAGCAAAGGCACCAGCATGATGTAGGCCGCATTCGACTCCAGAAACATGCCCACCACCAGCAGGAGCAGCGCCACCAAGAGGTTGAAGACCAAAGGGCTTGAAGTGATGGAGCGAAGCCAGTCAGCGAGCGCCTGCGGCAGCAGATCCACTGTAAGGAGAAAAGTGACCGTTGAGGCAAAGGCGATCATCGCTGCGACCACCCCAGACATCACGGCGGATCGATAAAGAATCTCGGGCAGGTCGGCGAGCTTCAACTCGCGCGTGACGAAAAATCCGAGCAGCAGTGCGCCCACCACCGCGATAGCAGCGCCCTCGGTTGCAGTAAAGGCCCCCCCTATGATGCCGACGATCACGCCGATGGGAAGCGCCAGCGTGAGCCATGAGGCACCGGTCGCTTGTGCGAGTCGTCGAACGGTGAACGGCTCGCCAGTGAGGGGGAAGTTGCGGCGCTTGGCAATCCACCAGCACTGCGCCATGAAGACCGCAGTGATGATCACGCTGGGGATGGCTGCCGCCACAAAAAGAGCGCCGATCGAAACCGACGAGCCTGCCATGTAGGCGTAGACGATCATGGCGGCCGATGGCGGGATGATGGGCCCGAGGTTGGCGGATGCCGCGATCACCGCGGTGGAGAATCCGAGTCCGTAGCGTTTCTTGAGTTCGGGGCCCACGGTGGAGGACAGTGCAGCCGCGTCGGACACCGCGGTGCCCGACACCAGCGACAGGATGGCGCCGGCCAGCATCGCCACCTGCGCGAGCCCGCCTCGCACCCTACCGACCAGCGCATTGGCGAACAGGATCATGCGCTCCATGATCCCGCCCTTGATCATGATTTCGCCCGCCACCATGAAGAGCGGGATCGACATGAGCGGAAACGAATTCACCGCGTTCATCATGCGGGTGGGAAGCATCCCGTAGTCGATGTCAGCAACAGCCAGTCCGGCCAGCGCCGCCACGCCCAAAGCAAAGGCGAGTGGCATGCCGGCAAGCGCGGCCACGGCAAAAACCAGCATCACGAGTGTGCTCACAGTTGCACAGGCCTTATTCGTGGTTGACGACGCTGGTGCGAACCGGGTCGCGCCAGAGAAGGGCAATCAGATGCAGCAGGCAATGGAGCGCGCACAGGGCCACCGGAACAAGAAACCAGTTGGTGCTCATCGATAGCGTGGGCATCAGTTCATCCCAGGTGTCGATTGCCACGACGACCGTGAAGTGGAAGACCACCGCCATGAGCAGCATGGCGACGAGCGAACACAGTCGGGAGAGGAGCCGTCTCGGAGCTGCCGGCACAAACTGCACCAGCAGCTCGATACCGACATGGGATCCTTCACGCAGACCCAGCGGGATCGCCAAAAACATGCACCAGACGAACAGCAGTCGCGAAACCTCGTCGGACCAGTCGATGGAGGTGTTGAACGCATAGCGCAGCAACACCTGAACCGACACGACGAGGATCATCAGCGCCGAGCAGACGATGACGAGCCAGCGGGCGGCGCGGTCCAGCCGCGCGAGCCCTGCTTCGTAAGTGGTGCGCACCGCTTACTGCTTGGCGGCTTCGGCCAGTACGCGTGCGACCAGATCTGCGCCCGCGCGCTTCTTGACGTCCTCGACGATGTTGGCGGTGGCAGCGCGCATGTCGGCAATGAGTTTGGGAGACACTTCGTCATAGGTGACGCCGCGACGCTTGATTTCCCCGATCGAGTCGGCCTCCTGGATCATGGCGCGTTCGCGCTGATACCGAACTGCCGCATTCATCGACTCGCGCACCGCCTTCTGGTGAGCAGGCGGCAGTGCCTCGAATGCCTTGCGGTTGGCAATCACAACGATGAAGTCGAAGAAATGTCCGGTGTTGGACATGAACTTCTGGACTTCAAAGTAACGGTTGGCGTTGATGATGGAAAACGGATTTTCCTGGCCGTCAACAACGCCCTGCTGCAGGGCCGAGTAGAGTTCTTTCACATCCATGGCCACCGCGTTGGCACCGAGCGCGCGGAAGGATGCGAGGTGTGTCTCATTGGGCTGGAGTCTGATCTTGAGTCCCTTGAAGTCCTCGATCGTCTTGATGGGGCGCTTGGAGTTGGTGACGTGGCGGGCGCCGAGCTCCATAAAACCTAGAAGCGTGACCCCCTTGCTCGCGATCCGCCGATCGATCTCGGCGCCAATCGGGCCATCGGTTACGCGAAACGCCTGTTCGCGACTGGTGAACTGGAAGGGCAACGACAGCGCCTCGAGTTCGGGAACGGTTCGGGTAAGAAAAGCCATGCCAACCCAGGTCATCTGGATCGAGCCCGTGCGCACCCCCTGAACGTTTTCCTGCGCGCCGCCCAGTTGCATGGCGGGAAAGAGATCCACCACAAACTTTCCAGCGGTCGCTTTCTCAAGCTCCTCCTTGAAAAGATTCATGGCCTCGGTCGAGGTGTGCTCCACGGCAAAATTGCCCGCCGCGCGCCACTTGGCTTGTGCCATGACGGACGGCTGCGCGAAGCAGATCGCGGCAGCGGCAACGAGCGAAGCGACGAATTTGGGGTAACGCAGGATCATGGATGGCTCCTTCGTGGGTGAGGGCGGACGATAGCGCGGTCGAAGGAGGGCGGCAAATTGCTCCGACCGGGTCCGTGGGTCATGCGGCTGGCTGGGTGTGGCTTGTCAGGGCCTTTTGTTGCGTGACGATAGGGGGGCCAGTACCATCCGGGCCGGCACCCCTACAAGACACGATCATGAAAGTCATCATTTCTGGCGCAGGACCGGTCGGTCTCACTACAGCGCTCGCGCTTGCGCGCGAGGGCATTGCTGTGACCGTTCTCGAGCGCGCTGCAGAACTCGCAACCGATCTCCGCGCGTCCACCTGGCATCCGCCCACGCTTGACATGATGGGTGAACTTGGGTTGGTGGACGAAATCCTCCGCGACGGCCTCATCGCACGCACCTTTCAGGTGCGTGATCGGCAGACCGGCGCGATTGCCGAGTTCGATATGGGGTTGCTGAAGGGTGAGACTGATCACCCGTACCGTGTTCAATACGAGCAGTTCCGGTTCACGCAACTGGTTGCTTCGCGGCTCTCCGCTTTTCCGCACGCGAAGCTGGTGTTCAACGCCAAGGTGGCGTCGGTGTCCCAGGATCCGCAGCACATTCGGGTCACCACCGAAGACGGCTCGGTACATGAGGCTGACTGGCTGATCGGCTCCGACGGCGCGTACAGCTCGGTGCGCTCCGCGCTCGGCATCGAGTTTCCAGGGCTCACCTTTCCCGAGCGGTTCTTTGTGATCAGCACACCATTTCCGCTCGAGAATCACCTCAATCGTCTGTCGTACGTCAACTATGTGGCCGACACCGACGAGTGGTGTGTGCTCCTCAAGGTTCCTGGGCTCTGGCGCTGCCTGTTTCCCACCAGCGAGGAAAGCGACGAAGAGGTGCTCGCCTCCGGTGAGCGCCGTCTGCAGAGCGTGTTTTCGAAAGCCGAACCCTACGAAACCCGCCACAAGACACTCTACCGTGTGCACCAGCGCGTTGCGGAAACCTACCGCAAGGGGCGGGCGTTTCTCGCGGGCGATGCTGCGCACCTGAACAATCCGATCGGCGGCATGGGTATGAATGGCGGCCTGCATGACGGGCTGAACCTGGCCGGCAAGCTCGTCGAACTGAATCGCAGCGGCAACGATCGGTTGGCCGAGTACGAGCCCGAGCGTCGACCGGTAGCCGTCGAGCACATCAACGCCACCACCGCGCGAAACCGCGAAATGCTTGCCGAGCGCGATCCCGCAGCGCGCAAGCGCAAGCAGGATGAACTCTGCCGGACCGCGGAAGACCCGGTGGCCGCCAAGGCCTACCTGATGAAGAGTTCAATGATCAACACCCTTCGGAGGGCTGCATGATGGTTTCCGGTTTTCGCCTGTCGCTGCGTCTGGCCGTCGGGCTGTTTGCAGTCACTGCCACTGTTTTTGCGTCTGCACAGGTCGTGGGTCTTGGTACCACTCAGACGGGGGCCACGTTCCAACTGGCGACGGGTCTCGCGAAAGTGGTGTCCGATAAAGGTGGGATGCAGATGCGTACCCAGCCCATGGCGGGCGCTGCACAGTACGCGCCACTCGTCAATCGCGGCGACATCGAGTTCGGCATCTCCAACGTTCCCGAGCTTCACTACCTCATTGCAGGTACCGTCATCACCGAGCGCCCCAATCCCGAGCTGAGAATGGTGGCGCGAATTGTTCCCTGGTACAACGGGCTGGTGGTGAAGAAGGATAGCCCCATCCGCAGCCTCTCCGATCTGAAGGGGCAGCCGGTGCCCGCGGGATTTACCGGCAATCCCCTGGGGAAGGTCCTGATCACGGGTTACCTTGCAAACGCGGGCATGACCTTTGAGGACACGCGCCAGGTTCCAGTGCCGGCATTCCCACGGATGTTTGACGCGTTCAAACAGCAACAGACGGTCACCTCCATCGGCACCATAGGCATGGCGCAGTTGCGGGAGTGGGATGCTGCGCTGGGCGGCGTCAGGTTCATTCCCTTCGATCCCGCGCCCAAGGCGGTCGAGGCAATCACCCGACACGTGCCCCACAGCCGGGTCGAGACGGTGCAGCCAGCACCAGGGAGGCTGGGCGTTGATCAGCCCACGGCCATGCTGGTCTATGACTACGCCTTGTGGGCCAACGCGAAGGTCAGCAATGAAATCGTGGCCAAGGTGGTCCGTGCGCTGTTCGCCAACGAAGCCGATCTGAAAGCGGCAGGACCGTTGTTCGCCGAGTTCGAGTCCAGACGGATTGGCGACAACACCGGGGTGCCTTATCACCCGGGAGCGATCGAAGCGCTCAAGGCGCTGGGTCTGGCTCGCTGAGCCTGAGGTTCCGGAAGCACGCTGCTTCCGGTTCAAGTCTCCTTCGCGCCAGCCACGCAAATGATCCGGTTTTCCTCAGGGCTGGGCGTCGTTCTCGCGCTGGCGGGGCTTTTCTGGGCTATTGATGCGCCCACCTGGTTGAACTGGTTCATTTATCAGGAACAGTTCATTGCCGCCGCGCTGGGAGGTTCGCTGTTCATTGCGTTCGCGGGACGCGCAGCCGAGGATGATGGGCGTGCGCCATCGCTCATGCGCGTCTTTGCCACCCGCGTCATTCCTTCGAGCTTGGGCCTGGCTGCGGGCCTCTGGCTGTGCGCGCGCTATCCCGTGCTCCAGGCTGATGTGATTGCACATGAAACCGAGGCGATTGTGCTCGCCACGGTTCTTCTGCTGCTGTCGCTTGAGGCGTGCCGCAGATCGGCGGGCAGCGTTCTCACCATCGTCTTCGGCGTGTTCTTCGCTTGGGCTTTGTTTGGCTATTTGCTGCCGGGGATGTTCGCCACCAAGCAGGTGTCGCTTGCGCGTCTCGTGCCGTACCTGGCACTTGATACCTCCAGCATGCTGGGCGCATCGCTCATGATCGCTGCCACCACGGTGCTGGTATTCATGTTTTTCGGCCGCATCCTGCAGAACTGCGGCGGCGCTGAATTCTTCACCGACATTTCCACGGCCATGTTCGGCCGCTACCGCGGTGGCACCGGCAAGGTGGAGGTGGTGGCCTCGGCGCTTTTCGGGACCATCTCGGGCAGTGCGGTGGCCAATGTGATGTCCACTGGCATCATCACCATTCCCAACATGAAGAAGGCAGGTTACACGCCTCAGACCGCCGGTGCGGTGGAGGCTGTCTCGTCCACCGGGGGACAGATCATGCCGCCCGTGATGGGTGCGGCGGCCTTCCTGATGGCTGAGAATCTCCAGGTGCGGTATGTCGAGGTGGCACTTGCCGCGCTCATCCCCTCGCTGCTTTTTTATGTCTCGATATTCGTTCAGGTTGATCTGGAGGCGGCGCGGCGAAAGATCGGTGGCATCGACCCCGCCGAGCTTCCCCGTTCTGGCGATGTGTTCCGACGGGGTTGGTTCTTTCTCATTCCATTCGTTGTGCTGTTCGTACTCATGGGCGCAACCGATGTTCAGGCCGAGCCCGCTGTGTTGCTGGGTGTTTTGGCCATGCTGCCGTTCGCATTCTGGAAGGGCTATGGCGGCAAGCGGCTGAGCCTTCGCGGCATGCTGGGTGCCTTGACCGCCACCGGTCGCGACGCAGTCGACATTATCGTGATCTGTGCGGTCGCGGGAGCGGTGATCGGGTTGCTGAACATCAGCGGGCTGAGCCTCAGTCTGTCCCTCGCCCTCGCCAAACTGGGGGAAGGCAACGTGATGCTGCTGCTGGTTGCGGTGGCGGTCATGTGCCTGATTCTCGGCATGGGTCTGCCCACCACCGGCGTGTATCTGCTGGTGGCGGTGATCGCGGCCCCCTCGCTGGTGCAGCTTGGCGTGCAGCCGCTTGCTGCGCACATGTTTGTGTTTTTCTTCGGATGTCTGTCGATGATTACGCCGCCCGTTGCCATGGCAGCGTTTGCGGCCGCCCATATTGCGCAGACCAGCCCGGTGCAGGTGGCGATGACCGCCTG
>RFXC01000370.1 GCA_009921765.1 Betaproteobacteria bacterium | reverse complement strand
CGATGCGCTTGGCGATTTCGGCCGGGTCCATGGCCGGCATGGCCGAGGCCATGTTGGGCATGGCTGCGCCCATGCCTGCAGCCATGCCCCCCGGCGGCATGCCGAAGGACGACCAGAACGACTTGAGCAGTTCAAACGGATCCGACGGCGCAGCAGACATGACCGACTCCCTTCAGAAAAGCCGCTTTTGATCGCGCGCGGCGTTGGTATCGACCACCGTCAAGGCAGTCATGTTGACGATGCGACGCACCGTCGACGAAGCGGTCACGATGTGCACCGGCTTGGCCGCGCCGAGCAGGATGGGGCCGATGGTGATGCCATCGCCGGCTGCAGTCTTGAGCAGGTTGAAGGCGATGTTGGCCGCATCCAGCGTCGGCATGATCAGCAGGTTGGCCTCGCCCTTGAGGCGCGAGTTGGGGAAGCTGGCCATGCGCAACGGCTCGGACAGCGCCGCATCACCATGCATCTCGCCCTCGACTTCGAGTTCAGGCGCAGCCTGCTGGATCAGACCCAGCGCACGACGCATCTTGCCGGCCGAGGGGGAATCGCTGGTGCCAAAGGACGAGTGCGACAGCAAGGCCACCTTGGGCACCATGCCGAAGCGGCGCACCTCCTCGGCCGCCAGTACCGTCATCTCGGCAATCTGTTCGGCGCTCGGATCGGCATTGACATAGGTGTCGCAGATGAACACCGTGCGCTTGGGCAGCATCAGCATGTTCATGGCATAGAAGTGCTGCACGCCGGGCCGGCGACCGATGACCTGATCGACATAATTCAGATGCAGGGCGTGCGTGCCGAAGGTGCCGCAGATCATGCCGTCGGCCTCGCCGCGATGGATCATCATCGCGCCGATGAGTGTCAGGCGACGACGCATCTCGATCTTGGCGTACTGCATCGATACACCGCGGCGCTCGGTGAGGCGGAAATACTCTTCCCAGTATTCGCGATAGCGCGGATCGGATTCGGGATTGACCAGATCGAAATCGACGCCGGCCTGCATGCGCAAACCGAACTTGGCCACACGCTTTTCCACCACGGCCGGGCGGCCGATGACGATGGGGCGCGCCAGATGCTCATCGATCACCACCTGCACTGCGCGCAGGACCCGCTCCTCTTCGCCTTCGGCATACACGATGCGCCGACGCGGGCCGCTCTTGGCCGCAGCGAACAGGGGCTTCATCGTCAAGCCGGAGTGATAGACAAACTGCTGCAACTGGTCGCGATAGGCATCGAAGTCGCGGATCGGGCGCGTGGCCACGCCGGACTCCATCGCGGCCTTGGCCACCGCCGGCGCGATCTGCGCAATCAGGCGCGGATCAAACGGCTTGGGAATCAGATACTCCGGGCCGAAGTTGAGGTTCTGCTCGCCATAGGCGGCGGTCACCACTTCGGACTGCTCGGCCATGGCGAGGTCGGCAATCGCACGCACTGCCGCCAGCTTCATGGCCTCGTTGATCTGCGTGGCACCGACATCCAGCGCACCACGGAAGATGAAGGGAAAGCACAGCACATTGTTGACCTGGTTCGGATAGTCCGAACGGCCGGTGGCGATCACCGCATCATCGCGCACCGCCTTCACCAGGTCGGGCAGGATCTCCGGCTCGGGATTGGCCAGCGCCAGGATCAGCGGTCGTGCCGCCATCTGCTTGACCATGTCCTGCTTGAGCACCTTGCCGGCCGACAGCCCGAGAAACACATCGGCCCCGACGATGATCTCGCCCAGGGTACGAGCATCGGTGACACGGGCATAGCGCGCCTTGTTGTCATCCATCTGCTCGGCGCGTCCCTGCCACACCACGCCGCAAATGTCCGAGACCCAGATGTTTTCCTTTTTCACCCCGACATGCACCAGCAGATCGAGACAGGCCAGCGCCGCAGCGCCAGCACCGGAGCACACCAGCTTGACCTGCTCGATGGGCTTGCCGACCACCCGCAGTCCATTCATCACCGCCGCGCCGACAATGATGGCGGTGCCATGCTGATCATCATGGAACACCGGAATCTTCATGCGCTCGCGCAGCTTGCGCTCGATGTAGAAACACTCCGGCGCCTTGATGTCCTCGAGATTGATGCCACCGAAGGTGGGCTCGAGCGCAGCAATGATGTCGACCAGCTTGTCCGGATCGCGCTCATCGAGTTCGATATCAAAGCAATCGATGCCGGCGAACTTCTTGAACAGCACCGCCTTGCCTTCCATCACCGGCTTGGCGGCAAGCGGACCGATCGCACCCAGACCGAGTTTCTGGCCTTTGAGATCGGCGGGGACGTTGTATGGCGAGTCAGCGCGTACCACGATGTTCGAGAAGTAGTCGACCCTCGTGAGCCCAACGACTGGCACCGCGTTCGTCCGCGCCCTGAAGACCACGTATTCCGCCGGTCCCGTCAGCACCACATCGACCCGTCTGGCATTGAGCGCCTCCACGGCCGCAGTGCGGTTCGGAACCGGGAAGAACCGGAATTCCAATCCGGCCATGTCCTTGAGAGCTTTCTGGAAAGGACCCCATTCACGCTGCAGGTTCTCGAGCCCGACGATGTCGGTGACGGCGAAGCGTAGTTCGCTCCCCTGCGCGGCGGCGCTGGCGAGGCAGGTCAGTGCCAGCGCGCCGGCGGCAAGACGGCGTCGGAAGAACCCGGGCATGCGGAGCTCCTTGAAGTTTCAGACAGCGGGATGACAGATGTGGGTGACCGGCCGGTGATGCACCGGTGTCCAAAGAATGACGATCGGCTCAGGTCCTGGCGCGCTGCGCGCCTGCGACACGCATCGCGTAGGAGGCGAACTGCGGCACATCCAGGCCCGGTACCTTCGCCTTCTCGTCGTAGCGCCGGAGCCGCACGGCATCGCGCCAATAGTCGGTCGCCTCGAACACGATGACCTCTGCCCCACTCATCGGGCCGCCCTGCAAGGCAAGGCTACGGACCGAGTCGGGCGACAGTTTCAATGCGT
>RFXC01000369.1 GCA_009921765.1 Betaproteobacteria bacterium | reverse complement strand
GAGTTGAATCACCCGTCCCCATTTGTCCATCTCGGCTTTAACGAAACTCGCGAATTCCTGGGGCGATGAGCTGACCGCCTCGACCCCGATGTTGCTCATGGCGGTCCGATACCCGGGATCGCGCGCGGCCTTGACGAGTTCGGCGTTGATCCGGTCGACGACAGACGCAGGGGTGCCCGCCGCGACAAACAGTCCGGTCCAGCTGTCGACCTGATAGCCGGGCACGCCGGCTTCCGAAAACGTGGGCAGATCGGGCGCGGTGGGCCAGCGGCGGCTGCCCGAGTTTGCAATCGCCCGCACTTTGCCCGTCTTCACCAGCGTCATCGCGTTGGTGATGGTTTCAATCATGAGGGAAATGTTGCCCGCGAGCAGATCGGCAGACGCTGCGCCACCGCCCTTGTAGGGGACATGAAGCATGTCGATCTGCGCGCTGGTCTTCAGGAGTTCGGTGGCCAGATGTGAAATCGAACCGTTGCCCGCCGAGGCATAGCTGAGCTTGCCCGGGTTGGCCTTCGCATACCGGATGAGATCCTCGAGTGACTGAATCGGCAGGGCTGCGTTCACGATCAGCACGCTCGGATTGAGCGCGAGGATGGAAACGGGTTGAAGATCGCGAACGGGATCGACCGGCAGATTCCTGAAGAGCAACGGCGCGACGCTGTTGGTGCCAATGGTGCCGTAGAGGAGCGTATGCCCGTCGGCGGGTGACGACACCACGGCCTGCATCGCCGGCCCGCCTCCGCCCCCGGGCCGGTTCTCCACCACCACCTGCGCGCCCAACTGCTCGGCGAGCTGTTTGCCCAGACCACGCGCCATGATGTCGGAGGACCCGCCGACCGCAAACGGCACGATGATGCGGATGGGCTTACTGGGGTAGGTCTGCGCGGAGGCGCAAAGCGGCAGCGCCGCCATGATGCCCCCCGCAGCAATTGCGCTAATCCAGTGTCTGCGTGTCATGGCATGTCCCCTTTGATGATTTACCGGTGAAGCCGCTCGAGCTGCGCATAAAAATCATCCACCCGCTGCTGCGCAGTCGATCGCATCGCGTCAAGAATCCTCGCGTGTTGCAGTGGGTCGGATTGAGCACCGCTCACCCCCACCTGTCTGGACACCTCCTGCACGAAGCGGCAGACGGGCGGCCTCGCCTCGCTGAACCGGTGGAGCGCGCTGTCCAGCGGCAGACCCGAGGCAAGAAGGCGCCCGAGCACCACCGCATCCTGTACAGCCATCGCGCCACCCTGACCCATGAATGGGGTGCTGGCATGCGCTGCATCGCCAATAAGCAGCACACGATGATGGTGCCAGGGGCCCGCCATCACCACCTCTTCAACGGCCGTGTAAAGCACCTCGGACTGGGCGGTGAGCTGATCGAGAAACTGGGCGGCGGGTCCGCGAAAGACCGAAAACCGCGAGCGCATCAGGTCGGCCCAGTCTTCGCGCGCAAACCATGCCCCCGCAGGTTCGGGGACGGTGCCGAACAGATAGAGCTGGCTCTGCGAGATCGGCATGATGCCCAGGCGCAGGCCCGGCGCCATCATCATGATCTTGTCGGCCAGATCAGCCGGGCGCCGATGCACGCTTCGCCAGACGCCAAAGCCGCTGTACCGCGGCTCGATATCGGGCCAGAGCAGTTGCCGCACCCGTGACCGGATGCCGTCTGCGCCAAGGAGCAGATCGCAGACAATGCGGCTGCCATCGGAGAGCTGTGCATCCACCCTCGCAGGCAGATTGTCGAGCTGCTCGACCGTACAGCCCAGCCTCACCTCGACACCGAGTTCACTCAGATGGCGCGACAGCACCCGGTGCATGTCGGCCCGTCGAATGCCGAGAATGGGAACCTGCTCGTTGCCTTCGAAGCGCGCCGGATAAAACGTTTCCAGAAACGGGGAGCCGTCGGGATTGAGGTAGACGTTGCGTCCATCGGCGATGGGGAACCCGGCGGTCACCATCTCATCCATGACACCGAGCGCGCGGAACTGCGCGAGGCCATTGCTGTAGACAAAGATGCCCGAACTCTGGAACTGCCAGGCCGACTGCTTTTCAATGAGCGTCACGGCCCAGCCGATCCGCGCGAGCGCAATGGCCGCGCAACAACCGGCGATACCGGCCCCTACGATGAGCACACGGGGCTTCATTTGTCTGCTCCGGCATTGACCGAGTGGGCCATCTTCATCAGGGTGCGCTCGAGCGCCCGCCCCGGTCGGGTGCGCTCCTGGTATGCGGGATCATCATCTGAGTATAGTTGCACAACCCGACACAGAAACCCAGGATCCCAGGTCATTGACGGAGACGACCGCCATGTTCACCAGCACCATTGGCGCGCCCATCTCGGCCCGCACCCCCGACCAGCCGGCCACGCGCTACACCCACATCACGGTCACGCCCGCGTCGCCTCACATCGGCGCCGAGATCACCGACATCGATCTCACGCGCGAACTCACAGCCCAGCAGATCAGCGAAGTCAAAGACGCGTTCGTGCGCTATCAGGTGCTTTTTTTTCGGGATCAGAAAATCAGTTTTGACGACCACATCCGATTCGCAAGTCTGTTCGGAACGCTCGGTCGGCACGTGGGCGCACAAACCATCAGCAAGCCCACCGAGCATCCGCTGGTTCGGAAATTTCACTATGACGAGACTTCGCAACGCATCTCGGGCGAGAGCTGGCACAGCGATCAGTCGTGCGCGCCCTTCCCGCCGCTGGGCAGCATGCTCTACAACCACACGGTGCCGCCCGACGGCGGCGGCGACACGATGTTCGCAAGCACCTATGCCGCCTATGACGCGCTCTCGGACCGGATGAAGGCCTATCTGTCAGGGCTCACCGCCACCCACGACGGCGCGCGCGTGTTCGGGCCGGGCACGCCAAAGTCCTCGCATCCGGTGATCATCCGGCACCCGGAAAGTGGGCGCCGGGGAATTTTCGTCAATTGGGACTTCACCAGCCACATCAAC
>RFXC01000368.1 GCA_009921765.1 Betaproteobacteria bacterium | reverse complement strand
CGCGCCTCGAAGCTCGATGCCTACCGTGCCCTGACCGAACAGGTCTATGGCCAGCAGCTCGATGCAACCACCACCGTGGCCGAGATGATGATCACCAGTGATACCTTCCGCACCCGTGTGCAGGGCATCATCTACGGCGCGGTGCTGGAGTCAATCACGCCGATCGGTGATGACACCTACGAGACCACACTCTCGCTGGACGGCCGCGTCGTCAACGACCTGCGCGTGCTGTACCTGAGCCAGATGGCTGCAGCGCGTCGCCGTTAATCAACGACCCGTTAACCGGAGCCCATCATGCGCCTGCGCCTGCTCTCAATGCTGATCGCCCTGCCACTGGCAGGTGCCGTCAGCACCGCCTGGCCGGCTGACAGCGTGCTGCCAACCGAACCGAAAAAACGCCTCGAGGCGCTCCAGCATGCGCTGATCAGCGCGGCGATGGAGGGCCAGACCCGGGTGCGTAATGCGGCCTGGATCGACAGCACCGGCAAGATGCATGAGAACACCCGCATCACCTCGGAAATGAAAGTGCGCAATGTACGCGTGCTGAATTACCTGACAGTAGAAGAGGGCGTGTCGGCGGCCATCATCGCCGAGGGCAAAGGTGTAATGCCGGACGAAGAAGTCTGCCGCGCCAATCAGCAGCGCTACCGCCGTGAGGCCACGCTCGATATCGGCATGGGCATCCAATCTAGCGGCGCAGATCAGGGCTTCTGGTTGCCCTTCATGCAGCAGGCCCGGGCGCGTTTTGCGGCCAAGGCGGTGGCCAGCCGCCGCTGGTCACTGGCGCCCACCGCGCGCATGCCGGCAACAGCCTACGACCGCAAGCTGCTCGGCTATGTGCCTGAGGTCAGCCCGTATCAGATGGTGATCGAGGTGTTGCCCGCAGGTGCCCTGGGCATCGAGCCGGTCCGGCCACCCAGTACCCGTCAGCAGCGTGCTGCCGAGACCCTCAAAGCGGTTAAAGACTACTGGAACGACGAGCCTGCCAAGACTGCGCCGATTCCGTTTGTCGTACGCTTGTCGGTGATCGAGCGCCTGAACCAAAGAATTCTCTGGCAAGACGCAGTGCCGCTGTTCTTCCCTGAGCAGAAATTGATGCACAACTCGCAGCCGCTGCCCATTGGCTTGCTGACCGAGCTTGATAAAGTGGTCGAGCGCTGGCAGCAGAAACTGGACGGTGATTTTGGCTGCCGCCCGCAAAGCTTCAACGTGATGCAAGAGGCCAAGCAGGGTTGGGTGATTAATGCAGGTCAGGTGGCTGGTTTGTCGGTAGGCGATCAGCTTCTGATGATGAATCGTGAGCAACTCCCGGCGCGTATCCTTGAGCCTGATAGCGGCGAGCATCTCGCCCTGGTTGAGGTGGTGGCGGTTGCCAATGATCGTGCCGTCGTTCGCAAGCTGGCCGGTTCAGCCAGCGCCGGCAAAAGCGGCGACTGGGTCGCGACGCCCTTCTGACAGAAATACCGGAGAGAACAATGAAAAACGCTCAACAACAGCTCCTGATTGCCTGCCTCGCGATGCTGCTCGGCGGTAACGTATTCGCCGCAGATCCGCCCAAGGATGCGCCGAAGGCCGACGCCAAAAAAGAGGAAAAAAAGGACGAGGCCAAGAAAGACGAGAAGAAAGACGACAAAAAAGACGAGGCCAAGAAAGACGGCAAGGACGGCAAAGAGCCGGCCAAGGCCGAGGCGCCGGCCGAGCCTGAGCTGCCGTCCAAGCCCTACCCGAAGAATGCAACGCCCAAGGCCTTCGCACCCAAGATGGAGCCGAAGAAATTTGACGAGGGCACCGCGGCCGCCAAGCCGGAAGAGAAACCAGCCGAAAAAGCGGCTGACAAGCACGGCGCTGACAAGCATGCAGCGGATGCCAAGCCAGCCGCTGACAAGCGCGCCGAAAAATCGGGCGACAAGACTGCAGAGCATGGCCCTGATAAGGCGGCAGACAAGGCCGCCGACAAGCACGCCGCCGCGCCGGCCAAGCCGGCACCGAAAAAACGCAAGCCCGTCGCTGCCGCACCGAAGCCTGTGACCGACCCTGCGCTAGCCACCGTAGCTCGTGAGAGCTTGCAGGGTGCTGCACCGACCGGCGCCTACCAGGTCAAGGCCGGTGACAATCTGGACAAGGTCATCAAGAAAACCATGCCCAACAGCCCGTTCTCGATGGAAGTCATGCGCGAGGCCTTTGCACGCGCCAACCCGCAGCTGCTGGGTGAGGTGAAAGCGATGAAGCTGAAGCCAGGCTCGACATTGAACGTGCCGGGCGCTGCGGTGATGCGTCAAGTCGTGCTGGGTGATCCAGCACCGCAAGCCGAGGTCAAGCAGATCAAGGCGGCTGAGTTGCACCGCGCCGCACCGGTCGTTGCGCCGACCATTGCGCCAACCGCCAGCGACCTCAACCCGCCGATCGCGGTTCCTCGCCAGGCACCAAGTGTGGCTTACAACGGCCCGGCCCCGGAAGTGTCTGCCGAAGAAAAGAAAAAGTGGGTTCGCTTCCCCTAAGCGTCGTACCATCACGCTGCTGTTACCGATTGCCCAGCAACTCGGGCTGCGCGACGGCCAGATCATCCAAGCCGCGCTCGAGATGCGCGGCGAGACCCTCAAACTGCTCTACAACGGCCAGCTGATCGACTTACCACCCGGCCTGCGGTTTCGTCCGGGCGAGCAGGTGTGGCTGCGGGCGAATCGCAACGCAGGTGGCTGGACCCTGCGCGCTGTCGATGCACGTGCCGCCAACGGCCCGACGCAAGCATCGCTACCGGCGCCTGCCAGCGCCGCCGACACTGGAATCTCGCGCCTGGCTGCATTGGCGCTGCGGCCGCCAATGTCGCCCAGCCTCCTTAACCTGTTTCAACCAGGTGTGATGAGCGGCCTGCTGCAATCATCCGGAGACCCGGCGCTGGCCTCGCTGTTTCAGAGCATGCAGCTATCGATGCGCGGGCTCACGCCTGGCGCCTTGCAGGGCGCGGTGCTGT
>RFXC01000367.1 GCA_009921765.1 Betaproteobacteria bacterium | reverse complement strand
GAGCAGGTTCACCGGGTTGCTGCGGTTGTAGGCCGCCAGCAGTTTGTGAAGTTCGGCAAGATCCGCAGCACTGACACCCAGTGCGCGCACGGCCTCAACCGGAAGCCTTACCACCGGCTCGATTCGCATCGTCCGACTCATCTCCCAGGCCGAGTCCTGCAGCTGGCCAGCGCGCAGCGCAGGCCCCAGCAACGACCACGCCCATTCGAGTGCCCCGGGTATCGTCGCCAGATGGCGGTAGATGAGCGGCACCATCGGAACGCCGCAGAGCTGGCGAAGCGATGCGTAGATCGCACGGGTTTCAGGGCTTGCGTCGGACTCGGCCTGCTCGGGAAGAAGGTTACCCATATCGGAACACCTATGCAGCAAGCTGTGGTCAGCTATCAGCCTGAACCTCACGTCCGCGGCAGCGTGACCCCCTGCTGACCCTGGTACTTGCCCCCGCGGTCGCGATACGAGGTCTCGCACACCTCGTCGGATTCAAGAAAGATCACCTGCGCGCAGCCCTCGCCGGCGTAAATCTTCGCGGGCAGCGGCGTGGTGTTGGAAAATTCCAGCGTCACATGGCCTTCCCACTCGGGCTCGAGCGGCGTGACGTTCACGATGATGCCGCAGCGCGCGTAGGTGGACTTGCCCAGGCAGATCGTGAGCACCGACCGCGGGATGCGGAAGTATTCCACCGTGCGGGCGAGCGCGAACGAGTTGGGCGGGATGATGCACACATCGCCCTTGAAATCGACAAAAGACTTTTCGTCGAAGGCCTTGGGGTCGACGATGGTCGAATTGATGTTGGTGAAGATCTTGAACTCGTTGGCGCAGCGCAAGTCGTAACCGTAGCTCGACGTGCCATACGACACGATGCGCTGACCGTTCACCTCGCGAACCTGCCCCGCTTCGAAGGGCTCGATCATGCCCTCTGCCGCCATGCGGCGAATCCATCGATCAGACTTGATCGTCATCGGCGCTGGGTATGCCGATCAAAGCGCTCGATCCAGGCCCGCGCCCCCTTGGCCTCGGCCGATGGGTAGCTGAACTCGAGTTCAAGCTGCGCAATGCGCAAGAGTGCAATCTGCCGCGGCGCCAGCACCCGCCAGCGAAGCGTGAGCGTCACGCCTTCGGCCTCGATGGTGGCGGCGCCGACCGAGCCGGGCTGCGCACCCGATGCACGTTCGGAGGCAGTCATGCCCGGGTCACACCCGCACAGCTCGCCCAACCAACGTTTCAGGTCGGCGGGGGTGCAGGCCATGGTCCGGCGGTCGCCGAAGTCGGGCATCAGCGATCGCCCGCCTCAGGTCGCAGCCGGGCAGGCAGACCGCCCCTCGGGGCTTCGCGTCTCCGCCCCTTCACGCCCTCAGCCGCCTGCAATCGGCGGCCAGATAGCCAACGTTTCACCTTCAACCAGCGCGCGCGAGGCGCGCGCCGACGGCTCGACGTAGCGGCCATCGATCAGCACCAGATGAACGAGTTTGGCCGGTAGCGAGAACCGGTCGATCACCTGCTGCACCGTGATGCCCTCAGGCACATCGAGCCGCAACGCATTGCCCTCGCGCGAGTGACCGTCGAGTTGCGCGGGCAGATGATCAGCAAGCATCGCAAACAGCTTGAAGGTGATTTGCATCGACCGCCCTCCGTTGCCCATCAGGCACGCGCAGTGCCGCGCGCGCCGCCCTGCCACTGGCCTTGCGCCTGGGCGGTAGCGAGATAGGCTTCCATCACCCGGGTGGGGTCGCGCATCAGTTCTGCTTTCCACGCACCGAGTTTGACCTGCCCCTCGACCAGATTGCGCAGCACGCCCACGTGTTCGGTCATCCCGAGGCTGTTGCAGCCCACCATCACATCGTCCTTGAACTCGAGCCGCAGATGGCGGTAGCGCGCAGCATCGGTGACTTCGACATGGTCGCCGCCGGGCACACCCTGCCATTGCCCAAACGAGGTGGAGACCAGGCCGAGCGTATCGAGCACATTGATTTGCGTGACGCCGCGCGATGCGATCCGGCGACCCGCCATGTTCATGGCAGCCACATAGGCCTGATCGACGGCATTGGGCTGAATGGCGGACACAATGCTGGTGTTGCTCGCCACATCGAAGGCTTCGGCGCAGTCGCCCGCGGCATACACACCCTCGACCGAGGTTTGTTGGCGTTCATCGGTGAGCACGCCCTGCAGACAGCGGATCGGCGTGTTCGAGAGGAAACCGATGTTGGGTCGCACGCCCGTGGCCTGGATCACCAGATCGAATTCCTCGGCCATGCCACCCGAGAACCGTGCCCGAAGCGGCGCTGCCGGCTCGAGCGACTCCACCCGCGTGCCGGTGAGCACGCGCACGCCCTTTTCCTCGCACCACGACTTGATGAGTCCACCGGCTACCGGGCCCATCATGCGCGGCACCATACGGTCGCCCATCTCGACCACAGTGAGCTTCACCCCGCGCTGCGCCAGCGCCTCGAGGATGATGCAGCCGATGAAGCCCGCACCCATCTGCAGTACGCGCGCGCCCGGTTTGGCGAGTTGCAGGATGTTGCGCGCGTCGGCCATGGTCCAGCAGGTTTGCACATAGGGGGAATCCAGGCCCGAGATCGGCGGCCTGACGGGCACCGAGCCGGTGGCGATCAGACAGCGGTCGTAGTCGAAATGTTGGCCCTCGGACAGCGCCACCCGGCGCGCCACGGTGTCGATGGCCGTCACACGCCCCTGCGCCTGCGTGATGCAGAGCGTGTCGAAGTGATTTTCGCTTTTGCGAAGATAGGTTCCCGCTTCATTGATGTTGCCAACCAGCAGATACGGAATCGCCATTCGGGAATAGGGCGGAACCGGCTCGTCGCCAATCAGGACAATGGTGTCATTGGGGCGGTGCTTGCGGATGGTTTCCGCGGCCACGACGCCTGCCGGGCCATTACCGATGATCACATGCTTCATCGCGGTGCTCCGTCAATCAGGGGGCTGAAACAGAGGGCTGGAACAAATCGGGCGACCCGCGGGTCGCC
>RFXC01000366.1 GCA_009921765.1 Betaproteobacteria bacterium | reverse complement strand
ATGCGCTCGATGCTCTGGATGGCCGCCGGGCGGATGAGCCCCAGGTCGAGCGAGTCGGTGATCTGCAGTGTGTCGGTGCCGCTGCCGCCGTCAATGCGGGCAATGGCTTGCGACGTATTGCCACTGTTGGTGCCCAGGGCGGTGATGTTGCTGGCATTGATGATGAGGGTGTCATCGCCCCGGCCGCCGTACAACACGTCGGCGCCGCCTGCACCGGTCAAGGTGTCATTACCGTCCCCGGCCACGATCTGGTTGGCACCACCGGTGCCGAGCAGGGTGTCGGCACCGGTGGTGCCGATGGTGTCGCCATTGAGGGGTTGGAAGGTCATGTAATTCAAGGGACTTGGGCCACCGTAAATCACACGGGTAATGCCCCCATCGGTACGAGCTGTCGGATCGTCTGCCGGGGCCGTGATGATGAGGTCGGCAAAGCCATCGCCGTTGATGTCGCCGCCGGCACTGACCGACTGACCGAAGTTGGTGCCAACGCCGCTAGGCCCGTCGATGCGGAAGCCCTCCGAGGGGGCCACGTTGCTCAAGGTGATCGAGCTGGTGGCTGTGCGGCCGTAGATCAGGTAAGAGGCCCCCACGTTCACACCGTTGACTTGTCCGGCTGTCTGCGTCACCACCATGTCGGCCAGACCGTCGCCGTTGAAGTCGCCCACGACGTCGACGTCTATCAATGCACCATTGATCACAAAGCCACCCGAGCCTGCTGCCAACCCCGACACGCTGACTGGCGCATCGCTGGTTTTGCCAAACAGCACATAGGCGTTGGTGCCTCCGTCGTTGAAGACCATGTCGTTGAGACCATCGCCGTTGATGTCGGCGGTTGTGGTGCTGTAGATGGACTGATGTTTGCCTGTCATTCCTTTGATGGCAAACCCGCGCCCGCTGCCCGCAGCGCTCATCGAACTGGCCGTGATCCCCGTCAGGTCGGGGCCGCCAAAGTAGACATAGCTGGCCGTATCCGCTGTGGCATCGGCCACATAGTTGTTCAGTACAAAGTCGCTGTAACCATCGCCGTTGAAGTCGCCGCTCTTGGCAAAGGTGTTGGCACCGGACACCAAATTGGTGCTCCCGGTATTGATGAAGAAGCCGTTGCTGAACGTACCCGTCTGCCCCGTGGGAATGGTGAGACTCGACGCGTCTTTGCTGCCGTACAGCACATAGTTGCCCCATGCTGTGGCATTGACCGCGAAGTCCAAAATCATGTCATCCAAACCATCGCCGTTGACGTCACCGACAAATGTCGGAGCCGCGACGGTGTAGGTCGGTGATGTGATCTTGAAGCCCTGGCTGGCCGCCATGCTGGTCACGTTGATGGCACCTGGGCTGGAGGTGCTGCCCAGCACCACATAGGTGGACAGGCCTGCGCTCACGATGATGTCGTTCAGACCATCACCGTTGTAGTCGCCACCGGGGGTGTTGAAGTAGGTCCCCCCACTGATGATGAAGCCGTTGGTGCCGCCGACCGTCGTCAGGGTCGACAACTCCACCGCCGTCAGGCCCGCACGGCCGTACACAACGTACTTGGCACCGCCGGTGTTTTCCACCAAGGTGAAGTCGTCGTAGCCGTCACCATTGACGTCACCGACGCTGACCACGCCTTGCGTTTGATATTGGTAGCCTGACTGGCTGCTGGCACTGCGGCCATTGATGGCAAAGCCTTCGCTCAGGCTGGTCAGGTTATCCATGGGCATGTCGTAAGCCCAGGTCACGTTCACGGTGGCAGCCGGCGAGCTGTTGCCGCTGGCAGCGCTGGTGACCACTGCCGTGACAGGTACCGTGCCATAGGCTTGCGCGCTGATTGCGCTGAAGGGCACGGTGATGTCGACGTACTTGGCCGTGATGTCGGCGGCCAGCAATGTGTAGACGGCAAGGGTTTGAGTGCCCCAGGTCACGGTCAGGGTGTCACCCGCCAAGGCGGGGTTGGTGGCGCCCGCCACACCGGCCGTGGGCAATTGCACCCGCATGATGGTGCCGCTGTTGCCACTGGCCGAGGCCTCGCTGTAGTAGAGCTGGTTGTCGACCAGGGGCGCGCCGCCTGAATAGGTCGAGAAGCCTGTGAACTGCCGTTCGTAATTCGCCTCAGGAATGCCGAGGATGGAGCTGGTGTTGCCCGCACCCGTGCTGGTCCACGCCGTCGAGTTGATCGTGGGCGCAGTAGGCGTGACAAAGTTGACCGTCTGGTTGCTCGTGGCGCTGGTCGCGCCGTTGCCGAGCGAAACACTGACAGCGATGGTTTCACTGGTGTTGGCCGGGGTTTCGGCCTGCAGGACCGAGGTGGGCACCACGATGGCGACACTGCCACCGGCAACGTCGGCAGCAGTGAGTACTTGCGTGAAGGTCTGCCCGCCCCAGTTGACCGTGATGACCTGCCCTTCCACGGCACCGGTGCCAGCGAGGCCAACGTTGACCGGCGTGCCGCCCAGGCTGGCCGCTTCGGTCATGTTGATGGTGGTGCCTTCAGGGATGCTTGTGATGGTCGGTGCCAACACCAGCTTGAGTTCGCCGCTGCTGATGTCGCTGCGGGTGATGCCACCGGCAGTGGTCGACACATCAATTTGGTAGGTGGTCGCTGCGGTGGGCGTGGCCAGCACGCCGCTGGGTACCGCAAGGGTCCAGGCGCCGGTGGTGGTGTTGTAGGTCAGGCCTGCGGGGCTGCTGCTGCCGCCCACGGTCAGGGTGTAGGTGCCATTGCTCAGTGCTGTCCCACCGGCGTCTTTGATGACGACGGTCAGTACATCGCCCGCGGCCAGATTCACCGCGCTGCCCCCGTTGAGCTTTTGCGCCACGCCGGTGAGAGTGGGCGTGGTGCTGGCGGTGATCTGACTGACCACGGTGGGCACATCGGGCGGCGCAATGTTGACCAGCACACCGTTGTTGGTGTCTGCCACGGCTGTATTGCCGGCTTTGTCGCTGACGCTGGCGGTGATGGCGTAGGTGTTGCCGTGGTTGAGCAGCACGGCGTCTGCAGAGGGCACCTGCACCGACCAC
>RFXC01000365.1 GCA_009921765.1 Betaproteobacteria bacterium | reverse complement strand
CGCTACCGCTCGCACGCCGGGCTGGTGCACAGCCTTCTGAAGGTGGAGACCCACAACCATCCCACCGCCATCTCGCCCTTTCCAGGTGCCTCCACCGGTGCGGGTGGAGAAATTCGTGATGAGGGCGCCACGGGTCGCGGTGCCCGCCCGCGGTTTGGCCTGACTGGCTTCACGGTGTCGGACCTCATGATTCCCGATGCCGTCGCGCCTTGGGAATCGGCGCAGGATGTTCTCGCCCCCCTCGCGTCCCGCCAAGCGCAGCCACCCTACGGCGCGCCGGCGCGAATCGCCAATGCGCTCGACATCATGATCGAGGGACCGCTCGGCGGCGCAGCCTTCAACAATGAATTCGGTCGCCCCAATCTGCTGGGCTATTTCAGGACCTATCAGCAGAATGTGGGCGGCGTTGTGCGGGGTTATCACAAGCCAATCATGATCGCAGGCGGTGTGGGAAGCATAGCCGCTGCCCACACCGACAAGCATGCGCTACCCGTGGGTACGCTCCTGATCCAGCTGGGCGGTCCCGGCATGCGGATCGGCCTCGGAGGTGGCGCAGCGTCAAGCATGAATGCGGGCGCCAACACCGCCGAGCTTGACTTTGACTCCGTGCAACGTGGCAACCCTGAAATCGAACGTCGGGCGCAGGAAGTGCTTGACCGCTGCTGGTCGCTCGGCGAAGGCAACCCCATCCTGTCTATCCATGACGTTGGAGCTGGCGGGCTGTCCAATGCGTTTCCGGAAATTGTGCATGGTGCCGGTCGGTCAGCCCGGTTCGATCTCGCGCAGGTGCCGGTGCTTGAGTCGGGAATGTCACCAGCCGAGGTCTGGTGCAATGAATCACAGGAGCGGTACGTGCTTGCGCTGGCGCCGGCCGACCTGCCACGGTTCGAGGCGTTATGCCTGCGCGAACGTTGCCCATTTTCGGTGGTCGGGACAGTAACTGACGACGGGCAGTTGATTGTCGAGGCTTCTGACGGCAGTCGTCCGGTCGACATGCCGATCGATGTTCTGCTTGGTAAGCCTCCGCGCATGCATCGCGAGGCGATACGCCGCGAGCGGCAGCTCGCTCCACTTGACCTGGTTGGCTTCGAGCTGGCCGAGGTAGCTGCGCGGGTGCTTCGCATGCCCGCCGTGGCGAGCAAATCGTTCTTGATCACCATTGGCGATCGGTCCGTGGGTGGCCTCAGCTCCCGGGACCAGATGGTAGGTCCGTGGCAGGTGCCGGTTGCCGATTGTGCGGTCGGCCTGTTTGATTTTTCTGGCTACAGCGGCGATGCGCTTGCAATCGGGGAGCGCTCGCCGGTGGCGGTCATCAACCCGGCGGCAGCAACATCAGCACAGAACACAACATTTGAAGCGGCGACCACGTCGGCACGCGTGAAGCCGACGGCCACGACGGGCCCGCCGATGAGGATGCAGACCTTCGCGACGCCGTCGACGCTGCTGCTTCGCTTTGCCGCACACTCGGCATTGCAATTCCGGTCGGCAAAGATTCGCTCTCCATGCGAACCGTGTGGCAAGACACACAAACCGGTGAGGAGCGACGCGTGAGCGCGCCGGTGTCCCTGGTGGTGACCGCATTCGCGCCGGTTGCCGACGCTCGCCGTGTGCTCACTCCGCAACTGGCCGCTGATCCCGGCAGTGTCCTCATCCTGATTGATCTCGGAGGAGGGCGTCAGCGGATGGGCGGTTCCGTCCTTGCTCAGGCCACCCAGCAACTCGGGGATGAGTGTCCCGATCTCGATGACCCGGAGAGCCTCGCCCGGTTCGTGGCAGTGATCGACAAGCTGGGTCACGACGGACGGATTCTTGCGTACCACGATCGATCCGACGGTGGTCTGTTTGTCACCCTTTGCGAGATGGCGTTTGCCGGTCGATGCGGCCTTGCGCTCAACCTCGACCTGCTCACCATTGATCCGCACTCGGCCGACTGGGGCGACTTCAAGATTCGGCCCGAGCAGGTCTCGGTTCAACGCAATGAGCTCACGCTCAAGGCATTGTTCAACGAAGAGCCGGGGGCAGTCATTCAGGTTCGGGCCGCCGACCGTGACACCGTCATGGGGGTATTGCGAGCGGCTGGCCTGTCTCGCCATGCGCATGTCATCGGCAAGGTCTCCAGTGGTGATGCGCTCGAGTTTCATCGCGACGGCCGGTGTATCTGGAGCGAATCGCGCGCCGAGCTTCAAAAGATCTGGAGCGAGACCAGCTTCCGGATCGCATCGCGACGCGATGATCCGGAGTGCGCACGCGAGGAGTTTGAGCGAACGGGAGACGCAGCGCGCGCGGGGCTTTCCGTGGCCCTCAGCTTCAACCCCGCGGAAGATCCTGCTGCACCCTTCATCGCAACGGGCGCCCGGCCGCGTCTCGCTGTGCTGCGCGAGCAGGGGGTAAACAGTCACGTCGAAATGGCTGCGGCCTTTGATCGCGCGGGATTCGATGCTTTCGATGTCCACATGACAGACCTGATCTCGGGGCGGGTCAGCCTGTCGTCGTTCAATGCGCTGGTCGCCTGTGGGGGGTTCTCGTACGGCGATGTGCTTGGCGCCGGCAGCGGCTGGGCGCGGAGCATTCTCTTTAACGAAGCGGTGCTTGGTGATTTCCAGGCCTTTTTCGAGCGTGGCAGCACGCTCTCGCTCGGCGTATGCAACGGCTGCCAGATGATGGCGCAGCTCAAATCCATCATTCCCGGTGCAGCGGCCTGGCCCAGGTTTCTGCGCAACCGCTCCGAGCAGTTTGAAGCACGGTTCTCCATGGTCGAGGTGCTGGAATCACCCTCGGTTCTTTTTGCTGGCATGGTCGGGAGCCGAGCCCCTATCGTGGTGTCACATGGCGAGGGCCGGGCGGTGTTCGACGCCGAGGCCGATGCGCGGACGGCGCTCGCATCGCTGCGGTTTGTGGACGACGATGGCGCTGCAGCCACCCGCTACCCGGCCAATCCCAACGGCTCACCGGGCGGGCTCACCGCGTTCACATCCGCTGACGGCCGCTCAACGATCATGATGCCGCACCCCGAACGAGTGTTCCGCT
>RFXC01000364.1 GCA_009921765.1 Betaproteobacteria bacterium | reverse complement strand
ACGTACAGGTTGCCCACCTTCGCGGCGCGCTCCACCTCGCTCACGGTCTCGTCGATGCGGGTGTGCAGGCCCAGGGTCAGCCCGTAACCCGTGGCGTTGATCTGCCGCAGCAGCCCCGGCAGGTCGTCTCCGCGGTAGCGCAGGACGTGCAATACCGGGCCGAAGACCTCGCGCTGCAGTTCGTCCAGGGCCTCGATCTCGATCACCGTGGGCCGCACGAAGTGGCCGTGGTCCAGCGGCTGATCGGGCGGGGCACAGACCTGGTGGACGCGGCGGCCGCGCTGGCGCATCGCCTCGACATGGGCCTCGATCAGGGCCTGCGCCGGGCCGTCGATGACCGGGCCCACGTCCGTGCTCAAGCGCTGCGGGTCGCCCAGGCGCAGCTGCGCCATGGCCCCCAGCAGCATCTGCAGCACCCGGTCGGCGGCCTCTTCCTGCAGGCACAGCATGCGCAGCGCCGAGCAGCGCTGGCCCGCGCTGTCGAAGGCCGAGGCCAGCACGTCGGCCACCACCTGCTCGGGCAGCGCAGAGGCGTCCACGATCATGGCGTTCTGGCCCCCGGTCTCGGCCACCAGGGGGATGGCCCGGCCCGTGGGCCCCACGCGGCCGGCCAGGGTGCGCTGCAGTGCGCGCGCCACCTCGGTGGAGCCGGTGAACAGCACGCCCTGGATGCGCTTGTCGGCCACCAGCCGCGCCCCCACCACCTCACCGCGCCCCGGCAGCAACTGCAGTGCGCCGCGCGGCACGCCCGCCGCCCACAGGGCGCGCACCGCTTCGGCGGCGATCAGCGGGGTCTGCTCAGCGGGCTTGGCCAGCACCACGTTGCCGGCGGCCAGTGCCGCAGCCACCTGGCCGACGAAGATCGCCAGCGGAAAGTTCCAGGGGCTGATGCAGGCCACCGGGCCCAGCGGCCTGTGCGTGGCGGGGTCGAAGCCCGCGCGCAGGTGCTGTGCGTGGTAGCGCAGGAAGTCCACCGCCTCGCGCACCTCGCCCACGGCGTTGGCCGCGGTCTTGCCGGCCTCCCGCACAGCCTGCAGCAGTGCACCGTCGCGGATGCGAGCCTTGCGGGCAGCCTTCGAAAACCAGGCTGTCTTGAAGGCTCTGACGAATCCGTAAAGTTCATGGCCCGGTGTGAAGCTGCCGAGACCGCTACGGGCATGCCGCCTGGCGCCGGCACGGCCACAAGCTGGCTACGTGTCACGCCTCAGACAGTGCTGCGTTCGGCCGAATACCGCAAAGCGCGTCCTCAAGGGCCGCGCATTTCCACGTGTTTTGGATGGCGGACGCCGGTTCGGTTCCGGCGCGCGCCACCAAAAAGCGTCCAAAGGCGTCTGATAGAAATGTCAGACGCCTTTTTATTGTTTATTTTCAATGGTTTACGCTATTTTCAGGGCGCTTATTGTCCAGCGACGTGCGTCTGGTTCCGGAATGTTGTCGGGGTACGAATCTGGCGTTGTAAAACCTTTTGAGGAGGTGCCATCTGAAATCTTGCCAATTTTTGCCAAACAATCTAATCTTGCGCTATGACCACCATGAATATCTCCCTACCGGATGCGCTCAAGACCTTTGTCGATGAGCAGGTCAGCCAGCGCGGGTTCGGCACCAGCAGCGAGTACGTGCGCGAGTTGATCCGAAAGGATCAGGACCGGCTGCAGCTGCGCGGCCTGCTACTGGCCGGCGCAGGATCCGAGGCCGCTCAACCTGCGACGGCAGCCTATTTCGACGGTCTGCGTGACCGCGTGCGCCAATCGGCCAAGCCCCGCAAAAAAGCGTGAAGGCCAAGCCCGTTGTCCCGCGGTCGTTGGCCTGCCGGGATGTCGATGACGCCATCGGGTACTACTTGAACGAAGCCACTGCCGAGGCAGCCATCGGCTTCATTGACGCGCTGGAACAGGCCTATGCACACATCAGCCGCCATCCGGGAACTGGCTCCTCTCGTTATGCCCATGAACTGAATTTGCCGGGTCTGCGTTCCTGGCCCCTCACACGCTATCCGTATCTGGTGTTTTACGTTGATCGTTTCGACCACATCGACGTCTGGCGGGTCCTGCACGGTCATCGTGATATTCCGGTTTGGATGCAGGAGTCGGAGGTGCCTTGAATGGGGGGAGGGGCTTCGCATGGTGGAGCAACGCGAAGCCGAAGATGCTTCACGCCTGGAGGCCTTGCGTACTGCGGTCAAGGTTGGCATGGCCCACTTCGAGCAAGGGCGATACGCCACATTTGAATCGGGTGCTCAACTCAGAGGTCACTTGACGTCCGTGGCGTCCAAAGCCATCGAAGGTGCCAGCTTTCGGCGTTGTTCCTCAAGGGTTCAAAGCAGATTGCGGGTGCTAGCATGCACCTACCTGCACGGAATTGAACCCAGGTCCGCGGCTACCACCAGTCCCTCGGGCCTAGAGACCTCTCTGGGCCCTTTGTTTTGGGGGCTCCAAACCAAGCCGCAAAGTAGCGCCACTGCGCTTCGGCCATGGTGTTTTCTGGAAGATCCGGGTGGTCCACGTGCGGAAAGATCGAGAAGTCGACCACACCCAGTGTCTCGTCGTCTCCCGTGATGAACCGCCAAGCTGCATGAAGAACAACTGCTGATAATAGGCGCAATATCTAAGAGGGTGGACCACAAACAAGGAGACACATGGACCTCGAACTCAAAGGCAAGCGCGCTTTGGTGACCGGTGGCAGCCGGGGCATTGGCAAGGCGGTGGCGCGTGTGTTGGCGCAGGAGGGGGCAGACGTCGCGCTGTTGGCCCGAGATGCACAGACGCTGGACGGGGCTGCGGCCGAGCTGGCAGCTGAAAGCGGACGTCGCGTGTTGGGTGTCCGCGCAGACACGACCGACGATGCATCCATCAAGGCGGCTATCCAGGAGGCCGTGCGACAACTGGGCGGGCCGATCGACATCCTCGTCAACGCTGCTGCAGAGCCCGGCGGTTATGCCGCGCCGCCGAAGCTCACTGAGATCACCGGTGAGCATTTCCACGAGGAGATGGACACCAAAGTCATGGGCTACATCCGTTGCGCCCGCGAGGT
>RFXC01000363.1 GCA_009921765.1 Betaproteobacteria bacterium | reverse complement strand
CGGACTCGACAATGCGATCAAGGACGTCGACGCCAAGCACCCCGGCGCTCCGCCGCGGTCGTTCGTGCTCGTGGACAAGGCCAAGCCCGTGGAGCTTTGGCAGGCGCTGGGCGAGGCCGGCTATCTGGGGACGCACATCTCCGAGCAGTACGGCGGGGCAGGCGCCGGCATTGCCGACTACAACGTCGTGGTCGAAGAAACCGCAGCGCAGGGCTGCCCCATTCTGTCGCTCGTCATCGGTTCCATCTGCGCGCCCATCATCGAGCAGTACGGCAGCGAGGCTCTCAAGAAAGAGTGGCTCCCAGGGCTCGCTTCGGGCAAACGTCGTTTGTCCTTTGCGATCACCGAGCCCGACGCTGGCACCAACACCCATCGCATCACCACCACAGCCACCCGACAGGGCAACGGCTGGCGCCTGAACGGCAAGAAATACTGGACCTCGGGCGTTGACGAGGCGGATGCGATTCTGGTGGTCTGTCGAGGAGAGCCGGCAGACACCGATCCGTCAGGGCGCCGGCCGCTTTCGCTGTTCATTGTTCCCGCGAACGCCCCCGGGATCAGCCGCACCCCGATCGCCACTGCCCTCCACGTGCCCGAGACCTCTTTCACGGTGTTTTTCGATGATGTCGAACTCGGAGCCGATGCGCTGGTGGGCGAGGCAGGGCAAGGCCTCAAACAGGTGTTTGCAGGACTGAACCCGGAGCGCGTCTGCGCAGCCGCCATCAACAATGGCATTGCCCGATATGCCCTCGAGCGCGGCGCCCAGCAGGCGCGTGACCGCGCGGTCTGGGCCACTCCGATCGGCTCGCATCAAGGCATTGCGCACCCGCTTGCAAAGGCGTTCATCTCGGTTCAGCAGGCGCGTCTCATGACAGCGCGAGCTGCGCAACTCTACGACCAGCGCTCAGCGGACGCCGGCGAGGCGGCCAACATGGCAAAACTCGCTGCGGCCGACGCCTCGCTCGAGGCGCTCGATCAGGCAATTCAGGTCCATGGCGGCAACGGCATGGCAATCGAGTACGGGCTTGCCGACCTGTGGTTCATCGCTCGGCTGCACAAGACCGCGCCGGTCAGCCGAGAAATGATTCTCAACTTCGTCGCCCAGCACAGCCTGGGGCTCCCCAAGAGCTACTGAACGGTCTGCTGAATACCATGACCCGAAGCTACGCAGAGATTCTCCGATCGCTCGCGGCGGACAGGCCCGAGGCCCCCGCCCTCACCTATGACGATCAGACCTGGACCTTCGCAGAGCTTCACACGCGCAGTTCGCGCACTGCGCAGGCGCTGCGCGCGGCCGGGGTGCAAGCGGGCGATCGGGTCGGACTCCTTACCCGCAATTGCGCTGAATGCTTTGAGCTGCTGTTTGCCTGCAGCAAGATTGGCGCCGTGTATACCGGCCTCAACTGGCGGCTCTCAGCCGCCGAGATTGCTGCGATTCTCGACGACGCGAAGCCCGCGCTACTGATCGTGGGCGCCACCGAGCGGTCGCTCCTTGACGGTTCGAAGACGCCACGCACGGTGGAACTGGGCACCGAGTTCAGCGGCTGGCGAGATGCTCATCCTGCCATCGACCCGGGCCACGCGGGCGCGCCAGATGAGCCCATTTTGCTGCTCTATACCTCCGGCACCACCGGCCTTCCCAAGGGCGCGATGATCACCAACGAGGGGCTGTCGTACACCCCGCGGCTCGCTGCGGAAGCTTGGGCGATGGGCCCTGACTCGGTCAACCTGGTGGCCATGCCGATGTTCCACATCGGTGGTTGCGGCTACGGTTCAAGCGTGATGACGGTAGGCGGTCACACCGTTCTGCTGCGCGACGTCGTTCCCGCCCAGGTTATCGACTGCATCAGCCGCTACCGGGTCACGCACGCGTTTTTCGTTCCGACCGTGGTGCAGTCGCTGCTCAATGTGCCCGGCGTCGATCAGGCCGACCTCGGGAGCCTGGAGCTCCTGATGTATGGCGCGGCCCCCATGGGCGACGTGCTGTTGAAGCGTGCCATCGCGGTGCTTCGCTGCCGCTTCATGCAGGCCTATGGCATGACCGAAACAGCGGGTACGGTCACGGTACTCAACCCGGAGGATCATGTGACCGAAGGGCCACACGCGACCCGACTCAATTCTGTCGGTCGGCCGCTTCCCTGGGTGGAACTGAGGATCGTCGATCCGGACACGCTGGACGACGCCCTGCCGGGCCAGGTGGGCGAGATCTGGATCCGAACCGCCATGAACATGGCGGGCTACTGGAGCAAGCCCGAGGAAACGCGCACCACCATCATGCCCGGTCAATGGCTGCGCACCGGTGACGCCGCCTACCTCGATGCCGAGGGCTATGTCTACCTGTTCGATCGCTTCAAGGACATGATCATCTCAGGCGGCGAGAACATCTACCCAGCCGAGATCGAGAATGTGCTGAATGGTCACCCGGCGGTGCTTGAGGTGGGGGTCATCGGCGTTCCCCATGAGCGCTGGGGCGAGTCGCCCCGCGCAGTGGTGGTGCTCCGTCCAAATCACACCGCCACCGCAGAGGAACTCATCCGGTTCACCCGCGACCGTCTCGCGCACTACAAGTGCCCGACCTCGGTTGCCTTCGCCAGCACACTGCCCAGAAACGCCTCGGGCAAGCTGCTCAAGCGGGCGCTCCGGCTCACGCATTCGGGGAATGCACAGTGATTCCTGCGTCCCTTCCGCCGCTCGCCCTGCTCCGACGCTGGGTCGTGGACTACTTCAACGCACACAATCCGGCTGCGGCGCGCGAGTTCATCCACCCCGATTACTCGCTCGAGATCGGCGATGTGGTGTTCGCAGGTCGTGATCAGCAGTGGCTGCCGGCCGTCGATGAGCAGATGCGACGCTTCCCCGGGCTCGGCATGACGGTGCACGAAGTCGTGACCACCAGCGACCAGGTCGCCTTATGGTTCAGCCAGCACGGCGCTCAAGACGGCGCGAACGGTCCGGTGGCGGTATGGTCGGGCGTTGCCATTTACCAATGTCGTAACGGGCAGATGCTTGGCTGCGTTGCGCAGGAAGACTACCTCACGCGCAGCCGACAGCTGAAAAGCGG
>RFXC01000362.1 GCA_009921765.1 Betaproteobacteria bacterium | reverse complement strand
CGGTGGGCGTCACGCTCGCCTTCAACACCATCGGCTACAAGCCGCAGAATCTTTTCGCCAATATCGCCGACAGCATCTTCGGCTCGAGCTTTGCCGACCAGAAGCGTGCGGCCACGCGGGCCTGGGCCGACAACACGAGCTTCCAGCTCGACGGCGGTCTCGAGGTGCAGGCCGATTGGGCGGGTGAAGTCGAGGCGGTCATCGAGAACTCGGCGGTTGCGATGGCGCTCGATACCGTCAAGCCGACGCCACCCGCAGGCGGCGCAGGCGCAGCCGGTGGTGGCGCAGCAGGTGCAGCGCCCGGCCAGAGCGCGATCACCATCGCGCCAGTGGTGGCGCTCAACCGCATCGCGGCCGACACCAGCGCGCGGATCTTCAATGCCCGCAGCACCGAGGCGGCTGGCGACATCGTGGTCGAGGCCACCGGCGAAACCGCGATCAACGCCGAGGTCTCGGCGAGCGCGCTGTCGGTTGCGGCCGGCTACAAGGGCGGCTCCAAATCCATCTCGGTGGGCCTGAGCCTGGCACGCAACGACATCGACAGCAATGTGGCGTCGTTCATCTCGGCCACCCCGATCGCGGCAACCGCGCTCGGCGCGCAGCCCACGCTGGTCGAGGTGCGCTCGACCGGGGGCGAAATCCGTGTGGCGGCCTGGCGCTCGGGCGAAATCACGGCGCTGGGCACCGCATCGGCCATCGCCATCAGTGCAAGCCCCAACGGCGGGCCGGCGGTGGCGGGCGGCGGCACGCTGGCCTTCAACCGCATCAGCGGCAGCACCGAGGCCTATGCGAGCCGCGTGCTGTTGGCCACCGACGGTGAAGACGAGGGCAGCGGCGACGTCACCATCCGCACCCACGACAGCACGATGATCGACGCCAGCCTGCGCTCGGTCGCGGCGGCCGTGTCGGTCGGGCGCGGCTCAAGCAAGGCGGTTGCGCTCGGCATTTCGGTGGCTCGCAACATCATCGGCCAGACGCCGGTGGCGGCGAGCTACGACTACAAGGCCTCCGATTACCAGCCTGACGACAAAAAGCTCACCGAGCTTCTGCCAGGCAAGCGGGTGCTGAACGACACCGCGCTGATGGGCAACGAGGTCTATGAGTATGTGGGTGAAAAGGTCACCAGCACCGACGGCATCCGGCTTCACACGCAGAACTTTTCCGACGAGAGCCTCTGGAAGCTCGTGAGCTTTGCGCCGTCGGTCGCGGCCACGCGCGCCTACCTTGACCGCAGCCAGGTCGAGGCGGCGGGTGCACTGAAGCTGCGTGCGCTGTCGAGTGCCGGCATCAATGCCCGGGTGCTCTCGGGTGCGGCCGCGGTGGGCGCAGGCGCAACCGGTTCGACCACGGTCAGTGCGGCGGGCGTGTATGCCGAGAACCGCATCTACACGAGCGTGGATGCGCGCATCTTCGGTACCGAAGACCGCCGGGCCGAGTTGGCCGCTGCGTCGGCCTCCATCCGCAGCGAATCGCGCACTGCCATCAGCGCGCTGGCGGGCGCCGCGTCGGTCGCGGCCTCGTTCGGTGCGTCAGGCAAGGCGCTGTCGGTATCGATCGGCCTGTCGCTTGCCTTCAACAGCATCGAGGCCGATACCACCGCCACGATGCAGAACGTGCACCTGGTCACCCTGGACGGTGATGTCGACATCGGCGCCCGTTCGGCCGGCCTTGAAAGCGGGCCGACCATCGACTGGGAGGACATTGAAAACGCGGGCCTCGACGAGTATGCCCTCGATGCGGCCGCCAAGGCCTCGGCTGAAACCAGCTTCACGAGCAACGAAGGCCAGGAGTGGGACTACCTGCTCTCCGACGGCGAAACCGATCTTGAATCGGGTGACAAGGTCCTGGCCCCCGATGGCCTTGTCTTCGAATACATCGGCGATGACGCAACGCTCGACCTCGGCGACGTCGACCTGAACAACGAAGACCAGTGGGAACAGGTCGAGATCGACACGGTCGAACTCAAGACCGGCTACACGGTTCGTGTCGACGCGATGCACAACTACGGCGGTGTACCGGGGCTGGTATATCGCTATATCGGGACCGACATCGACCACACCACGCAGGCGGGCAGCGTTGTGCTGCAGCCCGACCAGGTCGTGCTGGTGGATCTCAACCATGCCGAGCCCGGCTGGGTGGGCCGCGCCTTCACCTGGAAGGGCGCGCAGGACATCGAGGTCGACCTGGCCGTTGAAGACTTCCAGAACGAAGACCGCTGGGAAGAGGTGAGCCTCGAGGAGGAAGAGGTTTCGCTCTGGAACCAGGACTACTCCGACACGTCCCGCTGGCAGCTCGCCACCGACTTTGCCGACGCCGATACCGTCCAGACGCTCACCACCATCATCGAAGATGCGGGTATCGATCTGGCCGATCGCGACATGCTGCGCGCCAATGCGCTGTATTCAACGGCCGACGGCACGATCTGGAAATACACCAATGAAGATGGTGAAGTTTCCATCGAGGAAGGCGACCTGGTTGCCGACGTCGATGACGACAACGCGATCTATGAATACCTGGGTGATGACGAAGAGGCCTTCAATCTCGACGAGGCCGACTTCAGCGACGAAGACCTGTGGGAACGGGTCGAGCCCGATACGGTCGAGCTGCGCAAGGGCGACACCGTCAAGATTGCGCCCTCGCATGGCGAGGGCGGCACAGCCGGCGCGGTCTATCGCTATTTCGGCAAGAACAACCAGAGCGTCAACCTGTCCACGGTCGACTACACCGACGACAGCCAGTGGGAGCTCGTCAAGCCTGAACTCAATCTGGCGGTCATTGAACCCGGCCAGAGCTGGCGGATCGTCGATGGCGCGGGCGACAGCTACACCATCGTCAAGCGACTGCGCGCCGACGGCAGCTACGATGTCTCGGTCAACCGGGTCAACATCAACGCGGTGTCGGTTGCGGCGTCGGCTGCCATCGGCGTCTCGGCGGGCGGCCAGGGGCTGGCCTTCAGCGGCGCGGGCGCGATTGCGGTCAACACCATCCGCGGCAATACCGATGCGCTCATCATCGGCAGCGTGGTCGAGAGCGCGGGCGATCTCAAGGTCAGTGCCTCGAGCGAC
>RFXC01000361.1 GCA_009921765.1 Betaproteobacteria bacterium | reverse complement strand
CCCTGCGTGGTCAGGATCTTAACTTACCGGAGCGGAACGGGCCTGAGGGGCAGGGCCAACCGTCCTTACGCGGCGAGGCAAGCGCAGGGTCAACCGAGCGCGGTGACCGGGCCGATCGGTTTGCCCGTCGTCTTCAGGTGCGCCGCCTCTGCGATATTGACCGCGTGGTCGGCGATCCGCTCTGCATTTTTCACGCAGAACAGAAGATGGACAAAGTCGGCGACATCGCCACGCGATTCACCCATCAATGCCACGATCTGTTCAATCAGGCTGTGGTGCTCGCTGTCGATGCTGTCATCGAGCATCTTGACGTCACGCGCCTGACCGGCGTTCCGGTGAAGGAAGGCTTCGATCGCATTGCGGACCTGCGCGATGCACCGTTGAGACATCCCGTCGAAACCTGAGAGGACATCCTGCGGGAAAGAACCCGCCGACAGCGAACGCGCGCGGCGGGCAATGTTTTTCGACAGATCACCGACCCGCTCCAGGTCTTCAACAATCCGCAGGTCGGCAAGCACCTCGTCGAGGTCGCTCGCGAGCGGTTGCCGCTTGACGATGACCAGCGCCGCCGAGGCCGACAGATCGCGGCGAAGCGCATCGATCATCCGGTCCTGATCGACCACCCGCGAGGCGAGCTCGGTATCGCGCTCCATCAACGCGCGGATCGCATCGCTGAACTGGGAGATCGCAAAGTCGCCCATTGCACCAATGCTGGAGGTGAGCCGCTCGAGCTGTTCGTCGAAGTGCCGGTCGGTATGTGCTGGAGCCATCGTGTACTGCCCGATTGCAAAAAAGGGGTCTTCAGCCGAAGCGGCCGGTGATGTAGTCCTCGGTCTGCTTGCTCTTGGGCTTCAAAAAGATCTCGTCGGTGCGACCGTACTCGATCATTTCGCCCAGATACATGTAAACCGTGAAGTCGGATACCCGCGCCGCCTGCTGCATGTTGTGCGTGACGATGGCAACCGTGTACTCGGACTTCAGTTCGTGCACCAGTTGTTCAACCTTGGCCGTTGAGATCGGATCGAGGGCCGAGGTGGGCTCATCCAGCAGGATCACTGACGGTTTGACCGCCACGCTTCGCGCGATACAGAGCCTTTGCTGCTGGCCGCCCGAAAGTGAGAGCCCGCTTTGGCGCAGCTTGTCCTTGACCTCACCCCAGAGTGCAGCCTTGGTGAGCGCCCATTCCACGCGATCATCCATCTCCGCGCGATTGAGTCGCTCGTAAAGATTCACGCCGAAGGCAATGTTGTCGTAGATCGACATGGGGAAGGGCGTGGGCTTCTGAAACACCATGCCGATCCGGGCGCGCAGCAGGTTCAGATCCTGGCCTGGGTCGAGAATGTTGCGGCCCTCGAACATGATGGAGCCTTCCGCCCGCTGACCCGGGTAGAGGCTGTACATCCGGTTGAGCGTTCGCAGCAGTGTCGACTTGCCGCATCCCGAGGGGCCGATGAACGCTGTCACCTTGTGCTCGACGACATCGAGGTTGATGTTGCGCAGTCCCTGAAATTTCCCGTAAAAGAAATTGAGACTGCGGGTTTCGATGGCGTTGACCACACCGGCTTGGGGAAGCCCTGCGGCCTGCTGAGAAAGAGATGTCGTCACGACTGCACCTTGTCTCGGAAAAAGACCCGGGCCACGATATTGAGCACCAGGACCGCTACGGTGATCAGTAGCGCACCGGTCCAGGCGAGGCGGATCCAGTTGTCGTAGGGGCTCATCGCAAACTGGAAGATCACCACCGGCAGGTTTGCCATGGGCTTGGACATGTCGGTGGAGAAAAACTGGTTGTTGAGCGCTGTGAAAAGAAGCGGTGCAGTCTCGCCACTGATGCGGGCCAGTGCCAGCAGGACCCCGGTGACCACGCCCGAGCGGGCGGCTCGCAGGGTCACCATGGTGGCGACCCGCCAGCGCGGCGCGCCGAGCGCAAACGCCGCCTCGCGCAGGCTCCCCGGCACCAGCCGAAGCATGTTCTCGGTGGTACGCAGGATCACCGGCACGGCGATCAGCGACAGGGCGAGTGATCCCGCCCAGCCGGAAAAGTGATCCACGGTATCGACAGCAATCGCATACACGAAGAGGCCGATCACAATCGAGGGCGCCGACAGCATCACATCCGTCACGAACCGGGTGGTTTCGCCGAACCATCCAGATTGTCCGTATTCGGCAAGATAGACGCCCGCAAGGATCCCGAGCGGGGTGGCCACCAGCGTTGTGAACACGATCATCATCAGGCTGCCGACAATCGCATTCGCGAGCCCGCCGCCTTCTGAGCCGGGCGCGGGCGTGGACTGGGTGAAGACGTTGAGGTCAAGCCCGCCTATGCCCTTGCCGAGCAGCACCGCGAGAATCCAGAGCAGCGCGATCAGCCCGAGCGCCATCGCCAGCATGGAGGCGCCGATGCCAATCTGGTTGATGAGCTTGCGACGGCGGTAAAGGGCGGGATCCATGGTTGGCCGTGGTGTGTGGGGCGGGTGATCAGATGCCCTTGGCGCGTTCTGACCGGATGATCAGAATTTTCGCCAAGGTCAGCACAACGAAGGTGATGAGGAACAGCAGCAAACCGAGCGCAAACAGTGCCGAAATGTGAAAGTCGTCCGCCTCGCCAAATTCGTTTGCCAGTGTCGAGGCGATTGACGTGCCTGGCGCGAACAGCGAAGCCGCGAGCCGGTTCGAGTTGCCGATCACGAAAGTGACCGCCATGGTTTCGCCCAGCGCCCGGCCCAGTCCGAGCATCACGCCGCCCACCACGCCCTTTTGGGTGTAGGGGAGCACGATGCTCCGCACAACCTCCCAGGTCGTGCAGCCCAAGCCATAGGCTGATTCGCGCAAAATAGGGGGCACGATCTCAAACACGTCGCGCATCACCGCAGCAATGAATGGCAAAATCATGAATGACAGGATGATGCCTGCGGCCAGGATCCCGATCCCGTTCATCGCGCCGCCAAAAAATGGCCCGATCAGAGGCATCTGACCAATCGTGGACTGCAAAGCCGGCTGACCGTATTCAGCAAACAGCGGCGCGAAAATGAAGAGCCCGAACATTCCGTAAATGATCGACGGTACTGCGGCGAGCAGTTCCACGGCAGT
>RFXC01000037.1 GCA_009921765.1 Betaproteobacteria bacterium | reverse complement strand
CGGCGATGCTGGGGGCCTCGCGCTGCTCAGTCTCGTTTTTGAAGACGCGGCAACCGACCCGTCGCTCGAAGTGCAGCCTGCGTTTGCGGTGCTGGCGCGGACGCGGCTCGCGCTGGTTGCAGCCGGTTCCCGCGATATGCGACTGGCGCAACGGTTCGTGCGGTTCATCACCGCCCCGCCCGTCGCTGTCTCGTCGTCCGCCGCGACACCGTCAGGTTCGATACCCTCTGCTTCGACCCCGCTTGCTTCGACACCGCCTGCTTCGACACCGCCTGCTGCGACGCCGCCTGCTGCGACACCGCCCGCCGACACGCCAGCCCGCAGCGTTCGCCGCTCCCCGCCCGCGGTCGCACAGTATCTGTCGGTCGATCTCGCGCAGATGGAGCGGCGTGAACCGGTGGTGAGCCTGCTTGCCCGCCAGTGGCTGGTGTCTCACGCGCCACAACTTCGCCAGTCATGCGCAGCGCTCCGTGACGGGGCGCGGCGCACGGCGATGGCCACCGACGAGCGCGCTGCGCGTCAGACGCTCGCTCAAGCGCGTGCGCTTGCCTATGGTCCCGCATTGCCCGAGCGCATGCTTTCCGACGAGTCGGTCGTTCAGGCCTTCAATCCCCAGATCCGCGAGGCACTTCGACGGCCACGGGTGGCGGCCCTCGAGTCGCAGTGGGCGGCAGCAGCCCTTGAACGCCACACCCAGGCGCTGGGTTTGCTTGCCCAGTCGAGGCTCACGCCATGAGCCTGAGGGGGTGGATCATCGCCGCACCTACAGGAAAGGAGTGTGGCGATGAAAACGATAACGAAACCCCTGAGCCCCGTCTCAGGCTGGCGGGTGTGGTTCGATTCTGATCGGCTGGTTCTGGTGGCCTGCCTGTGTGCCATACCCGCAGGCGTCCTGCTGGCTGGCGGGTGAGCCCAGCGGCGGTTAGCGGAACACCACGGTCTTCGAGCCGTTCAGCAGCACGCGGTGCTCCGCATGCCACTTGAGCGCTCGGGCCAGCACCACGCTTTCAACGTCGCGCCCGATCGCGGTGAGCGTGGCAACGTCCATGGTGTGATCCACGCGCGCAGCGTCCTGCTCGATGATCGGACCTTCATCGAGGTCGGTGGTGACATAGTGGGCGGTTGCGCCAATCAGCTTCACGCCCCGATCGTGCGCCTGTTGGTAGGGGCGCGCACCCTTGAAGCTGGGCAAAAACGAGTGATGAATGTTGATGGCCCGGCCCTCCAGTTGCGCGCAGAGGCCCGGCGACAGCACCTGCATGTAACGGGCCAGTACCACCAGCTCCACGCCCTCTGACCTCACCACTTCCAGCAGCCGCGCCTCGGCCTCGGCCTTGGTGTCAGCGGTGACCGGGAAATGATGGAAGGCGATGTCATAGGAAGCGGCCATCTGATAGAAGTCGCGGTGGTTCGAGACAATTGCGCGAATATCGAGGGGCAGCAGCCCGCTTCGCCACCGAAAGAGCAGATCGTTCAGGCAGTGGCCAAGCTTGGACACCATGATGACAGTGGGCAGCCGCCGACTCAGTTCAACGATCCTCGCGCGCATGGAAAACGACTGTGCCACGGGCTCGAACTCGGTACGCAGCGCCGTCATCGGCATCCGCTCGGTGGCGAGTTCGAACTGCACGCGCATGAAAAAAAGGCCGGTTGCTACATCGCCAAATTGTGCGGCCTCCACGATGTTGGCGCCGCGCTCATAAAGAAAGCCTGATACGGCGTGAACAATGCCAGCGCGGTCGGGACAGGAGAGCGTGAGCACATAGGAGGCATTCATTCCGGCGAAGCTTTCAAAGGAGGGGTGGTGGATGCGGACACGCTCCGGTCGGCGAACAGCGCATTGGCCTGCGCGTAGCCGATCGAGCCCTGATGGAACGAAGTGTAGCGACCTTGGTCGAGCAATTCGCGAGCAATGCGGCGGGCAAGGCCCAGCATCGCTCGCGCGGGCCCGGATCCTTGTGAAAGACGACGCACGCCCAGCGCCTGCAGCGTGGCGATGTCGGGGCAGCCTGGCATCGCGAGCACGTTGAGCGGGGCCGCGGTGGCACGGACTAGAGATGAGAGGGTGGATGGATCAAGCGCGCCGGGCACGAACACCCCGTCGGCACCTGCATCGACATAAGCCTGGCAGCGCGCGATGCTCTCGGACAAGCGGCGCGGCGCATCCCATAGCGATAGCCAGAAGGCATCGGTGCGCGCGTTGATGAAGAGCGGAATACCGCAGCGGTCGGCCGCCAGACGTACGGCGCGGATGATGTCGCATTGCCGCTCGAGGTCGGTGAGTGTTGTGGCGCCTGGCAGCGCGTCTTCAAGATTGACGCCCACGGCGCCCGCCTCCATGGCGAGCCTGCAGGTTTCAGCCACGTCGTTGGGCGAGGCGCCGTAGCCGGATTCAAGATCGGCAGAAACTGGGATGGATACTGAATGCGCGATGCGGGCGATCGCCGCCATCATGTCCTTGCGCGGAGCAACCTCGCCGTCGGGCAGTCCGTGGGCATAGGCGATCCCGGCGCTCGAGGTGCCGAGCGCCTGAAAGCCTTCCTGCTCGAACATCACCGCGCTTGCGGCGTCCCAGACGCTACCGATGATGAACAGCGCCTGGGCATGATGAAGCGCGTGCAATCGCCGGGCCCGCTCGGCCTGTGAAAGGCCCGCCTGCATGACCCGACCTACATGGTGGCGGTGGCGAGCGGCGGCGCGTTGTTTTCGCTTTCCTGCTGCTGGAGCGCGAAGATGGAGGTGTAGCCGCCAGACCAGTCGGGCGGCAGCAGGCATGGGCGCGGATCGTGATGCGCCCAGGTCGCGCGCTTTCCGGCGATGATCGCCTGATCATGCCTGGGTCGGATTGGATTGACCGTGTAGGGAAATGCGTCTGCCGACGTGAGCGTGTAGAGAAGCAGCGGCCGCCCAGTGTCGGACAGATTTTTGGGTGAGGCGTGGAGCGTGCGGCAATTGTGAAGTGTGAGCGAACCCGCCGGTCCGGGCAGCGCCACCGCGCGCGCGAGCGGCAGGCGCTCGGCGTCGGCGTCGCGCAGGCATCCGATCCAGCGGCCCGATTCGTCGAACTGGGTGAGGAGCGGTTCAACCTCGATATGGCTGCGTGGCAGCACCATGAGCGGGCCGTTATCCATGCCGCAGTCGTAAATATAGGTGCCCACAGTGAGGGGTGAATAATTGGTGTGCGGCCAGAAGCTGATGTCGTAGTGCCACTTCACCTCCTCACCGCCGCGCGCCCACTTGAAGTTGAGCTTGGAGTGATGGAACTTCACATCCGGACCCACCAGATCGGCCACGATGTCGACGATGGGCGAGCGCGTGACATAGTCCCAGTAGACCGGGTGATGCTCGACCGGATTCGAGACCCGTCGCAACCGCGGTGCGTCAGGCGTGTGACCGGGCTCGAGATCGAAGACCTTGTCGGACACACTCACCTTGCGCGAGCGTTCCACCATCTCCTCGGTCGCGGCGCGAAGCTTCGCGATCCAGTCGTCGCCGATCACCCGCTCGAGCAGGATGTAGCCTTCGTTGAAGTAGAACTCACGCTGTGATT
This sequence comes from Betaproteobacteria bacterium, assembly GCA_009921765.1. The sequence continues at coordinate 21,319 of RFXC01000037.1, read as the reverse complement.
GGGTAAGCACGCGTGGCTTGATGGACAGGACCTGATCTGGGGTCATGTAAACCTCTTTGGATCGTGGGCAGGTGCTAGCGGAATTGCAGCATTTGCTCGGGCAGCCAGGTGACCAGTTGCGGGAAGGCCATGGTGAAACCCAGCGTGAGAACCTGAAGCGCAATGAACGGCACCACACCACGGTACATGTGGCGAATCGTGATTTCCGGCGGTGCCACGGCACGCAGATAAAAGATGGCGGGCGCCATGGGTGGGGTGAGATAACTGGTCTGGATCATGATGAGAAACAGCACGCAGAACCACACGCCGTTAAAACCGGCCATGGTGGCAAGCGGGGTGAAGATGGGAACAAAGATCAGGACGATGGAGATCCAGTCGAGAAAGAACCCCGCGATGAAGATGATCAGCATCATGAGCGAGAGCAGCATCCAGGGGCTCAGGTTGAGATCGCCAATCAGCCGGCTCGCGGTATTGATGCCGCCCGCGCCAATGAAGACGCCGGTAAAGAGCGTGCCCGCGAGCAACACCATCATGATCATGGCGGTGACCTTCAGCGTCTTGATCAGCGCCTCGTAGAACGAGGCGAGGCTGAAGGTGCCGTAGAGCACGGTGAGGAGCACCGACGCGAGCGCGCCGATGGCCGCCGCTTCGGTGGGCGATGACCAGCCGAGCAGAATCGATCCCAGCACGGCGAAGATGAGAAGCACCGGTGGAATGAGGTTCTTCAGACTGATGACCAGCTTTTCGCCGAACGTGGGGTCATCGGGCGAGGGGGGAATGGCAGGGCCGTTCTCGGGCTTGAGCACGCACAGCACGAAAATGTAGATGAGGTAAAGAAGCCCCATCAGGAGCCCCGGGAAGGTCATGCCATAGAGGATGTCACCCACCGAAAGATTGGCGAGCGGGCCCATGACGACGGCCACAACCGAGGGCGGAATGATGGTGCCAAGCGAGCCACCGGCGCAGATGGTGCCCGAGATGAGGGACCGGTTGTAGCCGTAGCGCATCATCACCGGGATCGTGAGCAGGCCCACGACCGACTCGGTGGCGCCGATCACGCCCGAGGAGGCGGCAAACAGAATGCACATGATGACGGTGGCAAGCGCCAGACCGCCGGGAAGCCGCCGGGTCCAGATGTGAATCGCCTCGAACAGCCGCTCGGCGATGCCCGAGCGCTCGAGCATCGAGCCCATGAAAACAAAGAGGGGCACGGCTGCGAAGACGAAGTTGGAGGACAGGTCATCGATTTTTTCGATGAACTGGAACACCACGCGGTCGCCAAAGACGGCAAGGCCAAACAGCACCGCAGTGACCATCATGCAGAACGCCACCGGAAAGCCCAGGAACATGAGCAGGAAGGCGACCGGCAGCATGAAAAAGGGAAGAAGCTCCATGATGAGGTCAGGCTCGCGCAGGGGTGCTTCGCAGGCTTCGCACGAGTTTGATCACCTCGGCAATGACCTGCAGGGTGAGCAGCAGAAACGCCGCGAAGAACACCAGCCGGAAGGGCCAGACCGGCATGTTGAAGGCAGATTGGCCGCTTTTCTCGTTGCTTGCGTAGGCAGTCGCGAAATAGCGCGACAGCGCAAGCGTTAGCCAGATCAGCATGGGCACGAGCACCGTATAGCCTGCCAGGTCGATCAACGCACGGGTGCGTGCAGCGAATTTGCCGCTGAAGATATCGATCCGGATGTGCTCGCCCGCGCGCAGGGTGAACGCGAGGCCCAGCAGAAAATGCGAGCCCGTGAGCATGTAGCCCACCTCGTAGGCCCAGATGGTGGGCGAATCGAACAGATAGCGGGCGAAGACTTCGTAGCAGGTGCTGAGCACCAGGGGCACGATGAGCAACGCGCCAAAAATGCCAATCTTGTCGCTCGCCGCTTCGATCGCGCGGATCAGGGCTTGCATGATGGGGGCTCCGTTATCACAGCTGTACGCAACGGCCCGCGGATTCGCGGGCCGTTCCACCGTTCTAGCCGCGGATGGTGCGCCAGCGCTCAGCGCCTTCCCATTCCTTTTCGAAGTCGATCTGGCTCTTCAGGATCTTGGCAAACGCGGGATCTTTTTCCGCGGTCTTGGCCGCCCAGTCGAGACCGATCTTGCGAGCCTGCTTTTGCACGTCAGCATCAAGCTCGATGATCTGGTTGCCGGCCTTGCGATAGAACTCAAGCGCCTTGGCGTCTTCGTTGCCAACCTTGATCCAGCTTTCAAAGGTGACCAGACGCGCGATGAGCTGCACCAGTTGCTGGTCGGCGGCGGGCATTTTCTGCCAGACCTCCTTGTTGATCACCAGCTCGAAGGGCGCAGTGGGCTGATGGACGCGCGCGGCGCCCAGGTCTTTGGCCATTTCAAGCCAAGCGCCCGCGGTGCGAAGCTTGAGGCCCTTGAGGTCGGCAAGCGACTTGACGGGCTTGCGGGAATGCAGGAACGCTTCAGCGGTGCGAATGAAGAGCGGCATGGAAATGACACCCTCCTTGGCTTCGCGATGGGCGCGCTGCATCTCGTCGCCGCCTGCGCCATAGAGCCAGTGCAGCATGCGCTCGCTGTCCATGGAGCCCGCGTAGCCGCCAAAGAGCACCGTGGTGACGTCTTTGCCCCAGTCGTAACCCATCCAGGTGTGACCGCATTCGGCCACGCCGTTCTTCACGGTTTCCGGAACGCGCAGCGCATTGCCCAGGGCCCCGCCCGGGAAGACCTGGATCTTGAAACGTCCGCCCGAGACTGCCGCCATGCGCTCGGCGAACGCCTTGGCGCCGATATCCATGAGCGGACCGCTTGCCCAGCCGGTTGCCATTTTCCAGCTGTAAGTGGGCCCTGCCTGCGCGTTGGCAAGCACGGGCGCAGCAGCCAGTCCGCCAACTGCACTTGCCTTCAGAAAATCACGTTTACGCATGATGTGTCTCCTTGGGATGTGGTTTGTTTTAATGCTGAGGAAATCGGTGATCAGGCCATTTGCCCGGAGGTTGTGACCGGGCCGTCGAGCGTGACCGGCGCATCTTCACGACGGAAACGCTCAATGGTGGGTCGCAATTCGGCGCGGATATGGTCTTCGTTGTAGCCGTTCAGAAGCGTTCCTGCGAGCCCGCGGTCGAGGTCGCTGGTGCCCATCACCCAGTCGGCGATCGGAAAGGTGAGGTTCATGTTGTGCGTCATCATGATTCCGTAGTTGTGATGCGCAGTGTGATGGCGACGGATGGTGTTGATGAACGGCATGTTGCGAACGAACGCGTTGTCGTGCACGTGGCAGCAATAGTGAAAAAGCTCATAGAGCAGATACTGGCCTACGATGGTGATCATGAGGATGTAACCCGCATTGGGGTTGACCAGCCAGCCAAGCGCGAGCGCAAACGGCGTGCCCAGCCCCATGAACGTGAAGAGGGCGCGCCAGGGGAAGAAGATGATGCGCCATTCGCGGGTGGAGTCGACCGTCATTTCATTGTCAGTGAAATATTGGTGGTGCTGGCGGGTGTGCCGGTCGTAAATGGCGCGCAGCGCCCACACATCCACCAGCCGGTGCATCACGTTTTTGTGGATCCACCACTCGAACAGGTTGGAAAAAAAGAAGACCGGTACGACCAGGAGCCACTCCCAGCCTGCGCCCTGCAGTTGCGAGATGCAAAAGCCGAGTACAGCGATACCCACTACATAGATCACGCCGATGTGAAGCAGACCGTTGTAGGCGGGATGGATGTTGGAGCGGTAGTCTTCGCGGAAGCGAACCTGACGGGGAGAGGGGTTGTGACGTTCGATCAGGTGGGCCATGGACGTTCTCCTGCTGTTTGCAACGCGAACTGACATATTAGAGGTATGTCTGAGCGCTTGTCGAGCCGCCGCGGGGCGCCTCGGACGGTGGGATTCAGAAATCGGTGCTGACGGTGTTGCGGGTAAAGGATTCGATGTTGTCGAGGAGCGAATCGACCGCGGCGGCTGCCAGTGCCTCATCGCCGTCGGCGATTGCCTGCGCAAGATCGGCATGCAGCCTGGCGGTGACCGGCAGGTCGGCTGCCTGACGAAAATGCAGGAACCAGAAGCGTCGCGACAGCGAGTTCATGAGCCCCATGGCGGTGGCTGCGAATTCGTTACGCGCTGCGAGCAGGCAAAGCTCGTTGAACTCGCGATCGGTGCGAAGAAAGCTCACGTCGTCGCGTGCTCGCGCGGAGCGCCGGAACGCCCGCGCCAGATTGGTGAACTGGCTGCGCTCATGAGCCGAGGAGCGGCGTGCGGCGGCGCGTGCCATCAGGCGTTCGATTTCGCGCCGCACCTCGAGGAGCCGCAGCTGCGACTTGACGTCGATTTCGGAGACGATCACTCCCCGCCTCGGAAGAATTCTGACCAGCCGCTCGCGCGCGAGCCGCTGCAGCGCCTCGCGGATGGGCGTGCGGCCGATGCCCAGCCGCGCCGAGAGCATTGCTTCCGACACCGCGCTGCCAGGCGTGAGCTCGAGCCGCACGATCATTTCCTCGAGAAGCGTGTAGGCCTGTTCCGTGAGCGTCTGAGCGGCTGCATCCTCAGGCTGCGCTGCCAACCGGGATGCCGCCGCAGGGCGCGAGGCCGCCCGTTCGGGTGGCAGTGCAGCCGTGCGGCTGGGGCGCGGGACCTTCGTGCGCGTCAGTGCTGGCGGCGCTTTTCTAGGAGACCCAGGAATTTTTCGTACTCCTTCTGGTCGACACCATAGCTGTGGTCATCGTCGGGGAAGGTGCCTTGTTTGACATCCGCGACGTAGGCTTTGAGGCCGGCTACCGCCACCTCGGTGAGGTTGGCGTAGCGCTTGGTGAACTTGGGCTTGAAGTCGGTGAAGACGCCGAGCAGATCGTAGGAGAGCAGGATCTGTCCGTCGGTGCCGGCACCCGCGCCGATGCCGATGGTGGGGATCTCGAGTTGTTCGCTGATGGCGCGTGCGATGGGCGCCGGCACCGCCTCGAATTCGAGCATGAAGCAGCCGGCATCCTGAATGGCAAACGCGTCTTCCAGAATTTTCATTGCGGCGTCGGCCGTGCGGCCCTGGATCTTGAAGCCGCCAAACATGGCGATGGTGTGGGGGGTGAGCCCGATGTGCGAGGCGGTGGGGATTCCGGCATCGACCAGCGCCCGCAGGATGTGCGCCTGCGATTTCCCGCCCTGGGGCTTGACCGCATCGCAGGCCGCGTCCTGCATGAAGCGGGTGGCATTTTGGAGCGCGCGGTCGGTCGTGTTGTAGCTCTGGTAGGGCATGCAGCCCAGCACAAACGTGTTGGGTGCGCCGCGCCGGACCGCCTGTGCATGCATCACCATCATGTCCATGGTGGCGGGCACCGTGCTGGGATGGCCATGCGCGACCATGGCAAGGCTGTCACCCACCACCGCCACATCGACACCGGCGGCTTCGGCCCACTTGGCCGATGTGTAGTCGGGCACCGATGTATAGACCATCTTCTCGCCGGTCTTTTTCGAGTCGCGGATTTCGGTGATGGTCCTTTTCTTGCGCTCGGTCGGCTTGGCGGCGTCGGCCATGAATGTCTCCTCTTGGGGTGCTGATATATCTGGAGTATATCAACCGTGATTGCAACGGCCGGAGCGGGTGTCAGTGCTATCTCGGAATGATCAGCACCATTGCCGGGAAGATTTTGTCGGGATGATTGATGAGATGTTTGTTGGCTTGTGCGATGCCCGGCCAGCGATAGGCGTTGCGATAGAAAAAGAGCGCGATCGACGATAGCGAATCGCCGTCCTGCACGGTGTAGATTCCGCGGGCGCCGGTGAGTCGGGCGACTTTCGCCTGTGCGTCGGCGAGCGCGGCGGTGATGGCGGCGATCTCCGCGCGCTGGGCATCGGTGCTGGTGCGAAGCCTTGCTTGTTCGCTGACCGCCGCGGCCAGCCGGTCGGTGAGATCGCTCGCGCGCTTTTGCTCCTGCTCGAGATTGCCGCTGCTTTGCTGAAGCTCGCGGTCGGTGGCGGCTGCACGGGCACGCGCCGCGGCCAGCTCGGCTGCGAGCGCATCACGCTCAGCGGCCGCGTTCTGCTGCGAGACGCGCGCCTGATCGAGGCTTTGCTGCATCTCGGTCTGCGCCCGGCTTGAATCGCGCTGGAGTTCGGTGAGCTGAACTTCACGCGCGGCGAGGGTGGATCGGACTTCCTCGAGCGCGCGGGCGGCGGCAGCCTGAGCCTCCGCAGCCGCTTTGCGCTCGGTTTCGGCCTGGGTTCGCACCTCCGCAGCCGCCTTGCGTTCGGTTTCGGCCGCGCCCTGCGCCTCGACGAGCATCCGGGCAGCGCCGTCGGTGGCCAGTCGCGCCTCGGCGAGCGCCTTGTTGGCGGTTTCGGTCGCAGCCCTCGCTTCGGCGAGCGCCTTGCGGTCGGTGTCGAGCTCTGAGCGGGTGCTTGCGACCTGCTGCTGCAGGGTCTTGCCCTCGGTCTGGCGTTGAGCAAGTTGCTCCTTGAGGGTGGCGATCTCGTTGGCGAGTTCGCTCTTGCTCGGACCGCATCCGGCAAGAGGTAAGGTCAGGGCGAGAGCGGCCAGTAGCGGTGGCAGCGCTTTGGGGAAGGGTTTCATCGACGGACTCCGACGGTTCGCTGTCGGGCAGAGTCTGTCAGACGGAGCGGTCACCGCACAAGGGGTGGGCTCCCAGAAAGGGTGAAACTCGACGCTGCTCGCGTCGCAGGCGCCGGTTCGCCCGGCGGCCCGGGCCCGCTATCATCGTCCTTCTTCGAACGCACACCCGTCCCATCATGTCCCAGCCACCCGAAGCCCGTCCCGCCGTTGCCCGGCTCGCTCCCTCCAGGATCCGGGAAGTGGCCAATGTGGGGATGGGGCGTCAAGACGTGCTGGCCTTTTGGTTCGGTGAATCCGACGAGGTCACGCCAGAGTGCATCCGCGCTGCTGCCAACGAGGCGCTCGCGGCAGGTGATACCTTCTATACGCAGAATCTTGGCCTGCCGGCCCTGAGAGAGGCGATCGCGCGCTATCAGTCGCATCTGCACCGCGCGCGATCTGCCGAGTCGGTGGTCGTCACCAACTCCGGCATGTCCGCACTCATGATCGCCACCCAGGCGCTGGTGGGTCCCGGCGATCGCGTGGTGGTGGTGACGCCGGTCTGGCCCAATCTGCTCGAAATCCCCAAGATCCTCGGCGCGAGCGTCGAGAGCGTGCCGCTCAGGCCCAGCCCTGAGGGCTGGCAGCTTGACCTCGATGCGTTGATCACAGCGCTGGTGCCAGGCACGCGCATGCTGATCCTGAATTCCCCGGCCAATCCGACCGGCTGGGTGATGCATGGCGAGGCCCAGCGTGCGGTGCTCGAGCACTGTCGCCGGCATGGGATCTGGATTCTGTCGGATGATGCGTACGAGAGACTGGTATTTGGCGAGACGACCGTCGCCCCCTCGTTTCTTGATCTGGCCGATCCCGAGGACCGGCTGGTCTGCTCCAACACCTTCTCCAAGACCTGGCGCATGACCGGCTGGCGGCTCGGCTGGCTGACCGCGCCGCGCGCGCTGGTCGGCGCGCTGGGTACCCTGGTCGAATACAACACCAGCTGCGCGCCTGGCTTTGTTCAGCGGGCGGGGCTGGCTGCGATCGCGCAGGGCGAAGCCGATGTCGTGGCCGCCCGTAACCGGCTCAAAGCCTCGCGTGATCGGCTGGTGGCCGGGCTCCAGGCAATCGACGGTGTCGAGTGCCCTGCGCCCTCAGGCGCGATGTACGCGTTTTTCCGAATTCATGGACTGACGGACAGCCTCGCGCTTTGCAAACGCCTGGTGCTGGATGCCGGCGTGGGGCTGGCCCCTGGAGCAGCCTTCGGCCCAGAGGCTGAGGGCTACGTGCGCTGGTGCTTTGCCACCAGCGCCGAGCGCATCGACGAGGGACTGGAACGGTTCCGACGAGGCCTAAAAGCCGGTTACCGGTCGATTTCTCAGAACAAATGAATCGCGGTCGGCGCGAAGAAGCCGATTCCTGAAAATACGATACCCAGTCCGCCCAGGGCGACCGAGATCCACCCGAGCACCGCGATGCTGGTGATGATCATGGCCGAGGCGAGTACGATCGCAATCTGCACCAGAGCGGAAGCGAGTTCGTAGTGATGATAGGCGGCCATGGCGCGGTCGCGTTTGGCCTCCTGTTCCTTGGCGCGCGCCATCAGTTCCTTGCGCCCTTCTCGGGTGTCGGGTTCGGAGTCGTAGCGGGCGGCGGTGGCCTTCCACTTGGCGATCTGGCCTTTGGCGGCTTCGCCCAGGCCGGGGGTGGCTTCCATCGACTCTGCAGCCGTGCGCAACGTGGTCATCCGTATCGTTTTGGCCTGGAAGAACGACCACAGGTTGGAGGCTTCGATGTTGTGGGTGAGTGCGGCGGTTTGTGCCGATTTGCCCAATGTTTCGCTGAACGCCAGCACCAGCGCAAGAAGCGCGATCAGGAGTGCCACCCGCTTGTTGCTGGGGTCGACATGGGCGCCATGACCTGACATGGAGAATCCTTCGGTGGTTGAACGAAGCGTGCGATGTTAACCGAGAAGCATTATGCGCTCGGGAATTCCCGAGCCGGTATTCCCAGTAGTGCGCGGGTTTCTTCAGGCGAGGCGACCTCTCGGCCAACCAGCCGTGCAAGCCGCACGACCTCCTCGACCAACTGGGCGTTCGAAGGCTGATTGAGCTCGGGGTAGGGGTAGTCGCCGATACCGATGGCTACATGACCGCCTGCCGCGATCGCCGCCATGGCGAGCGGAAACAGGTTGCCCGCCTTGCAGCCCACGCTCCAGAGCAACTTGCGGTGGCGCGGCAGATGGTCGGTAAAGGCGCGCAGGCCCTCGGCGGTGGCGGGGTGGGCGCCCAGCGTGCCGCCCTCGCCGCACACAAAGAAAAAATAGGGCGGGTCATCGATCAAACCCATGTCGATCAGCGCGCACGCGCTTCGAACGAAGGGAATGCTCCAGCAGGCAAGCGCCGGCTTGATGCCGAGTTCACGCAGCCGTGCGCAGAAGTGTTGCAGGGTGTCGTGCGAATTGGCGTACACCCGGTCGCCTGAGCGGAAGCGCCGGGCAACAGAATCAAAGACATCGATATTGGTGGACCCGGGGTCGATCCCGCAGAGTTCGGGCCGCAGTGCCGGGTTGCGCGCCAACTGTTCAATCGGTGCCAGCCGGTCGCGTGCGCTACCGCCCACCGTGATCTGACCCAGTGTGGGATTGAGGAGCAGTGCCGAGTGGTGGCGGATCGCGGCGACAGCGGCCTCATAGTCATCCTGCCCGTGGGCGGGCGCACCGTCGGCCTGGCGCGGATGAAAATGGACGATGGAGGCGCCGGCGCCTTGAACAGCCGATGCATCGCGCCCGAGTTCGTCGGCGGTATAGGGGATGTGCCGATTGCCCTCGCGCGGCGCGTATTCGTTGACGCGCACTTCGATGATGAGCTTATCCACCGCATCGTCTCCCTGGGCTGCCCGCCCGCGTCCTGCGGGCGGACATCGCCGATCAGTCGGCCTGGATCTTGGCGGCTTTCACGACCTCGGCGTAGCGCTCGAGATCGCGCTTGATGGAGGCGTGAAATTGCTCGGGCGTTCCAGCCACGGGCGTGATGCCCATTTTGTCGAGCCTCGCCTTGGCGTCGGCATCGTTCAGCACTTCGTTGAGCGCCGTATTCAGGCGGTCGATGATGGGACGCGGGGTTCGGGCGGGCGCGAGCAATCCCACCCAGGAGTCGATCACGAAGTCTTTCAGTCCGTTTTCGATGAAGGTGGGAACGTTGGGCAGCGACGAGGCCCGCTCGGCCGCCGGAATGGCAATCGGCTTGATGCGGCCTGATTGAATGAGCGGCAGGGCACCAGCCACCGCCGTCCAGACCAGCGGAATCGAGCCTGCCTGCAGATCGATCATGGCCTGGCCGCCGCCCTTGTAGGCGATATGAACCAGGTTCGAGCCGCTGCGAATGTTGAGCATCGAGCCCGCCAGGTGGGGCGTGCTGCCCACACCGGAGGTGCCGTAGCTGAGGCCGTTCGCCTCTTTCTTCGACAGCTCGATCACCTCTTTCAGCGTGTCGGCCTTGAGCGTGTTGGCGGCCACCAGAATGAGCTTGGCATCACCAATCTTGCCGATGGAGGCAAAGTCTTTCAGGGTGTCGAACGGCACCGACTTGATGACGTTGGGATTGATGACCATCGTGCCGTCAAAGCCCAGTAGTAGCGTGTAGCCGTCGGGATCGGCGGCGGCGACACCCGCCGTGCCGATGTTGCCCGATGCCCCCGGGCGGTTCTCGACGTTGATCGGCTGGCCCAGGCGCTTGCCCATCAGGTCGGCGGCAAGCCGTGCGCTTGCGTCGGTCACGCCGCCCACAGTGAAGGGGACGATCAGACGAATGGGTTTTGCGGGGTAGCCCGACTGCGCGTGCACGATGGCGGGCAGAAGGCTGGCCGTGGCGGCGGCCGCCAGGCAGGCGAGGATTGATCGGCGAATGGATGTCATGGGAACCTCAGCGGCGGTCGGTGGATGAGCGAGGCGATGGTAGCCGATCCTCTCCCTGACACCCTGCGGCCTCCCGATCCTGAAAGGGAAATCGCAGCCCGGATCGAATTGCGGCACACTATGCTGCGCTATCGACAGCGATGGCCGCTGATCGGCACCTCCCCTGATCCCTTTGTCTTGACCACGCCCTTCACCTGAGCCCGCCTGAGTCGTGAAACGAACACTGATCGAGCGGAGCCTGGCTCGCCTCGGACGTATCGAACCGGGCGAGGGGCGCGCGCTGGGATGGGCGCTCGCCTATTTCTTTTTTCTGCTGTGCGCCTACTATGTTTTGCGGCCGCTACGCGATGAAATGGGCGTGGCCGCAGGCCTTGCCAATCTGCAATGGCTCTTTACCGCTACGTTTTTTGTCATGCTGGTTGCCATGCCGGCTTTCGGCGCACTGGTGGCGCGCTTACCCCGGCGCCGCTTCATCCCCTGGGTCTACCGGTTCTTTGCGCTCACGCTGCTCGGGTTCTGGGCACTGCTCACGCTGGATGTGGGGCGGGTGCTGGTGGCGCGCGCGCTCTTCGTCTGGGTGAGCGTATTCAATCTGTTTGTGGTCACCGTCTTCTGGGGCTTCATGTCGGAGCGGTTCGGCTATGAGCGGGGCCGCCGCCTGTTTGGCTTCATCGCGGCTGGGGGCACCGCCGGTGCGCTGCTCGGGCCCTCGATCACCGCGCTCCTGGCGGTGCCGCTGGGTCCTGCCAACCTGCTCCTGGTGTCGGTGCTGTTGCTCGAGATCGCCACCCGCTGTGCGGGCGCACTCGACCGGGCTCCCATGCTGCCGGCGGCCGGCGCGGAGTCGGTCGTAAAGAACCCCGACGAGGCCATCGGCGGGGGGATGTGGGCCGGGCTCACCGAGGTGCTCCGCTCGCGCTATCTGATGCTGATCTGCGCGCATGTGGCCTTGCTGTCGCTCACCAGTACCTTTCTCTATTTTCAGCAGGCTGCGATCGTGGCCGGCGCGTTCGACAGCCCGGCCGAGCGAACACGGGTGTTTGCGCTCATCGATCTGTCGGTGGGCGTGACCACGCTCGCGGTTCAGGTGCTCTTTACCGGTCGCCTGATGATGCGCTTTGGCGCTGGCGCGGCGCTCGCACTCTTGGCAATCGTCACCGCGGCAGGCTTTGCCGCGATTGCGCTTGCCCCTGTGCTTGCGGTCGTGATCGGCTTTCAGGCGGTCAAGCGTGCAACCGAATTTTCGCTCGCCAATCCGGCGCGTGAAACGCTCTTTACCGTGGTCACGCGCGAGCAGATGTACAAATCCAAGAGCTTCATCGACACCGCGGTGTTTCGAGGCGCTGATGCGGCAAGCGGCTGGATCTACACTGCGCTTCGCCAGGCCGCTGCCCTGGAAGCCGCGCTCGTTGCCTGGCTGACGGTACCGGTTGCGCTGGGCTGGGCGTTGATGCTGCTCAAACTTGGCGCGATGCAACGCAAGCAGGCTGGCCGCAGCAGCGATGATGGCCAGGCCGGTCAGGCATAACCCCCAGACTTTTCTGATCTCGCAGGAGAAACCCATGTCCCCGCTTACTCCACCCGAAATTTCCAGCGGCCTCACACGGGCCGATTTTCTTCGGCAGACGGGTGCGCTGGCTGGTGCCGCGCTGCTCGGACCCGCGCTGCCGGCGCTCGCGGCCACCGGCCCGGTCCTGAAGCGACCCATCCCGTCATCAGGAGAAATGATCCCGGTGATCGGTTCGGGCACGGCGGTGATTTTCGATATCGAAGCCCAGCACGCCAGGATTCCGCAACTCGCCGAGAGCATGCGCACGTTAATTGCCGGCGGTGGTGCAATGATCGATACCGCGCCCACGTATGGGCAGGCCGAGAAGCGGCTGGGCGAGGTGCTGAAAATGCTTGAGCCGCCGATCCGCGAGCGCGCCTTCATCGCAACCAAGATCAGCACCACCGGCGAGCAGGCGGGCATCGATCAAGTTACCCGCTCCTTCGCCGACCTGGGTGTGGCGCGGTTCGATCTGCTCCAGGTTCACAACGTGCGTGATACCGATACGCACCTGAAAACCATCCGCAGGCTGCGTGACGAGGGCAAGGTTCGCTACACCGGCATCACCACCTCGTTTGAGCGTACCCATCCCGAGTTCGAACGCATCATGCGAACCGAGAAAATCGATTTCATCCAGATCGATTACGCGCTCGACAACCGCCTCGCCGAGCAGCGCATCCTGCCGCTTGCCCAGGAGCGTGGTCTCGCGGTGATCATCAACCTGCCCTTTGGACGCAACCGTTTGTTTGCCAAGGCCAAGGGGCGCGAACTGCCCGATTTCGCCAAGGAAATCGACTGCACCAGCTGGGCACAGTTCTTTCTCAAGTTCCTGCTCGGGCATCCGGCGGTGACGGTGATCATCCCAGGTACCGATCGGCCTGAATACGCGCTCGACAATCTTGCCGCCGCCCGCGGTCGAATTCCGGATGCCGCGATGCGCAAGCGCATGCTCGACTACTGGGAGAGCCTGGGCTGATCGGGCGCGCGGCCCACCGCCGCCGTTGGCTCGAGCGTGCGCCGCGCTGATTTTCTGCTGGGCGTTGCCGCCACGCTGGTGACCGTGGCCACCTGGACGCTGTTTATCGTGGGCTCGCGGGCGCTTGCCGCGCGAACGCTCCTGCCGATGGATGTCATCGCGATCCGGTTCACGGTCTCGGCGCTGGTGCTTGCGCCCTGGGGCTGGTGGCTGGTGCGCAGACGCGGCGGTGGCTGGCTGGGGCTGTCCCCGGTGCCGGCAGGCCAGACGGCTGCGCTGGGCATGACCGGCGGCGTGATCTTCGGGCTCCTCGCCTATCACGGGTTTTCACTTGCGCCCGCTTCGCACAGTTGCTGCCGCTCTGGGCTGCGCTCTTCGCCTGGCTCATCAATGGCGAGCGGGCCGACTCGCGGCGGCTGCTGAGCCTCGGGCTCATCATCATCGGTGCCCTGATGGTGGGAGGGTTGGCGATGACATCGACGCTCGCGGGCGGTAAGGTCTGGATCGGCGATGTGCTCTACCTGTTCACACCCTTCGTCTGGGCGATCTTCACCACGCTCAGCAGGCGGTGGAAGGTCGGTCCGGTTGAAGCCACCATTGCTGTCGCGGTGTTTGCCGCTGCGGTCTTTGGTTTGCCGTATCTCGCGCTCGCCGGGGCGGGTTTGGTGCGCTCGGGGCTCGCGCAGGCGGCGTGGTCCGAGATCGGCCTGCAGGCACTGCTTCAGGGTATTTTTGCTGCAATCATTTCCGGAATTGGTTTCATGAAAATGGTGCAGGTATTCGGTCCGGTCAGGGCCCCCATGCTCACCGCGGTGGTGCCCGCCATCACTGCGGGCTCGGCAGTGCTGTGGCTCGATGAACCCTTCACCTGGATGCTGGGCGCGGGTCTTGTCTGTGTGACGCTCGGTATCGTGGTGGGCGTGGGACGTCCGGCGCAGCCGCCCCCAGCGCAGCCGACGCAGGCAGGCTGAGATGGCACGCCTCATCTCCGAGGGGGATGTAGAGCGTCTGCTCGATCCCGATGCCCTGATTCGGGGAATCGCCGAGGCGCTCAAGGCGCTGACCGCAGGGCAGGCGATCCAGCCGCTTCGTGGCGTCATGCCCTTCGGCCCTTCAACACGTTTTGATCCTGCGCAGCCGCCCGGTCTCCTCTTCATGAAGCCAGCGCAGATCGGCGACGCCCTGGCTACCAAGCTGATCACCCTGGTGCCCGACAATGCGGCACGCGGCCGCCCCACGCTCATGGCCACCGTGCTGCTGATGGCGCCAGACACTGGCGAGGTGCTGGCTGTGATCGAGGCCAACATGCTGACCGCACTTCGAACCGCGGCGGCAACCGCAGTGGCGGTCGATGCGCTCGCCCGGCCCGACGCGGGCGTGGTGGCACTGCTTGGCAGCGGAGTGCTCGCGCGCAGCCACGCGCGACTGCTGCGGCGCGTACGTCCGCTGAGAGAGCTGCGGGTCTGGAGCCGCAATCCCGACAATGTTGCGCGCTGTGCGCAGGAAATTGACGGGGTTGCCTGCGACAGCGCTGAACAGGCGGTGCGCGGCGCGGCCATCGTGTGCACCGTGAGCCATGCAGCCGAGCCGATTTTGGCGGGCCGCTGGCTCGAACCCGATGCCTTTGTCGCGGCGGTGGGCGCCCCCCGCCCCACCTGGCGTGAACTCGATGACGATGCGATGCAGCATCCGGTGATCGCCGATCAGCGTGAAGCGGCCGAGAAAGAGTCGGGCGATGTGATCCTGTCGGGCGCCCCCATTTACGCAGAGCTGGGCGAAATTCTGCTCGGGCGCAAGGAGCGTCCGCCAGCAGGTCGGCCGGTCATTTTCAAATCGCTGGGGCTCGCGATCGAGGACGCGGTGGCGGCCCGCCTGGTCTACGAGGCGGCGCTGCGCGAGACGCGCTAGGCGGTGAGCGCGCGCACGGCGCGCCTCGTGCCCCCGCCTCGCGCACTGCCTGGCCTGAATGAACGGAGATACTCATGAGCGAGATTGCGAGCCGCGCGGCGGCGCTGTTGAATGAACTGGGTGTCAGGCTCTCGCCACCTGCACGGGGCGATACGGTCATCGCGGTGCGAAGCCCGATTGATGGCGCGCTGGTGGCCGAACTGCCTCTTCAGGTGAGCGGCTGGGTTGATGAAGCCGCTCGGCGCGCGCGGTCGGCGTTCGCGCGCTGGGCTGGGGTGCCCGCCCCGCAGCGCGGTGAGCTGGTCCGGCTATTGGGCGAGGCGCTTCGCGAACACAAGCCCGCGCTCGCTGCGCTGGTAAGTATCGAGGCTGGCAAGATTCCCAGCGAGGCGGCCGGCGAAGTTCAGGAGATGATCGATATCTGCGACTTTGCGGTGGGCTTGTCGCGCCAGCTGCACGGACTCACCATCGCCTCGGAGCGCCCTGCTCACCGGATGATGGAGCAGTGGCTGCCGCTCGGGCCGGTCGGCGTGATCACCGCATTCAATTTTCCGGTGGCGGTGTGGTCCTGGAATGCTGCACTTGCGCTCGTCTGTGGCAATCCGGTCATCTGGAAGCCCTCCGAAAAAACGCCGCTCACCGCGCTGGCAGTGCGCGAGATCTTCAGCATGGCCATCGATCGCTATGCCACGGCTCGGGGTGCAGATGCGGAGGAGCGCGCCATGTTGGCCGACCTGGTTCAGGTCGGACTGGGCCGCGCCACGATGGGGCGTGCAATCGCCGAGCATCGCGATATTGCGCTGGTGTCGGCAACCGGCAGCACCCGCATGGGATTGGACCTGGCGCCCCGCGTGGCGGCGCGGCTCGGCCGGTCACTGCTTGAACTCGGCGGCAACAACGCGGTGATTGTGGCGCCCTCGGCCGATCTCGACCTCGCGCTCCGCGGACTGGTGTTCGGCGCCTGGGGCACGGCGGGCCAACGCTGTACCACCACCCGCCGGCTGATCGTGCATCGCTCGGTACGCGAGCGCCTGCTCGAGGCGTTGGAGCGCGCGCGGCGGAGCCTGCCGGTCGGTAGCCCGTTCGATCCGGGCACCCTGGTGGGCCCGCTGGTTGACGGGCAGGCGTTCGAGTCGATGCAGTCGGCGCTCGCGCGCGCTCGCGCCGAAGGGGCCACGGTGACTGGGGGTGAGCGTCGCCTCGCCGATCGCTACCCGCAAGCCTGGTATGCCGAGCCCGCACTCGTCAGAATGCCTGCCCAGACCGACGTGGTGCGCGAAGAGACCTTTGCGCCCATCCTCTATGCCATCGACTACGACACATTCGATGAAGCGATTGCCTTGAATAACGATGTTCCCCAGGGCCTGTCGTCGTCGATCTTCACCCGCGACCTGCAGGAGGCCGAACGCTTTCTGAGCGCAGGCGGCTCCGATTGCGGGATTGCCAATGTGAACCTGGGCACCTCGGGCGCGGAAATTGGTGGCGCCTTTGGCGGCGACAAACAAACCGGGGGCGGTCGCGAATCGGGCTCCGACGCCTGGAAGGCCTACATGCGGCGGACCACCAACACCATCAACTTCGGCAGCACCTTGCCGCTGGCACAGGGTGTGGTTTTCGACATTGGCGCGGGATGAGTGCGCACGCTCAGCCGATCACGTTGAGTTCCGGCAGGCGCTCGTCGCGCGCAATGCGCTCATACGAAAGCGGACGCACGTCGATGGTTGATGGCACACCATCGAGAAGCCATTCGCTCAACGCGAGGCCCGCGCCGGGCGCGTGCTGCATGCCATGACCGGAAAAACCGCTGATCATCCAAAAATTGGCAATGTCCGGATGCGGACCGATCACCGCGTTGTGGTCGAAGAGGTTCATCTCATAGTAGCCCGCCCACGCGCGTTCGATACGCATCGCTTCGAGCGCGGGAATGCGTTGGGCGAGTTGCGCCCACCTCGCCTCGTCGAGTTCGCGCCAATCGGGCTCAAGCGGCAGGTCATCGGTGTCATCGATAGGGGGGCTGCCGGTGATCAGATACCGACCCTCCGGGCGCAGCCAGAATCCTGATGGGTCGATCAGCAGCGGGCAGGCTGGCAATTGCGTCGGACACGACAGAACAAAGACTGTACGACGTCTGGCCGCCACCGGGAGCGCGATCCCTGCCAGCGCGGCGAGCGTCCGCGACCAGGGGCCTGCAGCGTTCACGAAGTGGTCGCACTGAATGTGTGCGCCGCTCGCAAGCTGCACACGGGTGACCCGTTTCGTTCCCGACCTCGCGCGGTCGCTCAGGTTGATGCCGCACACGGTATCGGCAATCAGACGCGCGCCCTGCGCCCGTGCCCGGGCGAGGAGCGCCTGATGGAGCGCCGGTCCGTCGAACCAGCCCTCGCCCGAGAGTCCGAGCGAGCCCAGGGCGATGCCCTCGGTGGAGAGCCATGGAAAGCACTCCCCGAGTTCGGCGGGCGATAAAAGCGCCACATCGGCGCCTGCTGCGCGCTGAATCGCGTTTGCGGTACGCAGTACCGGTTCATGCTCGGGCGCCGCCAGATACAGGTAGCCGGGCTCGGTCAGGCCCAGCGAAAGCGTGCCGGTGGCTGCACCCTCGGGGGCGAGTGCGCGATCGGCGTTGCGCAGAAACTCGATCCCGAATGCCGACAGCGCGATGTTGACCGGGGTGGTGAACTGCTGACGGATCGAGCTCGCCGACAGGCTGGAGGATGCGTGCGCAAAACCCGGCTCGCGCTCAACGAGCAGCACGCGAAGCGACGGATCGCGGGAAGTCAGCCAGAACGCGGTTGCCGCGCCCATGACGCCGGCGCCCGCGATCAGGATGTTGACGTGCGCGGGGAGCGCCGCGTCAGAGGGGCTTGCGGATCGCATGCGCGATCTCGCCGACAATGCCGCGTCGGAACGCGAGCACGCAGACCACGAAGATGATGCCCTGAATGATGGTGACCCAGGCGCCGAACTGGGCGAGGTAGTTCTGCATGGACACGATGATCGCAGCGCCCACCACAGGTCCGAACAGCGTGCCCAGCCCGCCCAGCAGCGTCATCAGCACCACCTCGCCCGACATCGACCAGTGCACATCGGTGAGCGAGGCAAGTTGGAACACCAGTGCCTTGGTGGCACCGGCGAGCCCCGACAGCGCGCCCGACAGAATGAAAGCGAAGAGCTTGTAGCGGTCGGTGTCGTAGCCAAGTGAAATCGCGCGCGCCTCGTTCTCGCGAACGGCCTTCAGCACCTGTCCGAAGGGCGAGTGGATGATTCGCCAGATGAGCAGAAAGCCGCCCACAAAGATGACGAACACCAGCGCGTACATGGCGAAGTTGTTGGTGAGATCGAACAGTCCGAAGAGCTTGCCGCGGGGCACTGCCTGGATGCCGTCTTCGCCGCCGGTAAAGGGCGCCTGCAGGCAAAAGAAGAAAATCATTTGTGCCAGCGCCAGCGTGATCATGGCGAAGTAGATGCCCTGCCGGCGGATGGCGAGCATCCCCGACACGATGGCCACCAGCGTGGCTGCCAGCGTGCCGGCAAGGATAGCGAGTTCCGGTGTGAGCCCGAGCGACTTGGCGCACCATGCCGAGACATAGCCCGCCGACCCCAGAAACATGGCGTGGCCAAATGAAAGCAGACCGCCAAAGCCGATCAGAAGATTGAATGCGCAGGCAAAGAGTGCAAAGCACATGACCTTCATCATGAAGATCGGATAGACCCAGATCGGTGCGACAAGCAGCACCACCACCATCACGAGGAAGGCGATCTGCTGTGCGCGGCTGCCGTCTGCAGCGGCGGTGGTCGAAAGTGGGGTGCTCATCGGCTTGAACCTGCTACTTCTGGGTGCCAAACAGGCCAGCGGGCTTCACCAGCAGCACGATGGCCATGATGATGAAGATCACCGTGTTCGACGCCTCGGGGTAAAACACCTTGGTGAGTCCCTCGATGATGCCGAGCCCGAAACCGGTGACGATCGCGCCCATGATGGAGCCCATGCCGCCAATTACCACCACCGCGAACACCACGATGATGAGATCTGCGCCCATCAGCGGATTGACCTGGTAGATCGGCGCGGCCATGACACCAGCGAACGCTGCGAGCGCCACACCGAAGCCATAGGTGAGCGTGATCATGCGCGGCACATTGATGCCAAAGGCTTGCACCAGTTGCGGGTTTTCGGTGGCTGCGCGCAGATACGCGCCGAGCTTGGTGCGTTCGATGACAAACCAGGTGAGCAGGCACACCACCAGCGAGGTGGCCACCACCCAGCCGCGGTAGTTGGGCAGGAACATGAAGCCCAGGTTCTGGCCGCCGGTGAGTTCGGCGGGTACGCGATAGGGCTGGCCCGATGAGCCGAACTCGTTGCGGAACAGCCCCTGGATGATGAGGGCGAGCCCGAAGGTGAGAAGCAGCCCGTAAAGGTGGTCAAGCTTGTAGAGGCGCGCGAGCATCAGCCGCTCGATCAGCATGCCGCTCGCCCCGACGATGAGGGGGGTGAGCAGCAGCGACCACCAATAGCCGATACCAAGCTTGTTCAAGAGCAGATAGGAGCAGAACGCACCCAGCATGTACTGGGCGCCATGCGTGAAGTTGATGATGTTGAGCAGCCCGAAGATCACCGCGAGACCCAGGGACAGCAACGCGTAGAACGAGCCGTTGATGAGCCCGATCAGGAGTTGGCCGAACAGGGCCTGGATCGGAATTCCGAAGATTTCCATGGTGCGATCTGTCTGCGGTCGGTGATCTGCGGGCTGAACGAATCGACCTTACTTGACGAGCGAACAACCGCCCTGATCCATGGGGCGGAAGGCCTCCTCGGCCGGGATGGTGGCGCGAACCTTGTGGTAATCCCACGGACCTTTCGACTCCGAAGGCTTCTTCACCTCGACCAGGTAGGCCGGATGGATCTTGCGGCCGTCAGCACGGACCGAGCCTTTGCCAAACAGCGGGTCATCAGTGGGCAGGCGCTTCATTTCGGCGATCACCTTGGTGCCGTCGTCGGTCTTGGCCGATTCGATCGCCTTCAGGTAATGCAGCACCGCCGAGTAGACCCCCGCATGCACCATGGTGGGATGAATGCCGCGGTTGGCGGGTGCGAAGCGCTTGGCGAAAGCGCGGGTCTGGTCGTTCATGTCCCAGTAGAAGGTTTCAGTGAAGATCAGGCCCTGCGCGGTCTGAAGACCGAGCGAATGGACGTCGGAAATGAACACCAGCAACCCGGCCAGGTTCTGACCACGCTTGACGATACCGAACTCGGCCGCCTGCTTGATCGAGTTGGTGGTGTCGCCGCCCGCGTTGGCAAGCCCCACGATCTTGGCTTTCGAGGCCTGTGCCTGCAGCAGGAACGAGGAGAAGTCCTGGGTGTTGAGTGGGTGCCGCACCTTGCCCAGCACCTTGCCGCCGTTTTTCTGAACCACTGCCTCGGTATCGCGCTCGAGCGCATGGCCGAAGGCATAGTCGGCAGTGAGGAAGAACCAGCTGTCGCCGCCGGTCTTGACGATGGCATTACCCGTGCCGTTGGCGAGCATCCAGGTGTCGTAGGCCCAGTGAATCGTGTTGGGCGAGCAGGCCTTGCCGGTGAGGTCGGAGGACGCCGCGCCCGAGACCAGGAACGCCTTGGCCTTCTTGCGGGTGACTTCGTTGACCGCGAGCGCCACCGACGAGGTGGGCACATCAACGATGACATCGACCTTGTCGACGTCATACCACTGGTTGGCGATCTGGGAGCCCACGTCGGGCTTGTTCTGGTGGTCAGCCGAGACGATCTCGACCTTCATGCCCTTGGCGGCTGCGCCGAAATCTTCCACCGCCATCCGCGCAGCAAGTTCGGAGCCCCGTCCCGCGATGTCGGTATAGAGGCTGGACATGTCGGACAGCACGCCGATCTTGATCACACCATCGGAAATCTGTGCCTGGGCGCCTGGCCATGCAAGCGCCACTGCGGCTGCAACGACCGAGCTGCGCAGAATCTGTCGAATGGTCATGAGTTGTCTCCTTGGTATGAATGAGTGAAGAAAGAAACGGGAATGTCGGGATCAGACGCCCAGATAGGTTTTGAGGGTTTCGGATTTTGCAAAGTCGGCGAGAGCGGACCATTCGTGGAGTCGGGCTGCCTTAAGTTGGGCGGAACGCTTCCTCTCAACACAAGCGGAGGCCATCTCTCGGAAAGCTATATGCAGGGATGGAACCTCAACCTCGAAGCCGTTCGTCAATTACGGGGCGAATGTGGCGAGCGTCAAGTTCAAAGCGCCCGAAATATTCAATATATCGGAGCGGGCCCCGTCACCACTTCCCTCATATACAGCAGCGAGCCCAGCCCATGAGTCGCTTGATGCAAGCCGTTCAAATGACGCGTTTCGGTGGCCCGGAGGTACTCGAGCTTACCCAGCTTCCCATCCCAGAGCCTGGCCCTCACGACATCCTGATGCGAGTCGCCGGGTGCGGGATCGATCGCAAAGACCTGCTGGTCCGGAATGG
>RFXC01000360.1 GCA_009921765.1 Betaproteobacteria bacterium | reverse complement strand
TCGACGGCAGCTGGGGCATAGGCCCTGGTCTTTAATCCAGCGCGCTGCCCATGGGGCCGGCAAGCGCCGCAATCGCGTTGGGTTAACAGGTGAAGAAGTTGATCCACAGCCAGCGAAATATCGAAGCCACCGGAGAGTTCACCTGTTCGGTCGCCACGCGGGCGCTCACCCAGCAGATGAACATGAGCTCGGCCTCGGTTTCCGCAGAGGTCGAAGAGTTTCTGCTGGCAGGGCCCTCTGCCAACGCAAGTGAATTGATGGATCGACTGGCTGCGATGACGCCTGAGGTCTACGGAAGCAAGGCACAGCTTCGAACACTTCAACGCCGCGTCGGGGAGTGGCGTTCGGAGCGGGCCAAGGATATGGTCCTAGGCAGCTTGCGCAAAGCCGACGCCAAAGCTGTTGAACACCAATAGCCTGCTCGTAACATGTTTGATCGCGAAGGGGAAGCCGCGCGCTGCGCGCCCGGCAGGGCTATGGGCATGTGGACGATGCGCCTGGCGGCGCACCGGCTGCGTCCGTGGACAACGCACCGCTGCGCGTATGCGTTGCCCACCGCCGCCGCCTTCGACCACATGCCCACAGCCCGCAAACAGGATTGAACTTTCAGATAACCAGGGACGAACGACAACCACATCCCCGGTAACATTCAGACTTGAGGCAACACGCCGGTCAAGTTAATTGTCGTCGACCACAAGCCCGACGATTTTTACGAACGGACCCGCAAGAGCCGGCGTTTGCGATCGGGTTAGCACACCATCGCGTGCGGAATTGGCCCCACACTCTTCCCGCTGTTGCGGCGACTCGATCGAGCTTACCCTACCTATCATCTCTTGCCGTTCGGCTCGAAGTCACCGTCGTTTGGCGCGCGCGCGGTTCTGTCGGAAAATCGCGGCTGTTTCAGTCGCATTGAGCGCACATGATCACCATCACGCTTCCGGACGGCTCGCGCCGAGAGTTTTCTGCCCCCCCCACCGTGGCCGAGGTGGCTGCCTCGATTGGCGCAGGCCTGGCGAAGGCCGCACTGGCCGGGCGTATCGAGGGTCGGCTGGTTGATACCTCACACCGTATCGAGTCTGACGCCACGCTGTCGATCGTGACCGATCGGGAGCCCGACGGCGTGGACATCATTCGACACTCCACCGCTCACCTGCTTGCCTATGCGGTCAAAGAGCTGTTTCCCGATGCGCAGGTGACGATTGGTCCGGTCATCGAAAACGGCTTCTATTACGACTTCTCCTACAAGCGGCCCTTCACCGAGGTCTGGCAGCGCGACGACGCAGTCAGGTATTTCGAATCGATCGGTGAAAAATACAAAGCCGAGATCATTTCATCGATTCCCGCCAGCGAGCCGATCGGTCTTTATCGCGAAGGCAATTTCATTGACCTGTGCCGCGGGCCTCATGTGCCCTCTACCGGCAAACTCAAGGTCTTCAAGCTGATGAAACTCGCAGGCGCCTACTGGCGCGGCGACTCCCGCAACGAGATGCTGCAACGCATCTACGGCACGGCCTGGGCCAAGAAGGAAGACCAGGACGCCTATCTGCATATGCTTGAAGAGGCCGAACGGCGCGACCATCGAAAGCTCGGGCGCGAACTCGACCTGTTTCACATGCAGGACAACGCCCCGGGCATGGTCTTCTGGCACCCGCGTGGATGGACGCTCTGGCAGCAGGTCGAGCAGTACATGCGTCGCGTTTATCAGGATAACGGCTACCAGGAAGTGCGCTGCCCCCAGATTCTCGACCGTTCCCTCTGGGAGCGTTCCGGCCACTGGGAAAACTACAAGGACAACATGTTCACCACGGCTTCGGAAAATCGCGACTATGCGGTGAAGCCGATGAATTGTCCTGGGCATGTGCAGGTGTACAACTCTGCGCTGCGGAGCTATCGCGATCTGCCGCTTCGGTATGGCGAGTTTGGTAACTGCCATCGCAATGAACCCTCGGGCGCGCTGCACGGCATCATGCGGGTGCGAGGCTTTGTGCAAGATGACGGCCACATCTTCTGCACCGAAGAGCAGATTCTCGACGAATGTGTGGCCTACACCGAACTGCTCCACAAGGTGTATCGCGACTTCGGGTTTGAGCAGATTCTCTACAAGGTTGCCACGCGGCCGGAAAAGCGTGTGGGCGATGACGCGCTCTGGGATCGCGCCGAGCACGCACTCATGGAGAGCCTTCGTCGGTCGGGCGTCGATTTCGTGATCGCGCCGGGCGATGGCGCGTTCTATGGACCGAAGATCGAGTACACCCTGAAAGATGCGCTGGGGCGACCCTGGCAGTGCGGCACCATGCAGGTTGACTTCAACATGCCGCAGCGACTCGGTGCCGAGTATGTGGCCGAAGACAACACCCGCCGGCATCCGGTGATGCTGCACCGTGCGATCGTCGGCTCGCTCGAGCGTTTCATCGGCATCCTGATCGAAAATCATGCCGGTGCACTGCCGATGTGGCTCGCGCCCGTGCAGGCAATGATTCTGACCATCACCGACGCACAGGCGGATTACGCGCGAGATGTTGCACAAGCGCTGAAAAAACAAGGGTTTAGGGTTGAGTCCGATTTGCGGAATGAAAAGATCAACTATAAAATCCGGGAAAACAGCCTGCAAAAGCTGCCTTATCTCCTGGTCGTAGGCGATAAAGAGCGTCAGGCTGGCATGGTGGCCGTGCGTGCGCGCGGCGGGCTTGACCTGGGGTCCATGTCGATCGCGGCGTTCGCTGAGCGCCTGGCGCGCGAGGTGGAAAACAAGACAAGTCAGCCGAAGTGATGCCGGTCTGGCCGGGCAGCGCGTGAATGCGTTGTTGGGTCAGACTCCCAGGCGTCCTGCGTGGCGCACGGTCGTTTGTTTTTTGTTCCGGAGGGTCCCAGCATCGTTACAAAAGCGCCCATAGCCGCTGAACGCGAGCACCGCATCAACGGCGAAATCACTGTTCCTGAAATCCGGTTGATTGGCCCGGAAAACCAGCCGATCGGCATCGTCAGCACCCGCGAGGCGCTGCGAATGGCGGAAGAATCTGACGTCGATCTGGTCGAGATCGCGCCAACCGCCGTGCCGCCGGTCTGTCGTCTGATGGACTACGGCAAGTTCAAGTATCAGGAACAGAAACGAGCCCACGA
>RFXC01000359.1 GCA_009921765.1 Betaproteobacteria bacterium | reverse complement strand
CGGGTGGTCAGGGCAGCCTGCCCGGATCTTCATGGGCGATGCGGGCAGCCTGGGGCTCGGGTTTCTCATCGCAATCATCGCCTTGAAACTCTGTTCGCTGCCGCCCGCGCAGGGTGGCGCTCCCCCTGCGGTGGTGATTTGGGCCTGTTTTGTGCCGTTGGCGGATGGACTCAGCGTCATTGCTGCGAGGCTGTTGAGGGGGCAGGGGGCTACCGCGCCGGGTCGAGATCATCTGCACCACCTTCTTCTTGCCCGTGGCATGAATCCCGCCCAGGTGGTGGCGATTGAGGCCGGAGGCGGGTTGTCGCTTGCGGTGATCGCGATCGCAGCCTGGCTGCTTGGGGCGCCAGAGTGGTTTCTGGTGCTCGGCTTTGTCACGCTGCTTGCCCTTTTTTATGCCGGTGTGTCGTCGCAGTGGTCCAGGTTGCGGCGAGCGCATGGTCAGGCGGTGGATGAGTCGGGTTTGCCGGACGAGGCGGACATCGCGACGGACCGGGTTGCTGGTTGATACTTGGGGGCTGACGCTTGCTTGCTAGCGACTGCCGGGCGGTGCGGCAAGAAACCTCTCTGATCTCGAAAAAATTGCGATTTAGACGTTAAACTCGCGTTTGCGGGTTTTTTTGATTTCAACGAACTGCACAGGGTCGTCCATGTCACAAACAGGCGCTCAAAAATCCAGTCGCGGCAAATCGGGTCGTCAGCAGACCCAGGGCACCTTGTCTTCCACGGGCGAACAACTTGCGCTCGCGCTGGAAATGACTGCTCCCACGGCGGCTTCTTTAGCGAAGCCAGCCGATTCATCCGCTGCGACGGTAGTCGGTGCGGTTCGCAGGCGCCGCGGGGATGACCGCGGTGTTGATCTGCAGACGCCTGACGAGTTGGCTTCCGTGGACGTACGGGTACTTGAGGCTGATTGGGCGGGCTCAGTCGACGCAACACAAGAGATCCTGCTTGCGCAGGCTTCTGGTGCGGCGTCAGGCCAAACGAGCGATGCTCCGGCGGGCGGTGCCGTGGGGTCTGGTTCGGGTACCGGCGGAACGGCTGCGCCTGGCTCGGGTTCGTCAGAATCGCTCGATCTCTCCGGGCCTTTTCCGGCATTTTTGGCGCTTGGGGTGGGGGCGCTGCTCGTTGGGGGGAGTTCGTCGAGTTCCACTGCAGTTCCGGTGGCGAATCAGGCGCCAACTTCCACGCCCATCGCCGCCGCAACTGTGAGCGAGCGGGTGCCATTCTCGATTGATCTCAGCGGCTTTTCGGATCCAGAGCAGGGAAAGCTCACTTTCAGTTTTTCGGTAACGCGAGACGGTAAGCCCTATGACGCGTCGTCATGGTTGTCGATCGACCCGGTCGCCCGGAAGTTGGTTGGTACCCCGCCCGAGGGCGAGCAAGGGGTGTTTGAAATAACGGTTACTGCGACCGACCCGGCCGGTGCCAGCAAGTCCGAGAAATTCGGGTTCACTGTCCAAAACGGCGACGCGCCGGTCAACATCGACGGCTACCTAAAGGGGGCGCTGGTCTTTCGTGACATCGACAACGACGGGGTCTGGGATCACGATCCGATCAACACCGTGCAGGTCACCCAGACGACCGCGGGCGCATACACCGTCGTGATCAACAATGGGGCGGCCTTCAATGCGGAGCCCTGGGGAATCACCGACGCATTCGGTCAGTCGCCTGCCATCGGCGGCGGTAATGCCAACCTGAGGACCACTGACTGGACATACGGTGGTGTCATCGCGGGTGGAACCGACACGCTGAAAACAATCGATATTTCCACTCAACGCCTGTGGAACGGTTCCTACACGTCTCCGGCCGGTGCGGGGGTGATCAACCCCATCACCACGCTCGTTACGGCGGCCCGCCAGCAGCTTGGCGGCAACCTGAACGACGCGCTCGCGCGAGTCAAGACAGTTCTCGGTTTCCCCGACACCGCAACCAGCCTGGTCAATTACGATCCCCTGGCCGAAGCAGCGAAGGCTGGCAGCTTTGCTGGCGCAGAGCAGGCGCTCCAGATTCAGGCCAAAGCGCTTCAGGTTGCCAACATT
Organism: Betaproteobacteria bacterium; assembly: GCA_009921765.1. Next base: position 1,078 of record RFXC01000359.1, on the reverse strand, counting down.
CTTCGTATCGCGGCCGAGGTGGCTGCGGCCGCGGGGGTGACCGATGATTCGGCGGTGTCCGGGGCCATTGCGCGCGAACTGGTCAAGAACGCAGCCGCGGTCAACCTGAGTTCAGAGGCAACGCTGCAGTCGGTCTTTACCGGCATCAAGGCATCGGTGGGCGTTGAGGCGGGCAAGGGGATTGACGCTGCCGCGGCGGTGGTTGCGAAAGCGGTCGCAGTTCTTAATAGCAAGATTCAGACTGCAGTCAACGAAGCGATCACTGCGGCTGGCAGCAACCTTACCGTTCTCGACATCGGTGGCGCGCTAACCGATGCGGTGCAGTACCAGATCGTCGCGCAGGAACTCGTCGCGCAGTCTGCGGCGAAAGCGGTAGCCACGGCAATCGCAACTGGCGGTAGCGTCGCCGGGCTGGCGGACATCCTCGCGGGTCTGGACGGTGTGGCAAGCGGTACGGCAGAGGCCATCTCCCGCGCCATCATTCTCACGCGTGCAGCGGTTGGTACGGTGTTTGTGTCTTCGAATGACACGAAGGCTGCCAACGCCATCGACGACAATCTGTTCGTACTCACCACGGGTACAACCGCATCGTTTAGCGGAACGGGCAGTGGAAATGCGTTGGCGAACGATCTGGTGCCACGCGGTTTCACCGCTGGTCTGTTGGGCGCGCGGATTGGCGACGAAGTAACGCTGGTCAATCAATACCAAACCGGTTTCACCGGTAACCCCAGCAAGCTGGTGTTGAACGGCACCTACGGTACTCTCGAAATCCAGCCCACGGGCGCTTACACCTACACGGTCACGCAGTGGCCTGGAAATGACGCTGTCGTCCAGGATACTTTCAGCTATCGTCTGGCAGCCAATGGGTCTGGCACCCTCTCAGATGATCTTCGCTACGATTTCGGCACCTTGAGAGTGGCAGTCAGCACGTTCAATTTTCCGCCGCTTGTCAATCTCCTCCAGGGGCAGCTTGTTGAACGTGGGACAGGCAATCTGCTTGCGTCTGACACCGTCAGCTTCAACCTGGTTGATGCCGGGCGCGATCCCGAGGGCTCGGTGCTCAGCATCGGCTCGGTTT
>RFXC01000358.1 GCA_009921765.1 Betaproteobacteria bacterium | reverse complement strand
TGGTGCTGCCCCAGGGCGTGGCCTTCGCCACGCTGGCGGGCATGCCGCCCGCCTACGGCCTCTATGCGGCGATGATGCCGTGCGTGATCGCCGCGCTGTTCGGCAGCAGCCGCCTGATGGTGACGGGGCCGGCCAATGCCATCTCGCTCACCACCATGGCGCTGGTGGCACCGCTGGCGGCGGTGGGCAGTTCGCAGTACGTGGGCCTGGTGCTCACGCTCACGTTCGTGGTGGGGGCGCTGCAGTTGCTGCTGGGGATGGCGCGCGTCGGCAAGTGGGTTGAGCTGGTGCCGCATGCGGTGATCGCCGGCTTCACCGCCGGCGCCGCCGTGCTGATCGTCAACAGCCAGGTCGGCACGCTGCTCGGACTCGACCTGCCGCGCGGGCTATCGGTGGCGCAGACGCTGCGGGCGGTATTCACGACCGGGCAGTCCATCCAGGCGCTACCGGTGATCGCCGCCATGGCCACCATCCTGATCAATTTGGCGGCGCTGCGGCACAGCCGCTGGATACCGCCGATTTTGATGGCAGTGATCGGCGGCACCGCCATCACCTGGCTCGCCGCCGGCCTGCTGGGCGCGCAGCCGGCCACCGTGGAGGCGCTGCCGGGGGCGCTGCCGCCGCTGTCGCTGCCCGACTTGCGCCAGGTGCCGAACCTGGTGCTGCCGGCGCTGGTGATGACGCTGCTGGCGGTGACCGAGGCGATGGCGATCGCCAAGGCGTTCGCGCGGCGCGCCAACGAGCCTTTCGACGGCAACCAGGAACTGGTCGGCCAGGGGCTGGCCAACCTGACCGGCTCCTTCTTCTCATCGTATCCAGCCAGCGGTTCATTCAACCGCTCCGGCGTGAACGTGGCGGCCGGCGCCCGCACGCCGCTGGCGGCGGTCAGCGCCGCCGTGCTGCTGATCGTGATCCTGTCCTTTGTCGCGCCCTGGGCGCGCTGGCTTCCGCTGGCGGTAATCGGGGGGCTGCTGGTGGTCGTGGCGTGGGGGCTGGTGAACCCGCGCGAGATCCGGCACCTATGGAAGCATGAGCCGGTCGACCGGCTGCCGATGGTCGTGACCTTCGCCGGGACGGTGACGCTGTCGCTGGAGTGGGCGATCCTCCTCGGACTGGCGACGGCCTGGGTGTCGCGGCGGCTGGCGGGCCCGGAGACGGGGAGTGGGAGCTTGTAGGGGGGAGGCAACTCGGCCGCGGACCACGTACTTCACGGTCGCCGGCAGGAGCTGCTTGATTCCCGCAGCCCGGCGTCCCGCATCGCATGGCCCTGCGGCTTATCCAGTACCGCGTCCGGCAGTAAACGCTGAACAGCCCGACCGGGGCTTTGTTCATCTAGACGCGTCCGGTTTTGCGATTTACCGGCTAAAACCGAGGCGCGGTCTGTAGCTGGAGAGCACCACCAGCAACCGTGAAATTGCCGCGCGCAACGAGATGCGCGTCAGATGCAACTTCGGCCAACGAGAGCACCGGCGTGGTTCACCCGCACGCTGTCGCTGCGCCGCGATGCGCGGCTCAAGCCCAAGTCCACCACGCAGACCGCCACAGGCATCCAATGCGGCGCGGGTGGTGCAGAAGTCGATGGGCATGACTGGTGGCTCGTTCAACACGCGCGAGTTCTTCCACGGCGCCTCGGCCCCCGCAGTGCGCATGGCTCGGGTGGGCTTCCAGGGCTGCCCGCCTGGGCGCTGCTGTCCGGCTCGGCGCTGGCTTGGCTGCTGGCGCTGGCCTCGCAGGCGGCCGGCCTGCTGGCCGAGCGCTGGTTCTTCTTCGCCCAGGCGCGCAATCCGCAGAACATCTACTACCAGAGCGTGTCGTGACCTGCTGCCCTTCGGGCGCTGGCTACCGCATTGGCAACGGAAGGACGTGCTGCAGGCCGACCTGCTGGCCGCCCGTCAGATCACAGCAACCCTTAGCCTGTGCATGCACGCTGCGGCAGTTCTGCAGCAACATAAGATTCCCGTGGATCTGAGGTGCCGCGTGTCCGGTCCACTTGCTGCTTGCGATAGTCAGCGGCCAAGAAAGGAACCCGGCTCTTGCCACCGTACCCGTTCTTCCCAAGCAGGCTGGCCGCCGAAGGAATTCGCGCCGCGGGCGCGCGAGCTCAGGCCTTTGGGCGGCGGCTGATCTGAACGGGCGCTCCGCCGAAGCGCTGCTTCGAACGATAGGTTGCAACGCCGGCATCCATCTCCTGGACGTGGTGCGGCAGCCAATCGAGCAGTTCCACGGATAGGCTCTGCACCACCCGCTGCTTCATTTCGGGCGGATGGGCGGCGCCGACCAGCACCTCCCGGACTTCATCGAAGGACTTCAGCACGTTGGCATGTTCGTCCAAGTGGCACTTCGAGTTGCCATCCTTCATGTCGCGCAGGTGCTCGTCCTCCATGGCGAAGTGCTGCGCCGCGTGCGCGCGCAATGCGTCGAGGGCAGGCACCATGTCGTCCGCGGATGCGCCCAGCAGGCGCGTGATGAGCGCGTGCAACTCTTCGTGGTCGCGGTCAAGGGTTTCCTCTCCCAGCTTGAGTTCGGATTTGTCCATAGCGTAATTGGACCACGAGTCGTGCCGGGCTGCCTCAGCCGCAGCTCGTCGCAGCCGAGGCAAGCCATGCGGAGCTCCTGCAGTGCGGCTGGCGAACTGCACTCGTCCTAGCAGCGGTTCCCGCGCGATTCCCTTTGAGCTTTCAAAAGGGGGCGCTCGTCCGTGGCGAGCTGCTGGAGGGCACGGGCCGGGAACGGTCCGTATCAATAGAGGCTACAGGCACACGCCATCCGAGTCTTCCTGCGCTGCGGCCGGGATCGAGTGTGAAGGAGGTTTGCACTCGAACGTGCACTTGAGAGCTGGTCACCACTGCCGGCCTGAAGTCCACCACGCAGACCGCCACCGGCATCAATGCGGCGCGGGTGGTGCAGAAGTCGATGGGCATGACCGGCGGCTCGTTCAAAACGCGCGAGTTCTTCCACGGCGCCTCGGCCCGCGCAGTGCGCATGGCCCGGGTGGGCTTCCAGGTGCTGGGCTTCGGGCTTCCCCTCCTGCTGCTCGCCTGGGCGCTGCTGTCGGGCTCGGCGCTGGCCTGGCTGCTGGCGCTGGCCTCGCAGGCGGCCGGCCTGCTGGCCGAGCGCTGGTTCTTCTTCGCCCAGGCGCGC
>RFXC01000357.1 GCA_009921765.1 Betaproteobacteria bacterium | reverse complement strand
CGAGGCTGGCCGTGGCACGCAGTTGCCCCGCAGAAACATTGAACGTGGCGTTGTCGGTATCGCCCGTGCCTGACACCAGCGTATAGGTGAAGGTATTGCCGGCATCGACATCGGTGCTGGAAAGATTGCCCACGACGGCGTTGGCGCCAGCGTTCTCGGCGAGGCTTGACGCCGACAGCGCAATGTCGGTGGGCGCCTCGTTTGCGTCCGTCACGGTCACGGTCACCGTCTGGTCCGTTGAGAGGCTCGCGCCGTCGGTTGCACGAACGATCACCACGTAGGCATTGTCGGTGTTCGCGTCGGCGGGCGACTCGAAATTGGGGGCCGCCGCAAAGCTCAGCACGCCCGTCGATGAATGGATCGCGAACCTGGCGCTATCCGCGCCCCCCGCAATTGACCAGGTCACGGCGATGTTGGCGGTGAAGGTGAACACGCTCGCGGTGTTCTCGGCGACCGACACTGCGGCCGTGGCCCCCGTTGATGAAGCCGGCCCGGTGATCGTGGGCCCGGCCTGCACCGTAAGGCTCGCAGCCGCACTTGCGTTGCCGGCATCGTCGGTTGCGGCGCCGGCGGCCAGGCTGACCGTGATGGCGGCCACGGCCGAGGGCGTCACCGTCAGACGATATTGGTTCGTCGGGGTGGTTGTGCCTGATACCGTGAGCTGCTCGAAGTTTGAAAGGGTGGCGTTGGTGGCGGCGAAGTCGGACGCTGTCAGGCCGTTGACCGACTCGGAGAAGGAAAACGTCACGGTAAAGGACGTGACGCCGTCATGTCCTCCGGTCGAAGTTGCGACAGTGGCCGTTGGGGCCGTGTTGTCTAGGGTGTAGGAGGCCATCGACGAAGCAACAAACGTGGTGTCTATCGTCTGACTGGCGGAGTCTGTGATGCTCGGCGACGCTGCGAGCCCAAGCCCGAGGGTGCCGTTGGCGGCTGCCAGGCCAGCGCCGCCCACCGTGACATCGCGGGTGGTCGCGTTGACCACCTGCACGCCGAGGACGGTCGCCGAACCCGCGAGCGCGCCGGTGGGGACGAAATCGGCAGCATCCACGCCGCTGACGCTCTCACTGAATACCGTTCGAAACACGACCGTATCGGCATTTGTGGTTGCGCTGGTCGGCAGTGAGCGGCCCACCGTCTGCAGGGCAGGTCGTCCGCCCGAGGGCACGGCCGACACACCCATCGAAAAACTGACACCCGTCACCGGCAGCGAGCTGTTTTCGCCGCCATCGGCGAGGCTGAAGATGAACTGGTCGTCGGTATCGTCGCTCGCAGTGTGGCGATATTTGAGCCGGTTCGCGTCGATGTCGGCCTGAGTGAAGGTGCCGCCTGCTCCCAGTGCAGACTCGGATCCGTTGACGGTGCCGCTGCCATCGGTATCGAGCCACAACTGGCCACGGGTAGGGGCAGTGGTGACCGTGAAGGTCACGCCGGCCCCGTCGTCATCCGGATCGGCCTCGCGCAGGTGATCGCGCGTGATCGCCTTGACCTCGCCCTGATTCAGGGCGAAGGCCGCGAGGGCTCCGATCCCGACGGTGGAGCGCTGCGCTGGCTGGGCCGGGTCGTAAACATACATCGTGCTCGTGCCAGCCGATGTCTGCACCGAAGGCGATGCATTGCCGCCGCCCGAGTAGCTGATCGTGAAGTCGGCGTAGCCGGTACCGCCCAGGCTATCGTCGGCCCAGACACGGACGACCTGGGTGCCGGTGCCCGAGGGCAGGTCGCCCGTGAACGTGCCCACCCCCGTTGCCGCATCGAACGAGAAGGTGAGCCAGCTTGGCAGGTCGCTGCCGTCGGTTTGCCGCGCCAGTAGGCTGGCCACTGCGCCGTCGGCGTCGGCAAAGGCCGAGCGGTTCACAGTGAAGACGTGTTGGCCGAGGCCGCCCAGCGTCTGGTCGGCGATGGCCCCGGTGGGACTCTCCGCGGGGCTGTCGTTGGCATTGAGCACATCGAGCCGGAAGAAGCTGCTGGCCGAGCCGCCGCTGGAGGTGGCGGTCACCTTGAGCATCAGGGGCCCGGGCACAGCCGAGGCGGGCGGGTTGCCGCTGAATGTGCGGGTACCCGCGTTGAACGCAAGCCAGGACGGCAGCGCTGCGCCGTTCGCGAGCGTCGCCGCGTAGCTGAGCGGGGCGGCGTTGGGATCGGTGAACGTATTGGCTGGCACCGTGAACGACTGCGTGCCCGCGCCGTCGAAGACCTGGTTGGCGATCGGATTGGCGACGCTTGGCGCGGTGACGGTCGCGGAGAACGTGATCGTGAAGTCGTCGGTCGCCGCGGCGGTGCGGCCGTCGGTGGCCGACACGCGGATCGCGAGGCTCGAACCGTCGGCCTGGCCGCTGGGTGTACCGCTGAAGGTCCAGGTGGCCGGATCGAAGGCGAGCCAGCCCGGCAGTGGCTGGCCGTTCACGAGCGCGGCCGACACCGTGAGCACGTCCTGATCGGGGTCGGTGAACGTGCCAGCGGGGAGGCGGAAGCTTTGGCTACCCGTTGTACGCCACTGCTGATCGTCGACCGCGCTGACCACCGGTGGGCTTGACGGAATCAGGACCAGCCGGGCCTCCGGCTTGGCTCCGCCCGTACCGTCGCTCACCTTCACATGCAGCTGGCCCGAGGCCTGGGACGAGTCCTTCGCGAACTTCAGCCGCCCGGCGGCGATATCGGCCTGCGTGAATGTGTTTGCCGCGTCGGGGTTGGCCTCGGAGAGGTAGCCCAGCGGCCGCTCGGCACCGTTGAGCGCGCCGTTGAGATCGCTGTCGATCCAGAAGGTGCCGCCGTCGGGCGGGCCTTGCACCGTGAAAATGAGCTGGGTCGCCGTCTGCTGGGCATCTGCTGCCCGCAGGAGCGCGGTGGTGACCGTGACCGTTGCGCCCGGTGTGGCGTAGCCTGAACTGGCATAAATCGACGGATCGGTTTCAACCACGTCGGTCAGCGTGACCGTGACGTTCTGGGTGAAGGTGAGTCCACCTGAATCGCTCACCTCAACGCCCAGGGTCTGGGTGGTGCCGGCCTCGTAGTCGATGACCGCATCGGTCGCGACCTTGACCGCGCCGTCGGGGGTGATGGTGAAATTGGCATTCGTGATGCGACGGAACCGCAGCACGTCGCCGGTGTTGGGATCGGTGGCGGACAGCGTACCGACCGCGGTGCCGGCG
>RFXC01000356.1 GCA_009921765.1 Betaproteobacteria bacterium | reverse complement strand
GGCGTAGTCGCGCTGGCTGATATTGAAAGGCAGCGGGATGGCTTGGTCGCTGACGTTCCAAGTCCGGACCACGCTGGCCTTTTCCAACGGGGAACGGATCGAGTCCACGCCCGCCGCCACGAGATAAACGTAGGGCGTCGCGCTGAGCGCAGAGGTGTCGTTGAAGGCGGTGTACGGGTCCGTCGGGGTGGTGGAGCCCGTGCTGGAGAGCACTCCTGAGGTGGAGGTCGGGCTCGCCATCCCCACGTAGCCACTGAACGCGACTCCCGCGCTACGGATCTTGGTAGCGAAGCTGGAGACGCTGTAGGCGCTGTCACCGCCGAGCAGCGGTTTCCCGAAGAAGTTCAACCCGGGCATCACCGCGGTGCTGAACTCGATGACAAATCCAGGCACCGTCATCCCTGTCGTGTATCCGAGATTGAGACAGTAGCGGGCGGCGTCTTGGTCATCGAGCAGGTTCTCCCGCCACGCACCCAGCAGAACCTCACGCCAAGCGGCGTCGCCCTGGGCACCTTGGACGATACGGAAGTTCTCGGTGCGCAGTGAGAAGGTGGTGCGGTAGCGGTCGGGGTTGGTGAATCCCAGCCGCGGTTTAACTACACTCCAGTCCCCGTTGAGTTGTGCGAGCGCACCAGCCAAGCCCGGGTCGCCCGCGGAGGCGCCACCGAACTGCGGCACGCCATTCAGGACGACACCCGGCGAGCGCGCCTTGATGATCTTGGAAAGGAACGCCGCCGCCGCCGAGTTGCCCGACGGATCTAGCAGCCCCGTCTCGTAGTCATAGGCATTCGCGGCCAAGTAGGCATAACGGGCCGACAGCTCGTACAGCTGCTTGTACTTTTCCAAGGCCTCGTCGCGGAACGCGCGGAACGCGTAGTCCTTGGTGCGGTAACCTTGGATTAACGCCGCCGAGCGTTTCCGGAATGCTTCCCGTTCGGCTTGAACCCGATCACCCTGCGCAACGAGTGCGCGAACGTCCCGCTCGGCCTGATCGTAGCGGCGAATGAGCGAGTCGACCACGGGTTGCTGGTCGACGGCGGCGTTCAAAGTCTCCTTTAAGCCATAAACCAACTGCTTGTACTCCTCGGTCCAGGCGGTCTTCGCATCCTCGATTTCCTTGAGTCGGGCCAGGGAGGTTTTCAGTTGCTCCACCACGCGGGCGCCCACTTCCAAACCTCTTATCGTCGAACCCAAGGTGCCCCGTTGCGTGGCCTTCGTCGCGATCAAGGCCGCCCGGACCCCTGAGGTCGCGTCGTTGGCTAATCCAACCACCTTGGGCGGAGCTTCAATCGCCGCATCCAGGACGACGTTGCCCACCTCCAGAGTAATCTCCGCTACCTTTTGCTTTATGAGCAGGGCCTGTTGAATGACTTCAAGCGTGGTCAGAACCCCCTGGAAGGTCTCCATGCGTGCGGTCAGCTCGGAATTTCGACTGACGGCGGCATTGAAGACAGCCACCCGAATCTCCATTTTATCTTTCAGAGACGAGTACTGATCGAGCCCCTGAAAAAGCGCGAGTCGCGCAAGGAGCAGTTCGGAGAGGGCAGTCTGAATCTTACCCGGGCTGGAACGGCGGCCGCTCCAATCCGAGGGCTTCACCATGGATCCGACCGGATCCAACCAATAGGTAATTGTCCGGGAGGCATTGTAATTGATGGCGGCTGGATTGGCGTCGTCGAAGCTTGGACTCAACAGCAGCTCGAATTTCTTGGTGCCTTTGGTGACCAGGCCTTCGGGAACGTCGACGTAGCCGTAGTGGAGCAGGTCTGGCCCCGCGTAACCCTGCACATAGGTCTTACCGGGGCCGATGTCGTCGGCATAGGGGCTGCCGTACAACTCGATCAGCTGGTTGGTGTAGGCTACCTCCTGCTGCTGGATTGCGCTCCGGACCGCGGCCAGACTGTCCTCCTGCTGCCGCAGGAATTGCGTCGATGAACGCGCGTTCTCAAAGGCGGAAATGGTGTTCTGCAGCGTCTGCGTCGCGCGGGCATAGATCTGCTCGAAGTGCGTCATGCCCTTGTCGACGTCTGCCGCCGAGATGTCGAAGGCCAGGGCACCGGAGGCGAGCCCGAGTGGGTTCAAGCGGCCGTCGGCGTTACTGAGTGTCTGCTGCAGCGACGAGGCTTGGCTCACCAACTCCCGCAACTCGTTCACGGTCGTGCGGTCGATCTTCTGGATGCCCTCGTGCGAAGGATCGGGGTCAACCGCGGGAAGCATGGAGTTGCCCGTGATCCAATTGAAGTAGGCGCCTTGCCAGCCGCGCACCGCCCAATCGTCCACCCCCCAGCGCCGGGTTACTCCACTGGTAACCTTGCCGTCCGTCAGGTAATCCCAAGAGGTCGTCGAGGCCGCGTCGTAGTCCTGACGATAAGTCAGGTCGGTGATCTGCACCGCCGTCCGGGACAACGCGACCGCGGCGGTCGCGAACTTCCGCTCGTCCATGTAGTCCACCGAAACAGGCTTGCCGAGAACCGTCACCGCCTCGATCCGCGGCGACCACGAAAAGTTGGGATTGGCCAGCAGCGTGTAATAAACCGTGAGCGCCGTGAGGTAGTGACCGTAGGCGTCGCCATGGCCTTGGGGATAAAGCGCCGCGGCGTCCGCCGCACCCACCACGCCGTCGCTGTCCATGTCCTTGATGTTGTAATTCAGCGCGTACACGGCTTCGCCTGAATCGATGCCGCGCGTGTAGTTCCAAATCAGGCGGTTGTAGACCGGATTGATCCGCGTGCCCGGCTGCAGGGAATTATCGCGTCCGCGCAAAAGGGTGAGCTCCTCGTCCAGCACCGTCGCGAGTTGGCCTTTGAAGGCAAAAAGCGAGGTGGTCGCGGCGCCGTAGGCGGACCCGCTGTCAGTCGCGAACGCAATCGTGGGGTTCGCCGCGTCAGCATAGGCCTCGTTGCCGAGGATCATGTAGAGGTCCGAGAGATAACCGGCCGCGAGGAGCAGCGCGTCGTTGGCCGCAGGGTAATTGATCGCGGGCGTGCCCTCGATGCTGAGTCCCTTGCCGCGACGCAGGATCGTCTCGTAGATCTCGATCAGGCCGAAGCTGTTGATGTTGGAAAGATTCAGCGCCACATCGCCTTCCCAGCGCCGGCCCGCCTGCTGCACCAAGCTCACGTCGGTGTTGATCTCGTTGCTGAAGAGATTCGTGACGCGCTGCTGGAAGGGATTGATGCC
>RFXC01000355.1 GCA_009921765.1 Betaproteobacteria bacterium | reverse complement strand
AACCATCACAGCAGCGACATTCTTGAGGTTGATCGCGCCGGTGTTCAGTCTCGAGGCGTCGTAATCGGACAGCGGTGCGGTCACGCTCACCCCGAGACGGTCAAGCATGGCACGCACACTCTGGCCGGTGAAGGTGATGTCCTGGCCATCACCGGTGCCCTGCAAACCGACCACCAGCCCGTAGCCGATCAATTGGTTTGCACGAACGCCGCCCACGGTGACCAAATCCTTGACGCGGTCTGCCCGAGCGGGGCCGGCTGCAATCAATGCCGCTGCAAGCAGGGCCCAGCACACGGGACGGACCAGGAGGCCGAAGCGCAGGCCGCTATGCACCCCTTCGTAGTGAAAGAGCTTGCCCAAAGATCGCATCAGGTACTCAAGAATTGTTTTCATGGTCCGACTCATTACTTGGGGACGCAATCAGAAGGGCCAGAGGCGGTGAAGCACCTGGGTACCCCACCCGCCCCGGGTTGCGTTGGCAAGTTCGCCGGTTCCGCGATAAGCGATCTGGGCGTTGGCAAGGCGACGGGACTGAACGCTTCCATCGGGAGCGACGTCTTCGGGCCGGACGATTCCGGCAACCTGGACGAACTCGCTACCTTCGCTAAGCGCAAGCTGCTTCTCGCCCCGAATTACGAGGTTGCCATTGGGCAGCACCTCGGAAATGGTGACGGAGATGGCGCCCGTCAGCTCTGCGGTCTGGTCGGCGCGGCCCTTGCCTTCGCTCTTTAGAGAGGACTCGCCGCCAAGATTGAACTTGGATAAGAGGCCGCTGGTGGTGGGCGCCTTGGCTGAGATCTCCGCAGCGCGCGACGTGTCGGTCAGCGCTGAGCGCGATGCCGCGGTCCGTTCCTGAAGGATGACGGTCAAAACATCGCCCACCCGGTATTGGCGTTTGCGGCCGAACCAGTCGTCGACGCCTCCCGCATAAATCGACCCGGTAGCGACCCTGGGCGGATCGGCGACCGGCATCGTGGGGGCGAAAGCCGGGCTTGGCGCGAGCACAGGTTCGGTGGTCGCACAGCCGGCAAGCCACGCGGTGGACACGCCCATCGCAATCAGTTTCAGGATGTTTGTCATGGCGGCAATCATCAAAGGTTGTTGTTCAAGAATCGCAGCATGCCGTCGGCTGCCGAGATCGCCTTGGAGTTCACTTCATAGGCGCGTTGGGTCTCGATCATGTTGACCATTTCTTCAACGACGTTCACGTTTGAGGCCTCGAGCGCACCCTGCACCAGCTTGCCGGCGCCGTTCAGCCCGGGCTGTACCACCTGAGGGGGGCCACTGGCGACCGTCGGTTTGGCAAGATTGCCGCCGAGCGGCTGCAGGCCGGCCGGATTCAGAAAGCGCGCAAGCTGAATGTTTCCGAGCTGCTGCTGGCCGCCGCCGAACAATGCAACGGAAACTGTACCGTCGGCACCGATCGTGAGACTTTCAGAGTTGGGCGGCAGCACGATCGCCGGCTGAAGAAGCGCGCCATTTACCGTAACCACCTGGCCGGTGGCGGAAAGCTTGAAGCTGCCGTCACGTGTGTAGGCGATGGTCCCATCGGGCTGCAGCACCTGGAAAAACCCCTCGCCGCTCACGGCCAGGTCCAGCGCGTTTTGAGTCGAAATCAGATTCCCCTGCGCGTACAGCTTCTCGGTTCCCACCACGCGGGTACCAGTACCCAGCATCATGCCGGTGGGTGCCTGCTCGTTCGCGCTGGTCTGCCCACCCGCCTGCCTGACGTTGTGGTAGAGCAAATCTTCGAATAGCGCGCGATCGCGCTTGAAACCGTTGGTGCTGACGTTGGCCAGGTTGTTCGATATCACGCTCATGCGCTTTTGCTGAGCATCGAGGCCGGTCTTCGCAATCCACATCGAGGCATCCATACCTCAACTCCTTGAAACGGTGGGTGTCAGTTAACGGACGCTTAACGCGCTCGCAGCATGGTCGCGCCCGATTCGTCGAGCCCGCGGCTTTCTTTGATGATCTTGATTTGTGTCTCGAACGAACGGGTCTGATCCAGCATCCGAACCATCGCTTCGATCGGCGAGACATTGCTTCCCTCAACCGCACCGGCGGTCACGCCGACAGGGGTCGGTCCGGTCCGGAAGTCACCGGTTGGAAGTACGCCGTCGCCCGAGGCCTTGAACAGTCCGTCCTCGCGCCGCCCAAGCGGCATCCCACTGGCGTCGCGAAGCATGAGGCGTGCGACCTGCACAGCCGGTTGCTCGCCATTGTTTGGATCACGCGCCCAGATCGACCCATCGGCGCCAATTTCCAGATCGACCCCAACCGGAACATTGATGGGCGCCGCGTTTTCTCCAAGCACCGCATGACCACCACCGGTCTCGAGAAGCCCTTCAGCGTTGACATGAAGATCGCCGCGTCGGGTGAACGCCAGGTCACCGTTCTTCGCGCGAACACCGAGCACGCCTGCGCCATCGATCGCGATATCAAGCTTGCGCCCGGTAATCATTCGCGCACCGGGCTCCAGATTGATCTGGTTGCTCTGCTCGAGTACGGGCATCAAGCGGCTGTCAAACCCGGGCCCCTGAACTTTGATAGGCCGAGTGGTGGCTTCAAAGCTGCGTTTGAATCCGACCGAGGTGATGTTTGCCAGCTCGTTGGTGAGCGATTCACGACGAACCCTCTCCTCGGTAACCGACTTCAGCGACGTAAAGGCCAGGCGATCCATGTTCCGGGCTCCCCCCGGTCAATCATCAGCTCCTGATGTTGATGATCGACTGGGTCAGCGTGTTGTTCGTTTCGATCGCCTTCGCATTGGCCTGGAAGTTCCGCTGCGAGGAGATCAGCTCAATCAATTCCTGGGTGAGATCGACGTTTGCGCGTTCCCGGGCACCTGCCCGGATGGTTCCAAAACCCGCTGTACCCGGCTCTCCCACCGTCACCCGTCCGGATTGAGAGGTGGCGAGGTAACTGGCCTCACCCACCTGTCGAAGTCCCGTCGGGGATGAAAAATTAGAAAGCACAATCTTTGCCAGGTTCTTCTGAGTGCCGTTCGAGTAGTTCGCGCTGACCAATCCACCGTCGCCAATGTCAAGCCCGATGAGATCCCCCTCGGGCGAACCGTCCTGGCTCTGGGCTAGCACCGAGAATGGATTCGTGTACTGCGTTGAGCTCTCATAGTTGATCGAGAAACTGAGCGTGGCACCGGTGTCACCGATCGTCTCG
>RFXC01000354.1 GCA_009921765.1 Betaproteobacteria bacterium | reverse complement strand
TCGTTACCAGTGTCGGTGACGACATTTTTTGCAAAGGCCGAAAGGATGGAAAGCCATGAAGAAGTACGCTTCGGATACTTACACCCCCGAACTGTTTATTGACGGACTGATTCATCGACTAGGATTGCGCAGCAGTTCTGCGCTGGCCCGCAAAGTGGGACTATCCCCATCAGTGATCAGCAAAGTTCGCCACCGTCGGCTCGCCGTCAGCGGTGAGGTAGCGGAGCCTGCCGTCCCGCTCGCTACGTGCCAGCAGCCGGTCCAACCCCTCCGAGGCATTGGCGAAAAAATTTTCGATGACCAGCGTGGCTGCGCCCGCGTCGCCGAGCTGAAGGTAAAGGGCGCGGCCGATTCGGCGCGCGCTCAGCTTGCGGACTGCGCGGCCGGTTGCAGGATCGATGACTTCGAAGGTTTCGCCTGTCAGGGCGCCGATTCGCGTGGTCCGGCCGGGGGGGATCTCAAGCTGCCGCCCCCCGCCCGACTCGTTCAAGGAAACCAGCCGAAAGGAACCGCGCGACGCCGACCTGAAGAATCCGAAATCCATCAACCCGTCCCTTTAAAACGGGCGTAGCGAATCGGATATTGCCCGTGTTCAGGCAATCGACTGTAACGTCGCGAACTTTAGGTGGCGCGCAGGGGCCAGGGAGGAACTTGTTCAGCCTGTCGCCGGTTGTCGCGCGTGCCAGGGGGTGACCTGCTGGAACGCGTGCGCCAGATGGAGAATGACGTCTTCCGCGAAGGGCCGCCCGGCAAGTTGCATGCCCACGGGCATGCCGCTGGAAGTCTCTCCGCAGGGGAGAGCAATCGACGGCAGGCCGAGAAAATTGAGCGGCCGCTGCAGACGTGTGAGCAAAGCAAGGATCCGATCCATCCGTGCGCCGCCACCCACGTCGGTCTCGGCCAGCGTCGGCGTGGGGATGGCGAGGCTGGGTATGTGAAGCACATCAACCTGGTTGAAGACCTCAGACAGGAATCGCTGCAACAGCTCGCCCCGCAGACGCAGCGCGTCGATATAGCGCGAGGCAGGAACCGCCAGGCCCCGCATCAACCGGGCCCTTACCTGGGGCGAATAGTCTTGCGGCCGGGTCCGCAGCCAGTTGCCGTGGAGCGTGGCCGCTTCGGCGGCGATCACATGGGTGGCGGCGACCTCGGCCGCCCGCATGTCCGGGAGATCAACCGGGATGATCCGGCAGCCCAGGCTGGTCAGGACCTTGCGTGCTTCATCGATGCAGCGCGCGACCACCGGGTCCAGGTCGTCATGGAAGAACTGATTGGGCACACCGACGCGAAGCCCGCCCAAAGGCTGCTGGAGGCGGGCCGCATAGTCGGGAACCGGCTGTGCCGGCGTCGTGGGGTCGCGCGGGTCGGCCCCGGCGAGCACCTGCAGCATGAGTGCGCAGTCGAGTGCGGTACGGGCGAGCGGCCCTACTGTGTCCATAGAGTAGGAGAGCGGCATGGCGCCGGCACGGCTCACTCGGCCATAGCTCACCTTCAAGCCTGTCACGCCGCACAAGGAGGCGGGGAGTCGCACTGATCCGCCGGTATCGGAGCCCAGCGCGCCGAAGGTCGCCCGGGCAGCCACCGCAGCGCCCGAGCCGCTGGACGATCCACCGGTGATGTGCGCCGTGTTCCAGGGATTGCGAGCGGCGCCGACATGCACATTGTGGCCGGTGGGGCCGTATGCGAATTCGGCCATGTTCAGCGTGCCGAAATCGATGGCGCCGGCTGCATCGAGCCGTTCGAGCGCGGTGGCGGTGGTGTCGGCGCGCACGCCGCGGCGAATCGCCGAGCCGCAGGTGGTGACCAGCCCGGTACGGTAGAACATGTCCTTGTGGGCCATCGGGACGCCGTGCAGGGGGCCCCGGAAATGTCCCCGCGCAGCCTCGCTGTCGAGCGCACGGGCCTGGGCCATGGCTGGTTCCTCGTCGATCCGGATAAAGGCGTTGATCGCGGGTTGCACTGCACGGGCCCGGGCAAGCTGCGCCTGCAAGAGCTCAACGGCCGATACGCGCCGGGCCCGCAGTGCGGCGGCGGCCTCGGCCAGTGTCATGTCATGCAGCGCGCTCATCGGATCGCTCCCTGACGCATGGCGGCATCGAACCCTGAAGGCTCGGCTTCAAAGGCCAGTTCACCGTAGGCCTGGTGCGCAGTTCGCAGCTGTGCGCCCAGGTTGGCGGCGATCAGGGCCGCGTCGGCTTCATCGATCGGGCAGCCTTGCGCGGCCAGCAATTGCTGGATGAAACCAGGCGATAGATCATCCTTCATGCAGAAGCTCCTTCGAAATTGAGAGGGCTAGCGACTTGCGCGAGTGACCAGAGCCAGGCCCGCGAAGATGGAGATCATCGCACCCCAGACCCACACGCTGTGCGCTTCGCCAAAAAACAGCCAGCCCCAGAAAACACCCCAGAGCGTAACCAGAAAGCCGGTTTGACTGAAAAACACCGGGCCCGCCAGCCGCATGACTTCGAAAAACAGCAACGCACCGATCCAGCTGAACGAAGCATGCGCGATCATGGCCCAGTCGCCGGCGTGCGCGGGCGGAAGTGGCAGATGGAGGCCACGAAGCAGCCCGAACGGAAGCAGGCAGATCAGCGATCCGGCCTGCATCGCGCCGGCCAGTGCGATCGAGTCAACTGCCGATGGACGCTGGCGTGCGATGTAGATATTCGAGACCGCATAGGAAAACGGCACCAGCAGGCAAGCGATCACCCAGGGGGTCATCGATGGATCCGGGAGGCTCGCCCGAGGCAGCAGCACCATCATTGTCCCGGCCACGCCGAACCCGAGCCCGGCGATTCGAAGACCCTGTAGGGGTGCCATCCGGAACGCCAGCGCGAGCGCGTAGGTAATGAGGGGCGAGAGGGTGTTCAGCACCGCTGCAAGCCCCGCCGGGACATGCGCCATCACCAGGACGACCAACGTATTGGGAATGGCGATTGCCGTGACGCCAGCAATGAGGGCGTAGCGGGTGTGGGGCAGCAGGGAGAGCGGGTTCGTGCCACGCAAGGCGGCGATCAGGAGCAGGGCAGGGGCACCGACCGCGTTCACAAACACCATCCAGGCAACCGGGTCGACCTGATGTTGGGATCCCATCTTCGCGAGCGAAATCTGCAGACCCCAGACCGCACCCATGATCATCATGTAGCCGATCGCGAGCGGCAGTTGTTGCGGGGGCGACGG
>RFXC01000353.1 GCA_009921765.1 Betaproteobacteria bacterium | reverse complement strand
CGGCGGCAATTGATAGTGCAGGCCGCGCAGCACCCCGGCGGCTGACTTCGAGTGGTTGTCTTGTACGAAGGGGCGCGGCGTGGGCAGGCCCATTCCGCGCAGGCCGGCGTGGAACTTGGGTTCGCTGAAGCTTTCGTAGAACCAGCCCCGCTCGTCGCCGTAAACCGCTGGCTCGACGATCACCACACCGGGCAGTTCCGTGGGGATGAATTTCATCAGTAAACCGTTTCGCGCAGCACCTTCATCAGGTACTGGCCATAGCCGTTCTTCAGCATCGGCTGCGCCTGCGCTTCGAGCTGTGCGGCCGTGATCCAACCCTGACGAAAGGCGATTTCCTCAATGCAGGCCACCTTCAGGCCCTGGCGCTTTTCCAGGGTGGCGATGAACTGCCCGGCCTCCATCAGGCTGTCGTGCGTGCCGGTGTCGAGCCACGCATAGCCGCGGCCCATGATTTCCACGTCCAGCTGCTGCTGGCGCAGGTACTGGGCGTTGACCTCGGTGATCTCCAACTCGCCGCGGGCGCTGGGCTTGATGGCCGCGGCGATATCGCACACCTGCTCATCGTAGAAGTACAGGCCCGTGACCGCGTAGTTGCTCTTGGGCGCCTTGGGCTTTTCTTCGATCGACAGCGCCCGCTTGTGCTGGTCGAAGGCCACCACGCCGTAGCGCTCGGGGTCGGTCACGTGATAGGCGAACACGGTGGCACCGAGGGAGCGCTGATCGGCGCGGCGCAGCAGGTGGGCAAAGTCATGGCCGTAGAAGATGTTGTCGCCCAATACCAAGGCACTGGGCAAGCCGCTCACAAACCGCTTGCCGAGGATGAAGGCCTGCGCCAGCCCATCGGGGCTGGGTTGCACGCAGTACTGCAGGTTCAGTCCCCAGGTCGAGCCATCGCCCAGCAGGTGCTGAAAGCGTGGCGTGTCCTGTGGCGTGCTGATCACCAGGATGTCGCGGATACCCGAGAGCATCAGGGTGCTCAAGGGGTAGTACACCATCGGCTTGTCGTACACCGGCAGCAACTGCTTGCTCATGGCCAGAGTCGCCGGGTGCAGTCGGGTGCCCGAGCCGCCGGCCAGGATGATGCCGCGACGCGGGGAGTGGGAAGGGGGCAGGTTCATGAGGCAAGCATCTCATCCAAAAGGCGGTCTACCCCTTGGGTCCAAGGCGGCAGGGTCAGGCCGAAGGTGCGGCGCACCTTCTCGGTGGTCAGCCGGGAGTTCAGCGGACGCACCGCCGGCGTCGGGTATTCAGCCGTGGAAATGGCACGCACCGCATCCGGCTGCACCCGCAGGGGCAAGCCCCTGGCCCGCGCGGCCTCGATCACATGTTGCGCATAGCCGTGCCAACTCGTTTCGCCGCTGGCCACCACGTTGTACAGGCCGCCCAGCGCGGGGTTCACCAGGGTGTGCCGGATCATGTGCGCGCTCACATCGGCCAGCAGATCGGCCCCCGTGGGCGCACCAATCTGGTCGGCCACCACCTTGATCTCCTCGCGCTCCTGCGCCAGGCGCAGCATGGTCTTGGCGAAATTGCCGCCACGCGCGCCATACACCCAGCTGGTGCGCAGAATCAAATGCGCGCAACCGCTCGTTTGAATCGAGAAGTCGCCGGCGGCCTTGCTTTCGCCATAAATGCTGTCGGCACCCGGGCTGGCTTCTTCGTCTCGCGGCTCGTGGCCGCTGCCATCGAACACATAGTCGCTGCTGTAGTGCACCAGCAGCGCGCCGGTTTCGCGGGCCACCATGGCCAGCGCGGCCGGCGCGCCGGCGTTCACATCCATGCAGCGTTCCTGCTCAGCCGGGTCTTCGGCCTTGTCCACTGCGGTGTAGGCCGCCGCATTGACGATCACCTGCGCGCCCGACTCATAGGCCAGATCGGTCAGGTCGCCGATCCGGCTCAAGTCACCGCGCTCGTGGCGCGCTGGCATCCACAACTCGCCCAGCGGCGCCAAGGCGCGCCGCAGTTCCCACCCCAGTTGGCCGTCTTTGCCCAGCAACAGTATCTTCATGCGGCGTACTGCTTCTGAACCCAATCCCGGTAGGCGCCGCTTTGCACCCGCTGCACCCATTGCGGATGGTCAAGAACCCACTGCACCGTTTTGCGGATGCCGCTTTCGAAGGTTTCGGCCGGTCGCCAACCCAGTTCTCGCTCAATCTTGCGCGCATCGATCGCGTAACGGCGGTCGTGCCCGGGGCGGTCTTTCACGAATGTGATCAGGCGCTTGTAGGAGCCCTCGGCACTGGGGCACAGTTCATCGAGCAGCGCGCACACGGTGTGCACGATCTCGATATTGGGCTTTTCGTTCCAACCGCCCACGTTGTAGGTTTCTCCCGGGCGACCACCGGCCAGCACCGCCCGGATCGCGCTGCAATGGTCCTTCACGTACAACCAGTCGCGCACCTGCAGGCCGTCGCCATACACCGGCAGCGGCTTGCCTGCCAACGCGTTGACGATCATCAACGGGATCAGTTTTTCCGGGAAATGAAAGGGCCCGTAGTTGTTGCTGCAGTTGGTGGTCAACACCGGCAGCCCATAGGTATGGTGCCAGGCACGCACCAGGTGATCGCTGGCAGCCTTGCTGGCGCTGTAGGGGCTGTTGGGTTCATAGGGGTTGGTTTCGGCGAACGGGGGGTCGTTCGGGCCCAGGCTGCCGTACACCTCGTCGGTGCTCACATGCAGGAAGCGAAAGGCCGCTTTCCCCGGCTCATTCAAGGAGCCCCAGTAACCGCGCGCGGCTTCGAGCAGGGTGAAGGTGCCCTCGATGTTGGTCTTGATGAAGGCGCCAGGCCCATGTATCGAGCGGTCGACATGGCTTTCGGCGGCAAAGTGCAGCATCGCGCGAGGCCGATGGGTGGCCAGCAGCTGGTCCACCAGGGCGCGGTCGGTGATGTCGCCGTGCACGAACACATGGCCAGCATCGCCATCTAACGTTGCCAAGTTCTCCCGGTTGCCCGCATAGGTGAGGGCGTCCAAGTTGACGACCCCTTCGCCCGGATGGGCCGCGCGCCAATCCAGCACGAAATTGCTGCCGATGAAGCCGGCTCCGCCTGTCACCAGGATCATGTTGTTCGCAGAAAATGGGGTCAAAAGCCATTTTCACCAAATGTAAAACCGGCATTGTCCCCGTTTTGAACGGCACCTCGGTTGCCTCTGGTTCAAAGGGCTGTTGTCGATGCTTCAG
>RFXC01000352.1 GCA_009921765.1 Betaproteobacteria bacterium | reverse complement strand
TTACCAAGCACAACGACTTGGTCATGAGTGCAGACGTACGTAGGTCGTCAGTCTCTCCAAGGCGGCCCCAACGCTCTCGTTGACTATCAATCAGCGCCTGAGCTGCTTCAGCGCGCTGATCGAGCGTGTTTCTATTTAGGGTCGCTTCGAAGAGTTGCTCCAGTACGCCCATACGCCCCACGCACTCGTGTTCATTCCGCATAAGTGAATTTGCGATGTGAACAGGCTTGATCTTCGCCTCCATGAAGCGATACCCGTGCCGACGGTGAATTTCATCACTGATCGCTTTTCGTAGTTCTTTATTCATTTCCTACCTCAACTCGCAGAGTCGTAGCGACGATTAGCAAGATCAACTACAACCGTTGTTCTCAGTTCGCTGTGGGGGTCCAAGACTTCAATCGTCCGGATGTCTGAGCTTTTTTCAGCGTATTGCGAAAGAGCATCATTGAACTGACTCAACCGTCGCATGATCTCTTCGCTACCTTCTGAAATGGATCCAGTCAGGAGCGCCTGCAGGTGTCACCGACCGCCTTAATGGAGCCACCCGTGATCGCATCTAATGGAGCCAGTTAGAGGCTGCGATCCGAGCAATTCGGCGGGCGTATTTTGCCCGGTTTTGTTGAAATCCGGATTACTGTTTTTGCCGTTTCCCGGCGGCCGATTTGGTTGAGATGTCCGGGGCCGCCGGATGGATGGTTTCGGCGTCGTTGCCGACGCGCGGACTACGGTGACTGCGCCCCTCGAGCGCCACGCAGTAGGCGCCGTGCATCAAGCGATCGACAGTTGCCAGCCCCAGCATCTTGTTGTTTGAGAAGGCCTCTTGCCATTCTTCGGAGGCGAGGTTGCTGGTGATGACCGTGGGCAGCTTCTCGTAACGCGCCGCCACAATCTCGTGCAAATCATCGTCGTGTGGCGCCACCTTGGCCAGCATCTTCATCCGGCGCTCGTGCACGCCAGACAGGCGCGCGCGAGTCAACGAACCGAACAACTGCGACTGCGTGGCGAAGAACACATCGTGTCCGAGCCGAACCGCTTGGTGGCCGATCGCCTGCGCGAGATGGCTTTTGCCTGTGCCCACTGGGCCGACGATGTGGACGGGCGCCGCCTCGCCGATGAAGCGGCAGGTGAGCAAATCGTTGACCGTGGCGCGGTTGACGCCGGGCGTGCGCCCGAAGTCAAACTGCTCGATCGTCTTGGCACTGTGAAACGCTGCCCGCCTGAGGCGAGCAGTGAGTCGTTGCTGCTCGCGCCGCGCGATCTCATCGCTCAACAACAAGGTCAGGAAGTCGATCGGTGCCATGTGCTCCTGCAGGGCTTGACGGTTACGGACTTCAAGGCTGTCGAGCATGCCGGACAGGCGTAAGGTGCGCAGCATCGTTGCGAGTTCGGGGTAGGAATTCATCGCGTGCGCTCCCTCAGTGCAGCGTTGGACCGGAGGCGGACGACTTGCCTCGGTAGTAGCGCGCCTGCCCCTGATAGACGGGACTGGGCGGCGGCGCAGACTCTGGCGGGCGCTCGAGTCCCTTCTCCAGCATCACCCGAACCGTGCGGGTCGAAACTCGATCGACCTCGCCCATGCGAGCGCACGCAAGCTCCAGCCGCTCCTTGCCGAAACGATCAACCAGCCGTAGCAGCGCCTGCACACCACGCAGCCGATCCAGGACTCGATCGCCGAACATCCGATAGACGAGCGCCAGACATGCAGGTCCGATTTGCTCGGCTTGCTCCAGGCAGTAAACGGACGATTGCATCTTCCAAGCGAGTGCCGCTGGCGGCAGATGGTCATCGTTGGTCGAGCGCGCTCCTCTGCGGCGCCCGCGCGGATGGACGGCGACCATCTCATGGGCCGCATTGAAGATCGCTACCTGGTGCGAGGTTGCCCGCAGCGTCGTATAGGTTCCGATCAACTTGTACGGTACCGAGTACAGGCAATAGTCGAACTGGACGTGGGTGTCGCGGTGGACCTTCAACCGCGCCCAGCTACAGCGGGTGGGCATGGGCTGATCACAAAGCCGTAGCCTTGCGCGCACTCTGCATACGCGCGCTGAACTTCAGGGTCATCGATCACTGCGCGCGTGATCGCGCACTTCGGATTGTCGATGATCACCTTCGCAGGTACGCCACCGAAGTGGCGCAGCGCGTGGTGATGACAGCGCTGCCAGGTCTCGGCGCTCTGGTCGAGCACGAACTCGACGTACTGATGCCGCGAGAAGCACAGCGTCATCACAAAGAACCAGGTACGAACCTCGGTTCCCGTCTCAGGATCGAAGACCACGGGGCCAGCGCCAAAGTCGACCTGCGCTGCCTCACCCGGAGCGAAGTCAAGGATCATCGTCGCGCTGGGCGGCTGCGACTCCTTGAGCTTGTTCAGGTAGCGGCGTACCGAGCTGTAGTGCCCGACGAAACCGTGATCGCGCACCAACGCGGCATGGATCGCTGCGCCCTGGACCCCCTGCTCGAACCACTGCCTGATTCGCTCGGCAAAGGGCTCAACACTCGATCGCTTAGCCAAGGGTGCAACAGCGTCCGTGTCCCCATCCCTGCCAGCCAGCACCGCTGCGATCTGCGCCGGCGTTGGCAAGGCGGACTGCGGGTCGAGCCAGCCTCGATCAACCGCCACGGCTCTCAGTTCACCCAGCTTGCGTCGACCGAGCACCCGGTCCCGGCTGATGGCTCGGTCCGTGTGGCCCAGGCGCATCCGATACAGCGCATCTTGATACTCGTGCATCTCGATTCTCCGATTGGCCATCTCGATCCCCTATGTAAAAGGGCGGCGAGTATGGCCGGGTTGTGGAAAACCGAAGTGCTCGGGGCACCCCCTATGACTGGCTCCATCAAGCGATCACCGCGTGGCGCCATTAACCGATCCCGGCCTGGCTCCAATGATGCGATCACGATCTGGCTCCATTAAGCGATCACTGACTGGCTCCAATCATCCGATCACGAAGTGGCGCCAATGTGGCGATCAATGACACCTGAAGCGCTGGCGTACGCTGACCGGCCTGGACTTTCCGAGCTTCGTGCTCGAACTAGCAGTCCTGCGGGCCTTGCACGGCCGCCGTCAGGGTGACTTAGCCAACAACGTCAGCGCATCATTGGACTGGCTGCGCGACAACATGCGGTCGGCGCAGCTTGTTGATCCGGCGAACACTAACAATTTGGTGAGCGATGACTTGTCGGCCAATGACCGGGCGGCGATAGCCATCGCTG
>RFXC01000351.1 GCA_009921765.1 Betaproteobacteria bacterium | reverse complement strand
TCGCCGACAGCAGCTTGGGGTAGTAGTCCAGACCGTGGCGCTGGTAGGCCTCGGCCCAGGCCCAGTCAAAGACATATTCACCGCGCGAATGCGATTTCAGATACAGCGGCATCGCCCCGACCAGCGCATCGCCGTCATGCGCCAGCAGGTACTGCGGCTGCCAGCCGGTACGGGCACTGGCGCAGCCGGTGTCGTGCAGGGCATGCAGGAAGGCGTGCGACAGCATCGGCTGTGGGCCGATCAGGCCGTCCCATTGCGCCGGGGTTACCGCGTCGAGGGAGTCGATGACCGACAGCGAGAGGTTGGTGCCGGACATGTCAGTTGCCGATGCGGTGGGAGTGAGCTGAAAGCCAGGTGACGATGGGGTGAATGCTAAACTCTTGAAATGACTGAACATTTTAATCGCTCATCGAGTGGCGTGCGAAACGCTGCGCAAGCTGCGCCGTCGTCCTCGCCGATGACACTGACCCTGGCCATCGCGCAGCTCAACGTCACCCTGGGTGATCTGCCGGGCAACAGCCAGCGCATTCTCGATGCCTGTCATCAGGCCGCAGCCGGTGGCGCGCGGCTGGTACTCACGCCCGAGCTTTCGTTGTGTGGTTACCCACCCGAGGATCTGTTGCTGCGCAGTGGTTTCTTTCGTGATTGCGCGCAGGCGCTGGCGCAGCTGTCGCAGCAACTGGCGCAGCAGCTGCCGGGGCTGGCGGTGGTGGTGGGGCATCCCCTGCTCGATGGCGGCCGGCGCTTCAACGCCGCCTCGGTGCTGCGTGACGGCCAGGTGATTGCGCAATACCGCAAGCACACGCTGCCCAACTACACCGTGTTCGATGAGCAACGCTATTTCGATGCCGGCGATGCGCCGTGCGTGTTTGAGCTCGACGGCTTGCGCCTTGGCATCAACATCTGCGAGGACGTGTGGGGGCCGCAGGGGCCGCTCACCGCCAATCCGCATCGCGACCGCCGTCAGCGATTCGGCGACGATGCGGGCGACGCCGCCGACTGGGTGGCGCAGGCACCGCGCCTGGCGCAGCAGGCGGGTGCGCAGCTGTTGCTGGTGCTGAATGCCTCGCCCTATCACATGCGCAAGCAGGGTTCGCGCTATGACGTGATGCGGGCGCGGGTGCGCGAAACCGGCCTGCCGATGGTGTTTGCCAATCTGGTCGGCGGCCAGGACGAGCTGGTGTTCGATGGCGCATCGTTCGTGCTGAATGCGCAGGGCGAGGTCACCGAACAGATGGCGGCTTTCGAGCAGGGCGTGGCCCTGGTGCAGCTGAAAGACGGCGTGCCGCAGCCCGGCCAGGTGCACAGCGCGCTGTCGCTGGAGGCCGAGGTGTATCAGGCGCTGTGCCTGGGGGTGCGCGATTACATCGGCAAGAACGGTTTTCCCGGCGCGCTGATCGGTCTGTCCGGTGGCGTCGATTCGGCCATCACGCTGTGCATCGCAGGCGATGCACTCGGTGCCGAGCGGGTGCGTGCAGTGATGATGCCCTCGCAGTACACCGCCGAGATCAGCCTCGAGGATTCGCGTGCACTGGTACGCAATCTCGGCGTGCGCTATGACGAATGGCCGATCAAGCCGGTGTTCGATGGTTTTCTGTCGACGCTGGAAGCCGAGTTTCGCGGTTTGCCGGTGGATGCCACCGAGGAGAACCTGCAGGCGCGCATACGCGGCACGCTGATGATGGCGCTGTCCAACAAGAGCGGTGCCATCGTGCTGACCACCGGCAACAAGTCCGAGATGGCGGTGGGCTATGCCACGCTGTATGGCGACATGGCCGGCGGTTTTGCCGTGATCAAGGACATCGCCAAGACCCTGGTCTATCGTCTGTGCGCCTATCGCAACCAGCTGCATGCCGACATTCCGGAGCGCATCCTGACGCGTGCGCCCTCGGCCGAGCTGCGTCCGGATCAGACCGATCAGGACAGCCTGCCGCCGTACGAGTCGCTCGATGCCATCATGGCCGACTACATGGAAAACGACATGAGCCCGTCGGAGATCATCGCCCGTGGTCATCGCCCCGAGGATGTGAAGCGGGTGGTGGAGCTGATCCATCGCAATGAATACAAGCGTCGCCAGGCACCGGTGGGCATTCGCGTCACGCATCGCGGCTTTGGCAAGGACTGGCGCTATCCCATCACCTCGAAATACCGCGAGCCGTACAACTAGCCAGCTGGATATACTGAAATTCCCCGCCGCCTGTTCACTGTTGCAATTACCGCCGGAGTCTAGTCATGAAAAAAATCGAAGCCGTGATCAAGCCGTTCAAGCTGGACGAAGTGCGCGAGGCCTTGTCCGAGGTCGGCATCACCGGTTTGACTGTGACCGAGGTCAAGGGCTTCGGACGACAGAAGGGCCACACCGAGCTGTATCGCGGTGCCGAGTATGTGGTCGACTTTCTGCCCAAGGTGAAAATCGAGGTGGTGGTGGCCGATGCCACGGTCGAGTCCGTGGTCGAGGCCATCATCAAGGCGGCACGCACCGGCAAGATCGGTGATGGCAAGATTTTTGTGACCAGCGTCGAGCAGGTGGTGCGCATCCGCACCGGCGAGACCAACGAACAGGCGGTCTAGCGCAGGCCTAGCGTTTCGGCGCCCGCAGCAGCACCAGCAAAGCCCCGCCGCCACCCTGGGTGTCCGGGGCCTGACAGAAAGCCAGCACTTCCTCGCGTTGCGCCAGCCAGGTCTTGACCTTCTTCTTCAGCACCGGTTCGCGATTGCGCGAGCCCAGCCCCTTGCCATGCACGATGCGCAGACAGCGCGCGCCGCGTCGCAGCGCCAGCGCCAGAAAACCGCTCAGCGCCACGCGCGCTTCATCCCAGATGTGGCCGTGCAGATCGAGCTCGCCTTGCATCACCCAGTTGCCGCGTCGCAGCTTGCGCAGCACATCACGCGCCAGCCCCGGGCGCAGGAAGCTCAGTTCCTCGCCCGTCTCCATCGACTCTTCCCAGGGAATCGGCCCGGTCACCGACTCGACCAGGGTGGCGTGATCGTCCAGCAGCGACTGCACCGGCACCGGCAGCGGCTTGTCCGGTTGCGGTGGCAGTCGCGGCTTGCGCTTGATCGGCTTGGCGTCCCCGACGGCGGCCAGGAACAGCGCGCGTTCCTCGGGGGTCGGCATGGTCTGGCTCAGGCCAGGCTGTCGAGGTAGCGCTCGGCGTCCAGCGCCGCCATGCAGCCGGAGCCGGCGCTGGTCACGGCCTGGCGATAGAT
>RFXC01000036.1 GCA_009921765.1 Betaproteobacteria bacterium | reverse complement strand
TTGCCGAAGCCGCCGTTTTCTTTCGGGATGTCGCGCCAGAAGGTTCCCAGCACATGCGTAAGACGCGCGCGCCGATCGCCGATCGTGGCGGCCTCTGCTGCCAGCGCTTCGATCCTAGCCCTCAGCCACGGGTCGTAGAGTTCATAGAGAATCTCGAGCTTGGAGCGGAAATAGACATAGACATTGGCAGTGGAGGTACCCGCGCCGGCTGCAATTTTCGGCAGGCTGGTGGCGGTATAGCCATGACGCGAAAACAGGGTGCGCGCCGAGCGCAGGATCGCGGACCTCACTTCAGTTTTTTTGGTCTGTCCCATGTTCGCGTGAGATGAAGGTGGAACTCAGCCCATCAGCCCGGGCAGCCAGAGCGCAATCGAGGGCACTGCCACCAGCAGCGACACCCTGATCAGGTCGGCAGTGACGAATGGCGCGAGCCCGCGAAAGATGGTGCGCGTTGCAATATCGGGCTGCACCTGATGGAGCACAAACACGTTGAGACCCACCGGCGGCGTGATGAGCGCCACCTCAACCATGGTCACCACCAGAATGCCAAACCAGACGAGGTCATAGCCCAGGCTGCTCACGATCGGATAAAACACGGGTACGGTGAGGAACAGCATCGACATTGAATCGAGAATGCAGCCCAGCAGCAGATAGATAAGCAGGATCAGCACGATCACCATCACGGGTTCCGAGGCGATGCCCTGTACCGTGGTGCCGATCGCCTTGGGAACGCCAGCGATATCACCAGCGCGCCGATCAGCAAGATGAGAATCGAGCAGGTGGAGCGCGCCGCATCGAGCAGCACCTCGATGAAACGGCCGCCGCCCAGTTCACGGCGGGCGGCTGCAAACAGAAATCCGGCAAACGCGCCCACGCCTGCCGCCTCGGTGGGAGTGAATACACCGAGGTAGATGCCGCCAATGATGAAAAGAAACAGCGCAGCCACCGCCCAGATCTTGCGCAGGCTCCTCAGGCGCTCACGCGCTGCGGTTCGTTCACCCGGTTTGCCGCTGTCGGGATGCCGCCATACCGACCACAGCACCGCGCCCACATAGAGGAGCGCACCAAGAAGCCCGGGGATCACCGCTGCGATGAAGAGTTTGCCCACATCGGTGCGGGTCATGAAGCCATAGATGAGAAGCGGCACCGACGGCGGGATCATGATGCCCAGCGTGGCGCCTGCTGCAACCGAGGCCGAAGCGAGGGAGTCGGCATAACCGAAGCGTCGCATCGGGGGCAGTGACACCTTCGCCATGGTGGCCGCGGTGGCAAAGCTCGACCCGCAGACGCTTGCGAAGCCCGCACTGGCGATGACCGACGACATGGCGAGACCGCCCCGGAGATGGCCCACGAATGCGTTGGCCGCGCCGAACAGGTCATCCGAGAGACGTGAAGCGGTGATGAATCCGCCCATGAGAATGAAGAGGGGAATGACCGAGAGTTCCTCGTTCATCACAGTGGTGAAGCCCACCTGTCCCACCATGGCAAGCGCAGCCGGCATGCCCTGCAGCACCGCGAATCCGCCGAAACCGATCAGGAGCAGACCGAACGCGATGGGCAGTCCGGCAAAGAGCAGTACGAACAGCAGAGCGAACGCGCCGATTGCGAGTGTCATCTCAGGATCTGCCCGGCTCGACGCGACTGGCAAACAGACTGCGCACCGCGAGCGCGACCAGCATCAGCGCGCCCACCATCGCCGCGGTGGCCATCAGGTAGCCGAGTGGAGCGTATGGAAAATTGAGCACCGGGGTGGTTTCGTCCATCGCGCCGAGCTTGCCCGCATGCACCCAGATCCGCCACGCCAGAAAGCCGGTGCCGGCCGCGCTCACGCCGTGGATCAGAAAGAGACGGATACGCTGAACCGCGCCGCGAAACAGATGATCGAAAAGACCCAGCGACAGGTGTTCGTTGGTTCGGCAGAGAAGCGGCAGCGCCGTGAACGCAAGCGCGCCCATCTGCACCTGGATCATTTCATAGCCAGCGGGCAACGGACTGGCAAACAGATAGCGGCCGCCCACGTCGATCGCGACGGTGAGCATCAGACAGAAAAGCTGCGCCGCCACCAGGGCGCCGAGCGCCCGCACAGGGAGGCTGGTGCGACGGGTCATGGAGAGCCCCCGGAGAGAAGGCGCGCGAGTGACGCGCCTGTCTCCTTACTTGTGTGCGGCAATGCTGGCTTTGAGCGCAGCAAGCGCCGCCTTGGCATCGATGCCGGTGGCCTGCGCCGCCTTCAGCCAGTCATCTTCAAAGGAGCGCAAAGCAGACTCGAGCTCAGCGAGGTAGGTGCCCGAGGCCATCGTGACCTCCACGCCCGCGGCCTTCACGTTCTCGCGCGACTTGGCAGCCTCGGCATCCCAGTTGCGCCCGGCGATCCGGGACAGGCGCTCGCCAGAGAGCTGGAGGATGGCATCGCGGTCGGCCTGCGACAGTTGATTCCACTTGGCCTTGTTCACACCAAAGAAGAAGGTGGCCGAGTAGATTCCCTTGGGAAAATCGAGCAGGTGACGGATCGTGCCCTGCAACGAAAAATCGGTGAACGACGAGGCGTCGATGAAGAGTCCATCGGTGACGCCGCGGCGCACCATCTCGGCGGCCTGCGGGCCGGGTGCGCGGATGCCCACGCCACCCAGGGCTTTGGCGATGTCCACGTTGATCGCCGCGCCGCCTGCGAGCTTCATGCCGTTCCAATCGGCCATGGATTTGAGCGGCTTCTTCGAGGTCCAGACCCGTCCGGGTTGGGCAGCCCAGAGGGCGAGCAATTGAATGCCAGCGTGTTCGTCGCGCGAGGCGAAATGCTTGTCCGTCACCTGCCAGAGCGCCGCCGACAGAGGTTCTGACAGATCGGACAGGAACGGCAGTTCACCCACCCGGGCGAGCGGGAAGCGCTGCGGGGTGTAACCGTGCACGCTGAAAACCGCTTCGACGATGCCGTCTTTCACCATGTCCAGTTGGGTGGGGGGCGGACCCAGGCTGCTGGCGGTGACCTCGAAGCGGACCCGGCCCTGTGTGGCAGCGGCCACTTCGTCGGCCCAGGGCTTGAGCGTGCGGGTCATGATGGGATGGGTGGGCGGCAGCCAGCCGTTGATTCGGAACACGGTTTGGGCATGGGCCGCGGCACCTGCCACGGTCAGGCTGAGCGCGAGTGCGGCGCTGGATAAGACGTGGTGCAGACGGATCATCAGAGGTTCCTCGATCGGTTGCGTGGGCGGGCCGTTGAACGTCGGCGGATATTAGCGAACGGCATTCGGCTGTCAAGGATCTTCGGTCCGCTTGCGGACCGGGGCGTCATGGTGCGCGAGCGAACCGCGACCGGTTGCCAAAATGGTAACCCCATGTCCAGAATACCGAATGGCGTTCGCTTAACAGGAGCGTCAGGCAGCCTGGCTGGTGCCATCGCCCATTCAACCTTCAACGCGGCCCTCCTCATGCCTGTTCCTGATTCGCAGGATCTTCGGTCGCTGGTCCTTCCCGACCGGGTCCACCACTCCGTTTACGCCGATCCGGCATTGTTCGAACTGGAGCTCGATCGAATATTCGGCCGGGCCTGGCTGTTGCTGGGCCATGAGTCTCAGGTGGCGAGCGCCGGTGACTGGTTCACCACGCGAATGGGAAGGCTGCCGGTGATCGTGTCTCGCGACGCTTCCGGTGCCGTGCGGGTTCTGGTCAATCGCTGCACGCATCGTGGCGCGCTGATCTGCCACGAACCCAGCGGCCATTCGCGCGCCTTCGTCTGCCCGTACCACGGCTGGGGCTTCGAGCTCGACGGCCGCCTCGCCGGTGTGCCGGTGCCGCAGGGCTATGGCGAGCAACCCCAACGGGTGCTCGCCGACCTGGGATTGCGCGCAGTGCCGCGGGTGGCGCTCTACCGAGGCTTTATCTTTGCGAGCCTCTCGCCGGCGGGCCCCGATCTGGTCGACTTTCTCGGGCCGCTTGCAAGCTCTTTCGATGATCTGGTCGATCGCGCGCCGGATGGCGCAGTCGAGGTGGCGGGCGGGGTGTTCAAACACACCTACGAGGGCAACTGGAAGCTGGTGCTTGAAAACCATCTCGATGGTGTGCATCCCAATCATGTGCATATCTCGTCTGTGCATGTTGCGCGCGATGCCGCTGATCCCGGTCAACCGGAAAAATATGCCGATATCTCGATCCGTCAGATGCGCCAGAACGGTGCGCCCGAACCGGTATGGGAGGCCATCGGCATGTGGACCAGCGACTGGGGGCATGGGTATATGGGCGACTACCACTCCGATGGCAGGCTGGTGGTGGGGCTCAACAATCCGGTGTTTGCGGAATACCGCAAGCGGCTCGAGCAGCGGGTGGGCGCCGATGAGGCGCAGCGCATTCTGGGCGTCACGCGCTGGAACACCATCGTTTATCCGAACGTGTCTTTCATGAGCCAGTTTCGGCAGCTGCGGATCGTCCATCCGCTGGCTGTGAATCGCACCGTGGTCTACACCTACAACCTGCGGCTGAAAGGCGCGCCCGAGCAGATGTTTCGCGACACCATCGCTTTTTCCAATGTGGTGAACGGCACCGCATCCTGGGTGCTCACTGACGATCTCGAAGTGTACGGGCGGGTCCAGAAGGGGCTGGAGGCGGCCCAGCCCGAATGGGTCAATCTTGCGCGCGGGGCGGGGGGCGATGTCCCGGATGGCCCGCTCCTGCGAGGCGCTACCGGCACGAGTGAAATCTTCATCCGGCGGCAGTTCGATGCCTGGCTTCGCTACATGTGTGCGGACGCTTCAGGGAGCGCAGCATGACGCAACCTTCTGCTTCGCCACCTGCCGACTTCGGTTCTTCGCGCCTGGCTCGGCTGGAAGAGGTCCGCCAATTCCTCTTTCAGGAAGCGCGCCTGCTCGACACCCACCAGTTCGAAGATTGGCTCGCGCTCTTTACCGATGACGCTACCTATTGGGTGCCACTCGAAGCCGCTCAGACCGATCCGCTGAATACGTCTTCTATCATTCACGACGACCGAACGCTGCTCGAACTGCGCGTCCGCCAGATCGCCCATCCGCGCGCGCATGCCCGCCGTCCGCTCGCACGAACCGTGCATCAGGTGGGCAACGTACAGATGCTTTCCGAAGGCGCGGGTGAGCTGCAGATTGCCTCCACGCTCGCCCTGTTTGAGTATCGCCTTGAAGTCCAGCGCACCTGGGCCGCCCTGGTTGAGCACCGCCTGCGATGGGTCAATGGGGAGCTGCGCATTGCGGCCAAGCGAGTCAATCTCATCAACTCCGAGGCGGAGCTGCCCGGCATTGCTTTTCTTCTCTGAGCGCAGGCGCGCCCGACCGTTCCATGACTTCCTCCTCATCTGATTTTCTAGGTGTGACCGGCCGTACTGCGCTTGTGACGGGCGGTGCGCGCAACATCGGCCGGGCCTGCGCGCTCAGGCTGGCGTCCGCAGGCGTGCGGGTCGTGATCGGCGACCTGCTGGCCGATGAGGCGGAGCAAACGGCGCACGATATCGAGGCGGCCGGTGGCCAGGCGCTCGGTTGCGCGCTCGACATTGCCGATCGCGCGTCGGTTGAAGCGTGCGTGGCACAGGGCCGCGAGCGGTTCGGTCGAATCGACATGCTCGTCAACAATGCCGCGCTCTTTTCTGCGCTGGGCTATCAGGACTTCGACCAGATTCCCTTCGAGGAATGGGATCGGGTGATCCACACCAACATCACTGGCAGCTTTCACTGCATCCGGGCGGTGTCGCCCGACATGAAGGCGGGACGTTGGGGTCGGATCGTGAACGTGTCCTCGGGCACCTACCGCATGGGTCGGCCCCATTTTCTTCACTATGTCACCAGCAAAGCATCGCTGGCCGGCATGAGCCGCTCGCTCGCTCGGGAACTGGGCGCGTTCGGAGTGACCGTCAACACCGTGTTGCCAGGGGTCGTGCTGCACGGTCTGCAATCCAGCCGGTTACCCGATTCCTACAAACAGATGATTCTCAACATGCAGTGCATCGCCGAGCCCCTCGACTGCGACGCGATCGCCAATGCGGTTGCGTTTCTCTGTTCGGAGGCGGCGCGTTTCATCACCGGTCAGGAACTTGCAATCGATGGGGGGCTCACACATGGCGGTTGAGGCATCCGCGGCACCCAAGGTCTGGCTCGACCTCGATCAGGCGGCACTTGACCGAGCCTACGACCAGGCTCAGCACGCTCCCAACATGCAGCAGGTGCTCAAGCGCTATGAACTGGCGAGTGAGCGCACGCGTGGCCGACTTGGTGCGCCCTCGCGGCATCGCTACGGACCGACCGAAGCGGAGGCGCTCGACTGCTTCAGGCCCCAGTCTCACGGCGCTTCGGCGAAGCCCTTGCCTGCGTTGCTCTTCATCCACGGCGGCGCCTGGCGTGGCGGGTTGGCACGAAACTATGCGTTTGTCGCCGACCCATTCATCACCCACGGCTGCGCGGTGCTGATCCCCGACTTTGCGCCGGTCACTGAACTCGATGGTGACCTTGGCCGCATGACCGATCAGATCCGTCGCGCGATTGCCTGGGTGTCGGCCAACGCCGACGTGCTCGGGATTGATCCAGCGCGCATCCATCTGTTCGGGCATTCATCGGGCGGGCATCTGAGCGCCGCGGCATTGCATACGAACTGGGCGTCGGCGTTTTCGCTGCGTGCACATTCACCGATGGCGAGCCTTACCGTGTGCAGCGGCATCTACGACCTGCAACCGGTGCGTCTGTCGGCCCGGAGCAACTACGTGCGCCTGTCGGATGATCAGGTGCATGCGC
Organism: Betaproteobacteria bacterium; assembly: GCA_009921765.1. The sequence goes on along the minus strand of RFXC01000036.1, from coordinate 18,354 downwards.
TCAGCCCCATTCGGCATGTGGCGACCCTCACCACACCGCTTACGGTGGCCTGTGGTTCGCTCGAGAGTCCAGAATTTCAGCGGCAGGCCGGCGACTACGCGGCGGCCGCCGAGGCGGCTGGGCGCACGGTGACACGGTGTGTTGTGGAAGGCTGCAATCACTTTGAAATTCTCGAGACGCTTGCGAGCCCCTATGGCGTGCTGGGCCAGTTGATGCTTGAGCGGGTGGCTGGGGTGGGGGCGGCGCGCGAGCAATCGCTGTCAGCCGGTGCGGCGTTGGCAGGCAGCGCGGCGCGGGCGGCTGGCGAGGTGATGCCGCCGCAGCATGGCGGCGAGAACACCGACCTGCACTGGATGCAACTTGCGCTTGCCCAGTCTCGGGAAGCATTCGACCGCGGCGACTGGCCAACTGGCGCTGTGCTGGTGCGCGACGGCCAGTTGCTCTCAACCGGCCAGAACCGGCAGGTCTCGCAATGCGACACCACGGTGCATGCCGAGACCGACGCCATTCGACGTGCTGAAGCCATTCATGGTGTCGGAAGCACGCAGGGGGCAACGCTCTATTGCACGATGGAGCCGTGCCCGATGTGCGCGGGGGCGCTGAGGAACGCCGGCGTTGCGCGGGTGGTGCTCGCGCTGCGACATGCAACGCTCAGACGGACCGACCTGGGACCCTACCGGCTTGAAGACTTCTTCACGCTCACCGGCTGGCAGCCGGCGCTGAGCAGCGGCCCCCTTCAGGAGGAATACCTGGCCCTCAGGCGTCGCTGGGGCCGGGACCCGGTCAGAAGCGGCTAGCCTTACTCGAGCGAAAGTTTCTGCTGCGCAACCACCTGGCGGTAGACCTCGAACTCGGCCTTGATCTGCGCGGCGAATTCCGCCGGGCTGTTGCCAATCACGAGCGATCCCGTGTCCTCGATGCGCTTGCGAACCGCCGGATCTTCCAGCGCCTTGCGGGTGGCGGCGTTGATCCGATCGACGATCTCGGCTGGCAGACCCTTGGGGGCCAGAATGCCGTAGTAGGCCATCCGGTTCACCGGCTCCAGGCCCACTTCCTTGAAGGTGGGGACATTGGGCAGCACCGCCAGCCGCTGGGGCGCGGCCACCACGACCGGTACCAGCCGGTTGGCCTGCACAAACGGTAGCGCCGAGGGAATGTTGTCGAAAATGAGCGGCACCTGTCCGGCTACGGTGTCGTTCAGTGCCGGGCCTGCGCCGCGATAGGGGATGTGGGTCATGAACACGCCCGCCAGGCTCTTGAACAGTTCGGTCTGCAGATGACCGATGCCACCTGTGCCCGACGAGGCGTAGGAATATTTCCCCGGCCTGGATTTCAGTTCGTCGATGAACGCCTTGTAGTCACGCGCCGGGAAGCTGGGGTGCACCGCGATCAGGTTGGGCGTTGCCGCAATGTTGATGATGGGCGTGAAGTCGGTGACCGGGTTGTAGGGGATCTTCGGGTTGATCGCGGGGTTGGCGGCGGTGGTCGACACCGTGGCCATGCCGAGCGAGTAGCCATCCGGCGTGGCGCGGACGGTTTCGGTAGCGCCAACCACGCCGCCGCCGCCCGCCTTGTTCTCGATCACCACGGGTTGGCCGAGCACTTTGCCGAGTGGCTCGGCGATGACGCGCGCAATGATGTCGGTGGTGCCACCGGGAGCAAACGGCACCTGTAGCTTGACCGGTCGGGTGGGATAGGCGGTTTGGGCGACTGTCGAGGCGCTGGCGAAGCCAAGCGTGGCAAGCGTGGCGACAAGCGCTGCGCGGCGAAGGAGTTCCATGGATTGACTCCAGTTTGAAGGTGATAAGGGGAGGGCGGCGAAAATGTACTTGAGTTCGCGACCCGCGCCAAACCCTCCCTGGTTGCAAGACCGGGAATTCCTGGAAAGCCGCAATGACTACCGCCGATATCCGCTGCGTCACCGACCATGTCACGTCCATTGGCGAGGGCCCGCTGTGGGTCGCCCGCGAGCAGGCCCTGTACTGGGTGGATGTGGGCCTTGAGCCCAAGACGCTCCATCGCTACACCCCGCAAAGCGGGCTCACCACCACCTGGAAGTTGCCGCAGCGCGCTTCCGGCGTGCGCGAGCGCGCCGACGGCAGCCTGCTGATCCATTTTCAGCGTGGTCTGGCCGTTGCCGATCCCTCGCCCGATCAGCTTCGGTGGTTGCCGCTCTGGGGCATTGACTTCTCGATTCAACGCCTGAACGACAGCGCGGTCGACCCTGCCGGCCGACTCTGGATAGGTTCCTATGAACGCACGCTCAAACAACCGCTCGGCGAGCTGTACCGGATCGATGGCAGCCTGATCGCAGCCACCATCGACCGCGGCTTTCAGGTCTCAAACGGCATCGCATTCAGCCCCGATGGCCGCACCATGTATCACACCGATACCCATCCCGAAGGGCATATCTACGCCTGGGACTATGACGCGGCCACGGGCGAGGTTGCCAACCGGCGGCTCCTGATCAGCTTTGTGGGGCGCCGCGGCCACCCCGACGGCTGCACGATCGATGCAGAGGGCATGCTCTGGGTGGCGGAACTCGGCGCCTCGCAGCTCGTGCGCGTCGATCCGCAGGGTCGGATCGAGCGCGAGGTGTCGCTTCCCGTGAGTCGCCCCACCAGCGTGGCGTTTGGCGGCCCCGATCTGCGTACGCTCTATGTCACCTCCATGACCTTCATGCTCGATGACGCGGCGCGGGCCCGCGAGGCATGGGCCGGGCGCCTGCTCGCCTTCGAACCTGGCGTTCAGGGATTGGCGCTGCCCAAGCTCGGGTTCTGAGCGGTCAGGTCTTTGCCCACCGGGAAGATGTCCTATACTCCAATCGACCAAATGACCAAGTCGATGACCAAGTCGATGACCAAGTCGATGACTAAACGGGGTTGCCATGGGAACCGTTACACTGGCCCAAGCCAAGACTCATCTCAGCCAGCTCCTTGAAGAAGTTGAAACGGGTGAAGAAGTTGTCATCACCCGCCGGGGGATCCCCATCGCCAAGCTGAGTGCTGTCGAGTCGCCAAAGAAGCCGTTCCGGTCACTCGTCGATTTTCGAAGGCGGTTGCCGGCCTGGCGAAAGCCCAGCGCCGAGCTCGTTCGCGATCTTCGCGATGAAGGGCGCTAATGCGTTATTGCGACGTCAGCTTCATCGCTCCGCTGTTTCTCGAGGAGGCGCTCAGCAGAAAAGTTGAAGCGTGCGTCGTTCGCCAAACGCCTGGCGATCTTTGCGTCAGCCACTGGACCCGGACAGAGTTTTACAGCCTGATCGCGCGGGAAGTCCGTATGGGTGGTCTGAAAGACGCCGATGCCCTGGAAGTGATTGCCCAGTTTGATCGGGTCATTAAAGACTGCTTTGTCATCGAAGCACCGAGGGTGTCCGATTTTGATCTGGCCGCAACGTTCATCCGACAATTCAATACCAAGCTCCGCGCAGGCGACGCGCTACACCTTGCAATCGCTGCGAATCGCGCGACGGAAATGTTTTACACGCTCGATGAGCGGCTTCTTGCCGCGGCGAGGATCTTGAAGATTCCTGCCAGCCGTGGCATCAGGCGCTGAGCCCAGCGCCCAAGCTCGGGTTCTTCTGAGCCCTCAGATCGTTGCCCAACCCGGCGACTCTCGATCGAGAGTCCGTTTGATCGAGGCAAAAAACAGATCCGACTGCTGACGCTCGCCCGCAATCTGCGCGCCCACCCTGGCGCACAGGTCTTCGGGTACCTGCCGCAGCGGCTTGCCGGCCGCCATCTGGGTGGCGAGCATCTGGTGCATGCAGGCGCGCTCGAGGTAGTAGAGATCATCGAACGCCCAGGCCAGGCTCGCTCCCACCACAGTGACGCCGTGGCTTGCCATGAACAGCACGTCGTTATCTTTCAGTTGCGAGGCGATGCGTGCTCCCTCGGCATCGTCGAGTGCCACGCCGTTGTAGTGATCGTCGTAGCCCACGCGCCCCCAGAAGCGCAGCGTGTTCTGGTTGCACCAGGCAAGCCGACCCCCCTCCACCAGCGTAAGCGCCGTGGCATGTGGCATGTGGGTATGCAGCACCGCCTTGGCTCGCGGACTGGTGCGGTGAATCCAGCTGTGAATGAAAAAAGCGGTGGGCTCGAGCGCATGGCGACCCTCCAGCACGCGACCGCTGCCATCGATCAGCAGCATGTCGCCTGCGGTGACTTCCGACCAGTGCATGCCCTGCGGATTGATCAGATAGCGATCGGGCGCGAGTTCAAGGCTGAAATGATTGCAGACGCCCTCATTGAACCCCAACCGTGCTGCCCAGCGGAGCGCCGCGGTCAGATCGATTCTCGCTTCGCGCAGGCGTTCGCGATCGGGAAATACTGACGAGTTGGTGGTCGCGGTGCGGGCGGGTGCATTCATGGCTGTTGGTCTCCTTGGTCGGCATTATTGCCGACAGCGGCCTCACTGCTAAAGTGGCGTGCTCATTTCAGCCGTGGTTGCCATGCCCGCCCGAATCGACCAACTCCGCGATCTGATCCTGAAGGCCAAACACGCCTACTACTTTGGTCCCGAGCCAATCATGTCCGATGCCGAGTACGACTCGCTCGAAGACGAACTCCGCATGCTGGCCGGTGATGATCCTTTGCTCGCCATGGTGGGTTCGCCGGTGCCGGCTGACAGCATCCTCACCAAGGCCCGGCACGCGATGCCCATGGGCAGCCAGAACAAGGTGAATTCCGAAGCCGAGTTTCGCGCCTGGGTGGAAAAAAGCGGCGGGCCGCCGCTCCATGTGAGTCTCAAGGGCGACGGCGCAAGCGCGGCGGCCTACTACCGCGAAGGCCGGCTGGTCCAGGCGATTTCGCGCGGCGACGGTGTGATTGGGGAGGACATTACCGCCAATGCGATCCGCTTTCAGGGGCTGCCCGCCTGGGTCGGTGCTGCATTCACCGGCGCGGTACGGTTCGAAGTCATTCTCACCGTAGCGGACTGGACCCGTGTCGACCCCACCCGCAGCAAGAACCCGCGTAATGCGGGCAGCGGCATCATGGGCCGAAAAAATGGTCATCAGTGCGAGTTCCTGACCGCTTACGCGTTTGACATCGATGAGCAGCACCAGGGGGCCTCGGTTCGCTTCGCCTCTGAATCGGACAAGCTCGCCCGCCTCGCCGAGCTGGGCTTCAACCTCATTCCGCACGCGTTGTGCGGGAGCGTGGACGACGCTATCGCCTGGTATCGCGACGTGGCGGCGCGCCGCGAGACGCTGCCCTTCTGGATCGACGGCGTGGTGATCAAGATCGATGACGTCACGCGCCAGGAGGCGCTGGGCATTACCGCCGGACGACCCAAGGGGCAGGTTGCCTGGAAATTCGATTCAGCGGGCGCAGAAACGGTTCTTGAAGATGTGATTGTGAGCGGCGGCCATACCGGCTCGCTGGTGCCCACCGCTCAGCTTCGCCCGGTGGATATAGGTGGCACCACGGTGAGCAGCGCCTCGCTCGCCAACTTTGATGAAATCGTGCGGTTGGATGTGGCGATTGGTGACTCGGTCTGGCTCATCAAGGCGAACGACATCATTCCGAAGGTGATCCGCGTGACCGCGCGGCCGCCCGACCGGCGTCCCATCCTCACCCCTGTGCAGTGCCCTTTCTGCGGGGGGGACGTTGGCCGACGAAAGGTCACCTCGGGCGAGGAGGGCGTCATCCTTGAGTGCCGCAACGCAGCCTGCCCCAAAAAGAGCACCGGAAAAATTGATCGCTGGATCACGAGTCTCGACATTCAGGGAATCGGCGACTCGGTGCTGGAGGCCATGCTGGAACGCTTCGGCATCGAAGATGCTGCCGACCTTTACTCGCTCGGTCCACGCGCCGCTGAGCTCGCCGAACTGGTGATCAACGACGAGAAGGGCATTCGCCTGGGCGACAAGCGCGCGCGGGCGATTCTCGATGCGATCGATGCCACCCGCACCCTGTCGCTTGCACAGTTTCTGGGATCGCTGGGCATCGAGAGCGCGGGTGTTCGCCGGATCGAGCTCATGATCGAGGCAGCGGGCGGTGAGTTGGACACGCTCGACCAGTGGCGTGCCGGGCGGTTGCGGGAGGCAGAGTTCGCCGAGCGCGCGGGGGTTCCCAACCTGGGGGGGCCGATTCAAGATGGTATCGATGCGATGGGCAACGTCATCGACAAAATGCTCGCCAACGGTGTGGTGGTTACGCTCCCTCAGCGTGATGTGCACGGTGATGACGCCGCGCGCGAGCCCGCAAAAACGGTGTGCATCAGCGGCAAACTGCCGAGCGGACGGAAGAAGTCCGACTACGAAGCCCCACTCGCAGCGGTGGGCTTGAAGCTCGTGGATACGGTCACGCGCGAGACCACGTACCTCGTACTCGCCGACCCGCAGTCGGCGAGCAGCAAGGCCGAGAAGGCCAGAAAGCTCGGAACCGAAGTGATTTCTGAAGAGGCGCTGATCGAGCTGGTTGGCGGTGCTCCGACGGCCGCCTGAAGAGCCGCTCGCCTGCGCGGGTGGGCGCTCATCTCCTTGCTCAGGCGCTCAGCGGCTCAACCGGTAAGGCTCCTCAAAATCCCGAAAGTCCTGTTCAGCGAGGGCGTCCTGCATCCAGGCGCCGACCGATTCCAGGTTTGTTACCCGGTCCATGTAGGCGCGTACATCGGCTGGCACAGGCAACTGGTAGGTGAGCAGACGCATCACGACCGGGGCATAGTAGGCATCGGCGATGCTGAATTGGCCGAACAACATGGGTCCTTTGAATTGCCTCAGCAGTTCGGACCACATCGTCACGATTCGATTCAGGTCGGCGCGTACCGCGGGCTTGTCGCGCATAGCCAGCGCGCCAACTTCGGGCAAGCGTGCCTCGATGTTCATCGGGCAGGCACTGCGTAATGCCGAGAAGCCGCCATGCATTTCGGCGCAGACACTGCGCGCCCGCGCGCGGGCTGCGACAAGGCTGGGCCAGAGCTGGCGCTCAGGAAACTTTTCGGCCAGATACTCGGCGATGGCCAGCGTGTCCCAAATGGCGAGATCTGCATCGATCAATACGGGCACCTGACCGGCTGGGCTGACTTCGGCGATGCGTGTCTTGAACTGCGAGTCAAGAGAAAAACCATCAAAGCGCAGCATGACCTCTTGGAAGTCAATGCCCGACTGCCGCATCACCACCCAGGCGCGCATGGACCAGGAGGAGTAGTTCTTGTTCCCGATAACAAGTTTGAGCATGGTGGCTACATTGAAAGGGGGCTGACCCGCCCTCAATCTGGAAGGATATCCCACCAAAACGGAGGCGGCCTGATTCTGCTTTCAGCGGGGCGCCTAAATGGCTAAAATGGCTAATTATTAAAGGGGCTGATCATGCGCGTTTCCGCCACTGAAGCAAAGAATCGATTCGGCAGTCTGTCGGCTCACGCCAAGCTAGAACCGATATTCGTGGAAAAGGCAGGGCAACTTGACACGGTGATTCTTTCCGCCGAGCACTACTACGCGCTGAAAGCCAACCACGACAAGACCAACCGTACCGCCCGCAGGAAGAAATTTGAAGCGGAGTACAGGGAATGGATTGCGGCACAGAACGCCCGCTTCGAAGCGTACGGCATTCCTGGTGCCGATCTGCGTCCGTGGTGACGAGTTCATGGCCCAGTACGATGTATTCGCCAATCCAAGCAGCAGCGCGGCGGACGGCATCCCATATGTAGTGGTCATTCAGAGCGATCTGCTTGATGCGCTGGCAACCAGACTGACGGTGCCGCTTGCAGTGGTCGGCGCCGCGATCAAGGTGCCAACCGCGCTGTGCCCGGTCATTGTCGTCAAGGGTCAACGCATGTATGCACTTGCGCACTACGCCGCCCCGCTGCCTGCGAAGCTGCTCCGCCGTTCCGTGGACAATGTCGCCGCGCAGGGCAGCGTCCTGGTGTCGGCGATGGACGCGGTGCTGTCGGGTCTTTAGGGTTGCCGCCCGCTCACCCCGCGCGCTTACGATATTCAAACGCTTTGTCAAAGCGCCCCAGGATGTATTCGCCGCAGCTCACCTCGGGATACTTCGTAGCCACCCCCGCCGCAGTCACCGGCACAATGGGCGTGTCGTAGTCGGGATCAACGAACACAGCAATCGAGAGCCGCTCGCGCCCCGAGCTGTTGATCACCCGATGCGGGTTCGACTTGAACACATCATTTGACCAGCGCCCCATCAGGTCGCCTGAGTTGATGACCAGCGTACCCGGAATGGGGGTGGCGGTCACCCACTCGCCCCCACGGGTTGCAACCTGAAGCCCGCCGACCGGGTCCTGATGCAGGAGCGTGATGACCCCGTAGTCGGTGTGTGGCGCCACGCCGTACTGCCGGTCACCAAGCTCGGGCGGCTGCGGAGGATAGTAGACCAGCGAGCCACGCGAAATCGGCTTCTCAAAGCGCTGGATGAAGGTGTCGTCGGGGGCGTTCAGGCTCACGGCGAGCGCGCGAAGCAGCCGTTTGGCGCAGGCATGCGCCTCATCGAGATAGCGGTTCAAGACAGGTCGCAGCTCGGGCATGAAAGCGGGCCAGCGATTCGGTCCGATCATGCGGTTTCCTGCCAGAAAGTCGGGATCATCGTCGCCCACATCCAGTCCCCAGATGAAACTTTCCTTGAGGTCTGGGCGCGCGCGGTCATACATCTTCGCCTCGCCCTGCTTGATGTAGCCGCGATGCCTGCCAACCGGCTCGATCGAGAGCTTGTCTGCGAGCGGCGCCGCGAAGAAGCGTCGGGCCGTGGCGTCGACCTCATCGATCAGCGACTGTGCAATTCCATGCCCGCTCACATAGAAGAAGCCGATCCGCGCGGCCGCCTCGCGCATTTGTTCGCCCACTTCCTGGAGCGTGGTGCGATTCGGGTCGGCCAGTCCGGATACGTCAATGACTGGAATGTCGTCGGCCGATACGACGCGAGCGCTGTGCCGGTTCATTCGTCTTCCTTGTAATAGCCGATCACATCGCCTTGGGTGGTCACACCCAGGCCATTGAGCAACCGGTTCGAATAGTTGAAATAGGCGCAGACCTGATTGACCTCCAGTATTTCGCCGTCGTTGCAGCCGGCCGCATGCAGCGCATCGATATCGGCCTTCTCCATGCGTGCGACGCTGGTGGTGAGCTTGCCGGCGTAGCGAAGCAGTTCGAGCTCCTTGCTGTCGAACGCCTGTTCGGGTGCCCGTGCCGAGAGCGCTGCATGAATTGCGTCGGAGCGCACCTTGTCGCGAATCAGACGCCGGGCGTTGGACCAATGATGCGTGAGGCTGTAGGCGCATTCGTTGAGCATGCTCACATAAGACGCCACCACTTCAAGAAACCAGAACGGCAGCGTGTTGTCGGGGTTGTGAAGCACGCTTCGATAAAGCGCCACATGGCCCTCCATCGTGTGCGGTCGCAGGCTGTGCGCCTTCATGACGTTGTCCACGGTGCCGTGTGGCGTTGTCACTTTCTGATAGGCGGAGGCGAGCGATCCCTGCGCCTCTTCAAGGGGAATCATGCGGATCCAGGCGGACATTTGAAGTGCTCCAGGGCTGGGGTGATCAGGGGTAGGTATTCGTGGCGGAGACGGAGCCCGTGCGTGAACCCGATGAATTCAGGCGCACGCTGCGCTCAATCCGGAAGCGGCATCGGCCGAGGCTGCCGCGCGAACAGGCGCTTCACCATCGGCTCGAAATGCTCAAGCGGCGCGCACTCATAGGCCGGATCGACCGTCGCCTGGTCATAACGCGCCACGAAGGTTGCCGCCCACTCGAAGTGCGGATGCCCGCGCCAGCGCTCGCGGGCGTGCTGATCGGCATCCGGATGATGGGGGGCGTGGACATCCTGAAAAATCGCATGCCTGCGCAGCATCCATTCATTGCGCTCACCGACATAGGCGCCGAGCAACGCGGCCGCGAACTCGCCGTGCCGTTGCGGGCAAACAATGAAACCGATGTCATGCAGCAGCGCCACCACCACATCCTCCTCATCGAGGCCGTCGCGCAGCGCCATGGTGGCGGACTGCAGGCTGTGGCGATAGTTGTTCACCTGATAGCCGAACGTGGTGTCGTGCTCGGAGGCCGCGAGCATGCGGAGCACCTGATTGGCCTGCTCATCGGCGTAGTAGCGCTTGCGCTGGGCGCCCAGCAGATCCCAGTCTGCGCGGGTGAAGTCTTCGAGCGCAGTTTTCTCCACGTATTGCCAATCGGGCAGGTGGAGCGGGCTTGCCTTCGGGTGTCCTTTCATTGGGGTGCTCCTACCAGGGTCTGTGCGAGCCAGGCCTCGGTGGCCGGGTGCCAGGGGGCAAGGCCGGAAGCGACGGCCCGATGATCGGCGCTTCGCGCAAGCCAGCCGGCGATCGAGTCGGGCATTGCAAGCGGTTGGCCGAGCGCCTCCAGGAGGCGCACCGCGAGCCGCAGTGTGACGGCAAAGCCGCAGTCGGCGCTGCTGAATGTCTCGCCCGCCATCCAGTGCGGGTCGCCTGATCGCAGTTGCTCGAGTTGTCGCAGCCGCTCTGCGATGGCGGCAGCCAAGGTGGGCAGCGCTTCGCGTCGGGCAGGATCGCGAATCAGCGGAAACAGGGCGCGGACGGCAGGCTCCACCGCCAGATCATGCACGCGGGCCAGCATCCGGACCCGCGCGCGGGCGGCCGCGTTGCCGGGCAGCAGCGCCGGCCCCTCGAAAGCTTCATCAAGGTATTCGATGATCGCCTCGGATTCCGCCAGCAGGAAACCATCATGGTCGATGGCGGGAATGGTGCCGGTGGGAATGATGGCGCGCCAGGCATCGGACCGGTAACCGCCTGGTGGCGGACGTTCATCGAAGGCAATGCCCTTGGCGTGAAGGGCAATCCGCACCTTGGTGCTGAAGGTGGAAACCGGTAGCCCGTAGAGGATCAGCATCTCAACGCTCCGCTTCAAACTGAGCCACATCGCGTACAGCGTCCCTCACCGCGGCGGCGAGCAGCGCCTCGCCCTGCTCGCGGGTGGCGAGGAGCGAGTGTGAACCCACCCGGCCATCAGGGAAGGCCGCGCGATGGGTGCTCTGGTCGAAATGATTGTCGCCGCTGTGGTCGCGCAGAAAAGCGGCGTCGAGCACCGGTGGCGCCTCGAGCGCCTGCTGGGCGCCTTCGCCTCGCGCGCGATCACTGGCTGCCGGTTCAGCCGCCATCGCGATGGCAATTTCACTGGGTGTGGCGTGAAGGCCTTCGTGTGCGCCATACCAGTCGTGCCGCAGTTGATTCACCTCGGGATACTCCCACCAGCTGCGCAGACGGCAGCGGGCCATCCGGGCGCCCTGCATCCTGGCGCGTTCGAGATAAAAATCCTGAAATGCTGCGCGCGCCACGCCGATGTTCGCGCCATGGCCGTTCAGGCAGTAGATCCGCTCAAACCCCTGATCGGCAAGCGCATGCAGCATGTCTAGGATGAGTGCAAGTAGCGTACTTGCCCGTACCGCGATGGTTCCCGGAAAGCCTAGGTTGAACTGCGCGACCGTATGGGCAAGCGTCGGTGCGACGAGCACGCCGGTGCGTTCGCCGAGTCGGCCCGCAATGGTCTGCGCGCACAGTGAGTCGGTGCCGATCAGCCCGATCGGTCCATGCTGCTCGGTGGACCCGAGCGGCAACACGATGGTGCGCGATCGCTCCAGGTACCGCGCCACCTGCGCCGAGGTGCTGAGGGCGAGCTGCATGGTGATGGCCTCTTTCGACGTACCTTACCGCTGATGACGCGACATCCTGCGCTCGAGCGCGCGCACTCCCCAGGACGTGAGCAGGATCAGCGCCAGATACTCGAGGACCAGCATGGTGTAGATCTCGAGCGGGCGATATTCGGTCACATTGAGCTCATTGGCGCGGCGCGTAAGCTCCTGGAGACCGATGACCGAAACCAGCGAACTCATCTTGAGTACGTAGACGAACTGATTGCCAAGCGCGGGAAGAATGGTGCGAATGGCCTGCGGGAAAATCACCAGCCGGAAGGTGTGCCAGCGGGAGAGCCCCAACGAGCGCGCCGCCTCGCTTTGACCGCGTGCGACCGACTGAATGCCCGCGCGGAAGACTTCAGCCTCGAAGGCGGAGTCGGAGAGCGCAAGTGACAGGACGCCTGCTGTGAAGGCGCCGAACTGCAGCCCGGTAATGACCGGCAGACCGTAGTAGACCCAGAGGAGCAGCACCAGAAGCGGGATGGCGCGCAGGCACTCCACATAGACCCGCGACGCGCTGCGAAGCAGCCGCGAGGACGACATGCCGGCGAGTGCCATTGAAATACCGATCAGCACCGACAGCACGATGGCGCAGACCGCGAGCGAGATCGTGAGACCCAGCCCGGCCGCCATGAACTGGATATTGCCCAGTCCTTTGGCGGAGAGCGGGTTGAAGATGTACCAGCCCCAGGTGTAGCCCCCGGAGCTGGATGCGCAGCCTGCCAGCAGAAGTGGCAGGGCCGCGCAGAAGGCGAGGATTACTGCCCGCCGAGCCACTTGGCTTCAAGAGCCTGGAAGAAGCCCTCGGATTTCTTGAGCGCAATCCAGTTGTTGACGTAGGTCGTCCAGACTGCATCACCCTGGGGGAGCGGATACGCAAACGGCCGCTTGTTGCGGAGCTCGGCGCCGCCCACGATCGCGAGATTGGGGAACTGCTTGACGAGCGTGGCAGCTTCCACATTGCTGGTGATGGTGGCCTGCGCGCGGCCGGCCAGCACTTCCTGGTAGCCGGTGGCGGGTTTTTCAACCGAGCGGACGCGGGCCTGCGGGAAGTGGGTCTTCGCCTGCTCTTCGAACACGGTACCGAGCAGCACGGCCACCACGGTGCCTGACTGGTTGAGGTCGGCCCAGCTCTTGAACTTGGCCACGTCGTTTTTCTGGACCAGCGGCACCGTTCCCGCCTCGGTGTAGGGGTCGGAGAAGGCAACAGTCTTGGCGCGCGCCATGTTGAGCGAGGCGCCCGAGAAGATGTCGTAGCGGTTTGCGGTGATGCCGGCAACCAGCGTTGCCCACTCCGCGGGAACCCACTCGATCTTCACACCCAGGTCTTTCGCGAACTGCTCCATGGCCTCGATGTCGAAGCCACGGTAGCTGTTGGTGGCAGGGTCGCGAATCGACATGGGGTTGAAGTCGCCGGTGGTGCCGACTCGAACCGTGCCACGCTCGAGCACGGTTTGCAGTCGTGATTTACCAGGGGCCTGCGCCTGACTGGCCGCAGTAAACAGGGCAAGGCTGGTCGCAGCAAGGGCGACCAGGATCCGGAAGGCTTTCATCAGACAGTCCTCATCGGTTAAACGGGTCGGCCGGATGTTAGCAGCAAACCCTCACCCCGCCAGCGATGCGGGCATCGTGCGCGGGGATGTGCGGCTACACTCGCGACGCAATGCGTTATTCGATCTTCAACCTGATCAGCCAGGCCCTGCGGGGCCATCGCGGCTGGCCGCGGGCCTGGCGCGCTGCAGCGCCTGCGTCGAGCTACGATGCGGTCATCGTGGGCGGTGGCGGCCACGGGCTGGCGAGCGCCTGGCATCTCGCCCGCGACCATGGCCTGCGCGTGGCGGTGCTCGAGCGCGGCTGGATCGGATCCGGGAACACCGGTCGCAACACGACCGTGATCCGGTCAAATTACCTGCGGGAGCAGGCGATCCGTTTTCAGGATGAGAATCTGCGGCTCTGGACTGACCTGTCGGCAAAGCTTGACTTCAACCTCATGGTGAGCCACCGCGGACAGATCGAGCTGCTTCAGACCTGGGGCAAGGTTCGCGATTCGCGCCGGCGCCTTCACACCATGCGGATGGTAGGGGCCGATTACGAACTCCTCAACGCCGACGAGTGCTATCGCCTCCTCCCGCTTCTGAACCGCGCGCCCGACATGCGGCTTCCCATTCTCGGAGGGGCCTGGCAGGGACGCGCCGGCACTGTGCGTCACGACGCTGTGGCCTGGGGCTATGCGCGGGCTGCAAGCACCGCGGGCGTGGACATTGTCGAGGGCTGCGAGGTGACCGGCATCGATTGCCTTGGCGGATTGGTGAGGGGCGTACGCACGTCGCGCGGCGACATCACCACACCGCTTGTTGGTCTGGCGGTCGCGGGCCACTCCGGACGGCTGGCGGCCATGGCGGGGCTGCGACTCCCCATTGAAACCGTCGCTTTGCAGGCGTTTGTATCCGAGCCGCTCAAGCCCGTGCTTGACATCGTGGTGACCGCACCGGCGCTCGCGGTCTACCTCAGTCAATCCGACAAGGGCGAGCTGGTCATTGGCGGAGGCGCCGACGGGTACGCGTCCTACGCCCAGCGGGGCACGCCACAGGTAGTGCTCGATACCGTGGCCTCGATGATCGAACTGTTTCCGTCCTTTGCGCGCATCAAACTCCTCCGTCAGTGGGCGGGTGCGATTGACCTGTCGGTCGACACCACGCCGATCGTCTCGGACACGTCGGTCAAGGGACTGTTCGTGAGCACGGGTTGGGGCTCGGGCGGCTTCAAGTCAATTCCCGCAGGCGGTCGCAGTTTCGCCAGGCTGATCGCCACTGGCGAGCCCGACCCGTGGATTCGGCCGTTTTCGCTCGAGCGTTTCCTCACCGGGCGGCTCCTGTTTGAAACCGCCAGCGCCTCCAACAGGTTTTAGGGATGCTCAGACTTCACTGCCCCTTTTGCGGCGAGCGTCCTGAGACCGAGTTTCAGTGCGCGGGTGAGGCCACGCGCCGTCCGGACGATCCGGGCGCGCTTGATGAGGCCGCTTGGTCGCATGTCCTTTACCAGCGTGCCAACCCCTCGGGCTGGACCATCGAACTCTGGTGGCATGTGGCCGGATGCCGTCAATGGCTGCGTGTCGAGCGGCACACCCTGACCCATGATATCGGGTCGGTCACAGTCGCCGGAGAAGCGCAGTGAGCGCGGGGTTTCGTCTGGCCGAGGGCGGCACCGACATCGACCGTTCGCAGCGGCTCGAATTTCGGTTCGATGATCGACGGCTCGCGGGTTTTGCCGGCGACACGTTGGCGTCCGCGCTTCTTGCCAACGGTGTGCGCACGGTGGCCCGCAGCTTCAAGCTTCATCGGCGACGCGGCATTCGCGCCGAGGGCTGGGATGATCCGAACGCATTCGTGCAGCTGGTTGAACCCTGGGAGGAGCCCAACCTGCTCGCCACGCGGGCGCCGCTTGCGGCGGGGCTGGTCGCACGCGGCATGCATGGCTGGCCCGGTATCGAATGGGATGTCGGCGTGGTCGCCGACTGGCTCCATGCGTTCCTGCCCGCGGGGTTCTACTACAAGACCTTCAAGTGGCCGGGCTGGGCCTGGCCCCTCTATGAATCCTTCATTCGCCGCGCGGCCGGGTTGGGGCGTGCACCGCGCGCGGCGGGGGGGCCGCGGGTTGAACGACGCCACGTCAAAGCCGATGTGCTGGTGGTGGGAGCAGGCCCCGCCGGGGCGACGGCGGTGGCGCAGCTGCTCGCTGCCGGCTGCTCGGTGATCTGGGCCGACGATCGCGAATCACCCGGCGGAGCGCTGGGTGCAAGCTCCGAGCCCTCCGAGCGCGCAGCACTTGATTCCATTCGGGGGGATGCGGCCCGATGGTCGTCTGCGCCGGGTCTGCGCAGGCTCGCAGCCACGACGGTGCTGGCGCTTCATGATCACGGCCTCGCGATGGCACTCGAGCGCGACGGATGGTCGCGCGAGTGCCTGTGGATGATCCGCGTCGATGCAGTCTGCCTCGCCACAGGCGCGTTCGAGCGCGGCCTTGCGTTCGAGGACAACGACCGCCCGGGGGTGATGACCGCTGGCGCAGTGCGCTCGGTGCTGCACCGTTACGCCGTGGCCCCATGTCGGCAGCTGGTGCTTGCCGCGAGCGATCCGTCGGCATGGCCGGTCGCGCTCGAGGCGCACCGCGCGGGCCTCCAGGTGGCCGCGGTCGTATCGCCGCGACTGGCGGCTGCGCCGGCCACGATTCGCGAGGCGATACGCGATCGCGGAATCGCGCTCATTGAAGGGCAGTTGCTTCGCGCGCAGGGTGGTCGGCAGGGGCTTTCCGCGGTCACGGTAAGCACAGGCGGCGCAGCGCGTACGCTTGCCTGCGATGGTCTGGCGATCTCGGGCGGCTGGAACCCCGCGCTTCAGCTTTACGTTCAGGCAGGCGGTGTTGCGCGCTACCACGCTGCCAGCGGCGCGCTTCGAGGAGAGCCCGACGATCGGGTGCCAGTACTCGCGGGCGCTGTGGCGGGCGCCTTGTCGACTGAAGCGTGCATGGAAAGCGGCAGGCAAGCGGCGCGCAGGCTTCTTGATCGATTGTCCGGTGTGCGCACACCGGGGGCGTCGGTTGCGCCTTCGGCGATGCAGCAGGCGAGCGAGATGTCCTCGGGCGCGGCCCCGGCGCAGCAGGCTCATGAGACCGGCTCCTTGACGCCCCTGGATGCCACCCGCGTGTTTGTCGATCTTGCAGGCGATGTAACTGCGGCTGACATCGCGCTTGCTTCGCGCGAGGGTTACTCGGCGACCGAATTGCTCAAGCGCTACACCACCTTGGGGATGGGCCCTGATCAGGGACGCTCGGCCGGGGTCGACGGCCTGCTGCATCTGGCCCGGCTGGAAGGTCGTGATCCGTCGTCGCTGCCCCCGACCCGCGCACGGCCGCCGTTCGTACCGGTGGCCTTCGGCACACTGGCCGGATCCGACCCCGGCCCGCTGATCCGGCCCGTCCGTGAAACGCCGATCACGGGCTGGCATCGCGATCATGGCGCGGTGTTCTACGAATCCGGTGCCAATTGGCGCCGGCCGGGCTATTACCCGCATGCGGGTGAATCGATGGACGATGCGGTACGCCGCGAATGCCGTGCGGTTCGCCGGGCGGTGGGTGTCTACGACAGTTCGCCGCTCGGTAAATTCGAAATCGGTGGCCCGGATGCTGCGGTCTTTCTCGAGCGCGTCCTCGCGTGTCGGGTCAGCGACCTGCAGCCAGGCCGCGGCCGCTACGCGCTCGCGCTTCGAGAAGACGGTCGTATCTTCGATGACGGCACCGTGTTCCGGCTGGACGACAGGCGCTATTGGCTGAGCAGCACCGCTGGCAACGCCGACGCGATGGCGGGCTGGCTCGAGTACGCGCGCCAGTGGCTGTTCAAGGGATCTCTACGGGTCCTGATCGAGCCCGTCGCATCGCATTGGGCCGATATCGTGGTGTGCGGGCCGCAGTCGCGCGATCTGCTCGCGCGACTGGTGGCGCCCGAGGCGTGCGCCGATCTCGCCCGTGAGTCATTTGCCTTCATGCGCTGGCGGCCCATAAAGGTGGCGGGCATCGAGGCGCGCGTGTTCCGCGTGAGCTTTACCGGTGAGCTCAGCTTCGAACTCTGCGTGCCGGCTTCGCGCGGGCTTGCACTCTGGGAGGCGGTCATGGCGGCCGGTGCCGACCTGGGCATCGAGCCGGTGGGGTCGGAGGCCAACCATGTGTTGCGGGTTGAAAAGGGTTTCATCTCGCTTGGGCACGAAGTGGACGGAGACACGAACGCCGATGATCTTGGTCTGGGCTGGGGCGTGCACTGGGACAAGCCTGACTTCATCGGACGGCGTTCGCTGGTGCGTGATCGGGCGCAGCCCGCTGGGCGCAGGCATCTGGTCGGGCTGGAGTGCGTCGATGGGGGGCTGCCCTTTGAAGAAGGTGCTCAGCTGCTGAGTGGCGATGCGGTGCTGCTCGCGGGTCAGTGCCAGTCGATCGGACTGGTGACCGCAAGCGTAAGCAGCGAGGCATTGGGCCGGCCGATTGCGCTCGGCTTGCTCGAAGCGGGGCGCTCGAGGATGGGCGAGATGGTGCAAGTCACCCAGGCGCAACCGCTGCGCGCGCCTGGGCAGGGGCCAAGCGCTGGTGCAACGGGCGACGCGGTGCGGCCCGGTGAACCGGTGAAGGGCCTGAGCCTTCGCGCCGCGCGGGTGGTGGCGCCGATCTTCTTTGATCCCGAGGGCGGGAGGATGCGTGGCTGAATCGCCTGAGGCGCTCTGGCTCGAGCGGGCCCCACCCAGGGCCCTGATCTCGGTTCGTCTGGCCTGCGCTCCCGACAGTGGCTGGGTGGGCGAGGCACTGGGTGTTGAATGGCGGTCCCAGCCGCTGACACTCCATCATGCAAAGGGGTGGTGGTGGTGGTCCACTTCTCCGGGCGTCTGGTTGATTGAGGGTGCTGCGGAAGAAGAAGCAAGTCTTTATCGCTTGCTCGAACCACCCGGCGCAGCCCGCCTCGCGCTTGTGACCGTGGTGAGCGACGCGTGGGGGACTCTACGCGTGAGCGGGTCAGCCCCGGCCCTCGCCGATTTGTTCGAACGCGCGGGACCTATAGGCTCGGAGGCTCTGACAGGCCGCTGCGTGGCGACCCGGCTTGGCGGTTTCGCAGTCACGCTGTATGAGCCGCCGTCTGCGGGGGAGCATCAAGCGGTTGCCTGTCGGCAGATTGA
>RFXC01000350.1 GCA_009921765.1 Betaproteobacteria bacterium | reverse complement strand
GCCCGCCCGCCCCGTCCGGCGGTCGCCCCGCCGCCCGTTGCCGCAGCGCCGCCTCCGCTATCCATCGGCCCTACGAAACCCTGCTGAGACACCATCCTCGCCCGCGCCCGTCGCCCCTGCCCGGGCGGCTTGGGCGTTGAGTCACCACCGCGGCGAACCGATCGGGTGATGCCTTCCAGGTGCGCATCACGAGACGACGGTTGCCACTCATCGTCCGACAACTCAGGCGGCAATTCGGCGGGCTCTTCCTCCTCGGGCAGCGCAACATTGCCGATGGAATCGAGCGGATCCTCGAAATCGTCGTCGACGTCACTCCAGCGCTCATCGTCGTCACCGTCGTGATCCAGGCCTTCGCGCGCCGCAGCACGCGCTGCCTCGGTGGTGGGATCGCCACCGCGAAGCAGGCGCTGAAGCGACAGCACCTCGGAGGGCGACAACTCGGCCCAACGTCCCCGTGACAGCCCACGTGGCAGCGCCACCGGCCCGAAGCGCAGCCGCACCAGACGGCTGACCGTCAGCCCGACCACATCGAACATGCGCCGGACTTCGCGATTGCGCCCTTCGCTGATCACCACGCGATACCAGGCATTTGCCCCGTCGCCACCCAGATCCTCGACCACAGAAAACACCGCAGGCCCGTCCTCGAGTGCCACGCCTTCGAGCAATCGGGAGCGAATCTCGTCATCGATTCGTCCAAGAATTCGCACCGCGTATTCGCGCTCCCAGCCATAGCGCGGATGCATGAGCTGATTGGCGATATCGCCGGAGGTGGTGAAAACCAGCAGCCCCTCGGTGTTGAAGTCCAGACGCCCGACCGCCACCCAGCGCGCGCCCTTCAGGCGCGGCAGACGTTCGAAGACCGTTGCGCGGCGCGACGGATCGTCGCGGGTGCAGATCTCTCCCGACGGTTTGTGATAAAGCAGCACCCGTGGCGGCAGAGCGATGGGCGGCCTACGAATCGGACGGCCGTTCACGCGCACCTGATCGGTGAGACCGATCCGTTGTCCGACATGCGCGGGCTGGCCGTTGACCGATACCCGGCCAGCGATGATCAGCTCCTCCATGTCCCGGCGCGAACCCAGACCCGCATCAGCGAGAAGCTTGTGGAGCTTGGGGAGGTCTTCTTCGGGAAGCTCGTTCCGCGATTTGCGCTTGGCAGGATCCGCGGCGTCCAGCCCGATCGCGGGCTGACTCGAGTAGACGGGCGGCTCGCTCGATTCACCCGGCTCGCGATCAGCGTCGACCCGCGCGCCGTCAGCGTTCTCAGCGCTGTGCTGCGGCGGCGATTCAGACCGATCGCCCGACTGTCGATTCGGATGCCGCCCGCGCCTGCGTCGCAGTGCGTTTCTGGGCGGTCGTCCGCTTTCACCTGGCTCCCCGCCCTGGGCCTGCGCCACAGGGCCATCGCCGGCAGGCGGCGAGGTTTCGACAGCAGGCGGTTGATCGGGCGACGGCCCGGCAGCAGGGCGGTTTTCGTCGTTCACGGTAGCTCCCGTGGTTCGGATGAGACAGCAGCGGAATCCCCAGGGTCTGACACCGACTGCGGTGGCTCGCCAGGAGGATTCAAAAAATCGGATTCGGGATCGCTCGAGGAAGCGGTCTCAGGGAGCGGCAACGCTTCGGGAACCGCCGCATCGTCTTCAGGCACCGCTTCGGGAACCACCAAACCCGTCGCCGCTGCGTCATCAACCCCCGCATCGGCGATCACCACAGCATTGGCGTCTGCTTCAGACGTTGGCTCAAACTCAATCGCCTGCTGCATAGGCAGCTCGGTTGGCGAGCCTGCCCCTTCCAGGGGAGGCAACTGTGACAGCGCTCCCAGCCCCATGTCATCGAGAAACCGGCGTGTGGTGCCAAACAGGGAGGGACGCCCGGCCGAATCCTTGTGCCCGATCACCTCGATCCAGCCCCGCTCTTCGAGGGTGCGAATGATTTGTGGCGACACCATCACACCGCGGATCTCTTCAATGTCGCCCCGCGTGACGGGCTGTCGGTACGCAATGATGGCGAGCGTCTCCATGACGGCGCGAGAGTATTTGGGCGGCTTCTCGCCTGTCAGCCGGTCGAGAAAGCGCGCGAACTCGGGGGCCGTTTGAAACCGCCACCCCGATGCGAGCTCGACCAGCCTGAGGCTTCGCGTCTGCCAGACAAAGCCGATGTCATCGACCAGTGCACGAATGGTGTCCGGCGCGAGGGAGTCGTCGAACAATCGACGCAGGTCGTTGATGCTCAGTGGCTGAGGGGCGCTCAGTAGCGCCGCTTCGATCACAGCTTTCGCTTCGTCGGTATTCATCCGATCTGCTTCAAGGAAACTGTCGGCGCTTGAACCGCAAAGCGGCGCTGCCCGACTGTCATCCGGTTCCCCAAGGCGTTTATGGCCACCCCGCGACACCCGGAGCGCCCCACCGAAAAATAGAACCGGAGAAAAACCCCGTCCGACATTGAAACCGCGGAGGGGCAGGCAAAGCACCCGAACGGATGCCTGTGAAACTGGTTGCGGGGGCAGGATTTGAACCTGCGACCTTCGGGTTATGAGCCCGACGAGCTGCCAGACTGCTCCACCCCGCGTCTGAGAAGAAAGAGGATAACAGGTAGCCACCTCGAGAGCAAACCGAAACCCGATCGCCGGTCCCTCGTGACCCCGGCACTTTTCCGAGCCGCGCAGAGCTTCGGTACACTCCAGGCAACTTCATGAACGGAGCGGCAGTGAAACACTGTTCGGCGTGCGGCAGCCTCGTTACCCAGGAAATTCCCCCGGGCGACAACCGCCACCGCTACTGTTGCGGGCAGTGCGGGGCCATCCACTACCAGAACCCCAAGCTCGTACTCGGCACGGTGCCGGTCTGGGGCGAGCAGGTGCTTCTGTGCAGGCGGGCGATCGAGCCCCGCTACGGGCTCTGGACGCTGCCTGCAGGCTTCATGGAAAACGGTGAAACCACCGAGGAAGGCGCCGCGCGCGAAACCGCAGAAGAGGCCGGGGCACGCATCGAACTGGGCCCGCTTTACTCCGTACTGGACATCCCGCACGTCGATCAGGTTCACATGTTCTTTCGCGCGCGCCTGCTCGACATCGAGTTCGACCCTGGCCCCGAAAGCCTGGAGGCGCGGCTGTTTTCCGAGGCGGACATTCCCTGGGAGTTGCTCGCCTTCCGCACGGTTGAACAGACACTGCGCTGGTTTTTCGAAGATCGGCGAACCGGCCAATTCGGTCTCCACCGGGGCGGGGAAGGGTGACCGAACC
>RFXC01000349.1 GCA_009921765.1 Betaproteobacteria bacterium | reverse complement strand
CGTCTGGGTGAAGTTTGTCGGTACACACGCACAGTACGATCGCATTGATGTGGAGTCCGTAAATGACTATTAAGCCGATTCGCAATGATGATGATCTCAAGCGCGCCTTCCTGAGACTGGAGAAGATCTTTCAGGCCGATGAAGGCACTGCGCATGCTGACGAGCGTGACGTGCTGGTGACCTTGATCGAGGCGTATGAAAACAAGCATTACGATTTCGGGCCAGCGGATCCGGTCGAGGCGATCAAGTTCCGCATGGAACAGGAAGGCCTGACGCCGCGTGATCTGGAGCCCTATATCGGCCAGAGCGGACGAGTGTCTGAGGTGCTCAATCGCAAACGCAGCTTGAGTCTGCGCATGGTCAAGCGGTTGCACGATGGGTTGAACATCCCTTACGAGAGCCTGTTGGCAGGCGTGCGCTAGCCTGCGTTGTTGCCTGCGGCGGTGATTTGTTTCGCGCCGACCGGCATTGCCGCGATCAGCCCGGCAACGGCAGCGCCGTCTTGTACTTCACCTGCTTCAGCGCGAAGGAACTCTGGATGTTGCCCACACCCGGCACCCGCGACAGGAAGTCGACGATGAAACGCTCCAGCGCCTGCACGTCCTTCACCAGCACCCGCAGCAGATAGTCGGCATCGCCGGTCATCAGATAGCACTCCATCACCTCGGGTCGGTCGGCGATGGCTTGCTCGAAGGTGTCGAGCGCGCGTTCGACCTGCTTTTCCAGTCGCACCTGGATGAACACCGACACCGTCAGGCCGAGCGGAATCGGATCGAGCAGGGTGACATGGCGGCGTATCAGTCCGGCCTGCTCCAGCTTGCGCACTCGCGCCAGGCAGGGCGAGGCCGACAGATGTACCCGCTTGGCCAGATCGACATTGGCGATGCGGGCATCCTGCTGCAGTACATCCAGGATGCGCCAGTCGACTGCATCCAGGGTCAATGACGACATGATCTGCCTCTGAAAAATAGATTGGCAGCATAATCTACTGCAAATGGTGCCTGCATGGGTGAATTGCGCAACCCTGTGCCGCGTCGCTGCCGCTAGCATGCGAGCTTCCTTTCCTCCCGCAAGTTCAGCCAGGCAGAGCGCCATGTCATTCTCCGATCCGTCCTCCGAATCTTCCTCCGGCCCCAATGCCAGCGACGCCGTCGCCGATCCTGCCGCCTACTGGCGTGTCATCGCGCAGGATGTCGATCCCGCCGAGACCACCGAATGGCTGACAGCGCTGGATGACCTGGTGCGCGAGCAGGGCGCCGAGCGCGCCAGCTTCATGCTGCGCAAGCTGCTCGACCATGCGCGCGACCGGCGCATCAAGCTGCCGCCGCTGGTGAATACGCCGTATCGCAACAGCATCGCGCTCGAGCGTCAGGCGGCCTTCCCCGGCAACCTGCTGCTGGAGCAGCGGGTGTCGGCCATCGTGCGCTGGAATGCGCTGGCGATGGTGGTGCGGGCCAACAACTTCTCCAGCGAACTGGGTGGTCATATCGCCACCTACGCCTCGGCCGCCGATCTGTTCGAGACCGGTTTCAATCATTGCTTCAAGGCCGATGACGGCCAGCAGCGTGGTGACCTGGTTTATTTCCAGGCGCACTCCGCGCCGGGTGTGTATGCCCGGGCCTACCTCGAAGGGCGTCTGAGCGAAGAGCGGCTGCAGCGCTACCGGCGCGAAACGGTCGCCGTCGAGGAGAGCGCAGGCAACAGCGAAGGCGATCGCAACGGTAGTGCCGTCGCCGGTCTGTCTTCCTATCCGCATCCCTGGCTGATGCCCGACTTCTGGCAGTTCCCCACCGGCTCCATGGGCCTGGGTCCGCTCAACGCCGTCTACCAGGCGCGCTTCATGCGCTATCTCGAGCACCGCAGCCTGATCCCCGAGCAGGGGCGCCATGTGTGGGGCGTGTTCGGTGACGGCGAGATGGACGAGCCCGAGTCCATCGCCGGCCTCACCCTGGCCGCCCGCGAACGGCTCGACAACCTGACCTTCATCATTAACTGCAATCTGCAGCGACTGGACGGCCCGGTTCGCGGCAATGGCCAAATCATCCAGGAGCTGGAGTCGCTCTTTACCGGGGCGGGCTGGAACGTGATCAAGGTGCTCTGGGGCTCCGACTGGGACGCACTCTTCTCCCGCGATCGCGACCATGTGCTGCTGCGCGCCCTGGCCAGCACGGTGGATGGCCAGTACCAGAACCTTGGCGCCAAAGACGGTGCCTACAACATCGAACATTTTTTCCGTCGCGACCCCGCCGTGCAGGCGCTCATTGCCCACATGAGTGCCGCCGAAATCGATGCGCTCAAGCGCGGTGGCCATGATTTCCGGAAGTTGTACGCCGCGTTCGCCTCAGCCCGTTCGCACGCCGGACGTCCCACGGTGATTCTTGCCAAAACCAAGAAGGGGTTCGGCATGGGCGGCGCGGGCGAATCCCGCATGACCGCGCATCAGGCAAAAAAGCTCGACATCGACGCGCTGAAGGCGTTTCGTGACCGGTTCCAACTGCCGCTCTCCGACGAAGACGTGGCGGCGCTTCGCTTCTACAAGCCCGACGACGATTCTGCCGAGATGCGGTACCTGCGTGCGCGTCGCTCCGACCTTGGGGGCGCGCTGCCAGCTCGCCGCTCGAGCGCGCCGCCACTCGATGTGCCGCCGCTCGCCGCCTGGGGCACCTTCGCAATTGAAGCCGCCGGCAAGGAAATGTCCACCACCATGGCTGCGGTTCGCATGCTGTCGGGCCTTTTGAAAGATCGCGAACTCGGCCCCAGAATTGTGCCCATTGTTGCCGACGAAGCGCGAACTTTCGGCATGGCAAGCCTGTTCCGACAGATCGGCATCTACTCGCCCGATGGACAGACCTACGAGCCCGAGGATGCGGGCTCCATGCTGGCCTATCGTGAAGCCCGCGATGGCCAACTGCTCGAAGAAGGCATCACCGAAGCGGGGGCAGTATCGTCCTGGATTGCAGCGGGCACGTCTTACAGCGTGCATGGGGTGCCCATGCTGCCGGTCTACATCTACTACTCGATGTTCGGCTTCCAGAGGGTGGGCGATCTGATCTGGGCCGGCGCCGACCAGCGCACCCGTGGCTTTCTGTTCGGGGCCACCGCGGGACGAACCACGCTGGGCGGAGAAGGCCTGCAACACCAGGACGGCTCAAGCCTGGTGATGGCCTCCATGGTGCCCAACTGTCGCGTCTGGGACCCGGCTTTCGCGGGTGAACTGGCCGTCATCCTGCGATACGGCATGACGCG
>RFXC01000348.1 GCA_009921765.1 Betaproteobacteria bacterium | reverse complement strand
TGCTCGCATGGCACTTGAGGTTGCCACCATTGGTGGTGCGGGATGCCTTGGTCGCATTGGTGAGATTGGTCAGATTGCAGTGGGTCTTGTTGGCGACATCGCCATTTGGGATCTCACGGGAATTCAATTTGCTGGCGCCATCGCAGACCCGGTGGAAGGATGGCTTCGATGTGGGCCAACTTCTGCACGCGACACCATTGTTCATGGTCGCGCAGTTGTGCGAAATGGCAAACTGGTCAGCAACAAAGTGGATGAGATGATGCGTTCGCACACTCGTCTTGCGGCTGACATGCAAAAGCTGAATTAACTCGTGTTGGCAGCACTGTTCATAGCGTTTGGTGTGGTGTTTGTTGCCGAGTTTGGCGCGCCCGACATCGTGATTGCCAATGCCGGCATCAGCGCCGGCACGCTCACTGCGGAGCGAGCCGATGCGCCGGTATTTCGACGGATCATCGATGTGAACGTGGTCGCGCTCTTCGATACATTCGCCGCGTTTCTGCCCGCCATGCGCGCCGAGCGCCGAGGCACGCTGGCAGGCATTGCGAGTGTGGCCGGCATCCGCGGCCTGCCCGGTGCGGGCGCCTACAGCGCGAGCAAGTCGGCGGCCATCACCTACCTCGAGTCGCTGAGGCTGGAGGAGCGCGAACACGGCATTCGTGTGGTGACCATTGCGCCCGGTTACATTCGTACGCCGATGACAGCAGCCAACCCCTATCCCATGCCCTTTCTGATGCCGGCTGATGCGTTTGCGCGCCGTGCGGTCGATGCGATTGACGCTGGGAGGTCCTTTGTCGTGATTCCGCGTCCCATGCGCGCGGTTGCGCTCATGCTGCGCGCTCTGCCCAACTGGCTCTATGACGCGCTGTTCGCGCGCGCGCCACGGAAGCCGCGGATCACAGGCGATTCCACATGAGCACGCCACGGATCGTTTCACTGGTCCCTAGCCTCACCGAGCTCGTGTGTGCGCTGGGGCGCGGCGACTGGCTGGTGGGCCGCACCGGGTTCTGTGTGCATCCGCGCGAGGCATTGGCCCAGGTGCCCAAGGTGGGCGGGACCAAGACGGTCAACATCGAGAAGATCCGCAGTCTTGCGCCCACGCATCTGATCGTCAATATCGACGAAAACGAAAAGCCCACCGTCGAGGCCTTGTCCGAATTCATCCCGAATGTCGTGGTCACGCATCCGATTGACATCCACGACAACTTCGAGCTTTATCAGCGCTTTGGCCGCCTGTTCGATGCCGAGGCCCGCGCCGCTCAGTTGTGTGCGCAACTCGATCGCGCACTCGAGTTGACGCAGACGGCTCCGCGCGCCACGCTTCGCGTTCTCTATCTCATCTGGAATGATCCCTGGATGACAGTGTCCTCCGAGACCTTTATTGCGAAGATGCTGGCAAGCGTGGGCATCGAGGTGTGCGCGCCGCCGGGTGATGTGCGCTACCCGTCACTGTCGACTGACGTCATGGGGTCGTTGCGTGCCGATGCGGTGTTGCTGTCGTCCGAACCGTGTCGGTTTCGTCCTGCCGACCGCCGCCAGCTTCGCGCAGCGCTTGTCGCCGGCGCGGCTGCGCAGGCGCCGGTGCTCGGCATCAATGGCGAAATGACATCCTGGTACGGGCCGCGCGCAATCGAGGGCCTGCACTATCTGCTTGGGTATCGACGCCGGCTCGACGCGCGACTCGACAGGCGAGCCTCACTCAGGCAGGCGCCGCTCGCCAGCTCGCCGGGCGAGGCGCGCCTTGCGCGCGCCGGCTGCACGCTAGCGGCTGCCGTGATGCTTGGGTTCCTCGCAGCATGCTCGAGCGCGCCGCCTGCGGTACCCGGTGCGCCTCCTGGCGCGCCCGCGCCCGCAGCGGAGGCGGGATCATCGCCGCCAGCGGCCGGCACCGCGCCGCCTGGGCGTGGCCGGTTTTATCTGGACGACGGCCCGGGCGACCGACCGCTTGCCGAACTTCAGAAGGTGCCGGATGCGGTGCCACGCGCCGAGCCGCTACATTCGCGCGCCAATCGACCCTATGTGATCTTCGGCCGACAGTACGAGCCCATGACGCGGCTCGAGCCGTTTCGCGAACGCGGCATCGCCACCTGGTACGGGCGCCGTTATCACGGCCGTCCCACCTCGATCGGCGAGATCTATGACATGTACGGCATGACGGCCGCCCACCCCACCTTGCCGTTGCCCAGCTACGCCCGGGTCACCAACGTTCGAACCGGGCGCAGCGTGATCGTCCGGGTCAATGACCGCGGACCGTTCCTTCACGGCAGGGTCATCGACCTGTCCTACGCAGCGGCGGCCAAACTCGCCGCGGCGCTGCCGGGAAGCGCTGAGGTCGAGGTTGAACTGATCACCCAGTTCGATTCGACCCCGGCTGTGACGGCTTCATCGGCCTCGCGGGCCGATCCCGGTCCGGCTGTCGTGCCGGCATCGCAAGAGGTTCAGGTGGCGCCGGTGTCATCGGTCAGTTTGCCACCGCTGCGTGCCGAGGAGGCGCCGCGGGCGCCCGCAGTCACGTCGACAGCAGTCGCGTCGTCCGCAGCAGCCGTGACTGCGGGTCCCGCCGTGGTGGCCGCCCGGGAAGCGTCGGCCGCGGCCCCGTCATCGTTGTCCGATGGGCTGCTCCCGGGCCGCTATGTGCAACTCGGCGCCTATCAAAGCCGCGAAGGCGCAGAAGCTGCACTTGCCCGACTGCGCGCGAGTGGGTTGCCGGAGCCGGTCATGGTCCGCCAGGATGGCGCGCTCCACAAGCTGGTTGCCGGGCCCTATGCCCAGCCCACCGAGGCTCAGGCTGCGCAGCGGCGACTACGCGCTGCGACCGGCATCGAGGCTTTCGTCCTGTTGCGCTAGCCGCAGCGCCCGCGCATAGACCTCGCGATGGGGCCGGCTCGCCAGACGTTCAACAATTCGGGTGGCGCGACTTGCGCCCATTTCACGCACCAGCGCGCCCAGCAGCTGATCCAGGTCCAGCGAGAGCGTGACGGCCTCGGTGGCAGGGTCGACTGACCGGGCGGCTGCCGATTCGTGACTGTCCTCGCGCCGCGCGCCGGGTAGTCGGAATCCGGCCGGGGCGAGGATCAAGCCATATTCGCCCTTCAGCCGCATCGGGTTGGCGAGCAGCCAGGCAGGCGCCTCGCCGCTCAGGCAGCGATGAATCTCCTCGAATTTTTTGGTGAGCTCGCGCCCCAGCACGATCCAGCGCTCAGCGCCGAGCTCGTCGATGATCGCGGCAATGGTTGCCTCGATCCGGTGGGGCGACTCGAACAGCACCAGCG
>RFXC01000347.1 GCA_009921765.1 Betaproteobacteria bacterium | reverse complement strand
TCAATGTTGACGGCGCTGGGGCCACGCAGGCCAATGCGCCGGCTTTCAAGGTCGCGCCGCTGATCAAAAACAGTGGAATTCCTGTCAATCTGGTTGCGTCCGGCAATACCTATACCCTTGACCACTCTGCGCTGAGCGGAGGCGCATCGATTTACAGACTGTCGGTCGGTGTCGGCGGTTACCAGATTCGTGAGGTCGAGATTGCGCTGCCGGCGGGCCAGTTGCCGAGTGCGGCCTCCATTGCGTCGGCCTTTGCGCAAGTCCCGGGATCCAAGTCTCCCATTGCCTCGGTGACGGCCTCAGGCCGGAACCTTGTTGTCACGATGGGAACCGAGGCGCCCGTTGACTCGACTGTCAGTCTCACTCCGGTGATGGTCGAGCGGCCTTACCCGTTCCAGGCCGACACGGTGAGCGAGATGCTGAACCAGCCGGTCGCGGGCGTCGAGATCGTGCCCGGAGCTTATGCCGGGTCGGGTGGTTCTGCCTCAGGGGCCGCCGAAGTTCAACACCTGACCCTGCCAGCGGACGTGACGCCAGGCGTGCGTTATGGGCTCACGTTGGGGTACTCGAAGGTTGTTTTTACGCCTGACGCAGGCACGCATTCGGCACTGGTAGCTGCTGCGAATCAGGCGCTGGCGGCCCTGTCGTACGCACCAGTTCAGCTCGCCTTGGGTACGGGTTCCGTGGCGGGCAAATTGATCGTCAGTTTCAAGGACAACGGGCCACAGGACGCGGTGCAACTGGGCAAGGTGGTTGCGCTGTCCCCAACCTACAATGCATCGACGCAGCGCTTTGAGCTCGCCCGGCCAGCGTTTGAGGCCTCGATGAAATTCATGGGCGTTTCAATTGTCGATGCGCTGGAGGTACAGGCAAGCGCGCCTGGGAGCACGTCGTCGGCCAGCAGTACGGTGGTTGTCATTCCGGTTCCGCGGGCGAATCCGGTGAGCAACGTCTCGCTCGCCGGCACCAACACCAGTCCCATATTTGCGGAAAGCGCAGCCGATCCGGTTTACAACGTCACGCTGACCCAGCCGTTGGGTAATGGCGAACAGTTGCTGTTTCGGGTTCTGCCTCCCGGCTACACATCGGTCTCGATGGGGCCGGCATCGGCTGACGACTTTGACCTCACGGTGGTGAACGGTGCGCCTCAGGGGGTGGTCAACTTTGCCAGCGCGTCAGCATTGGTCGGCTCATTCACGCTACCCATCAGGGCTGACGCGCAGACTGAATCCATGGAGACGTTCGATATCCACATCGGGCACCTTGAGGCAGGGCAGTTCGTGTTGGACCGGTCGGTGCCGTCCCAGATGATCGCCAGCGAATCTGGGGGGGGCAGCACGGGCGGTGGCGGAAACACGGGCGGCGGTACCGAAACCGCGGATCTGCCGAGTGTGACAGTCGGCACGCCGCCGTGGGCGGGTTTGCAGACCGCCGATGATTTCAGCGATGACAGCCTGGTGCTTCAGGTACAGGGAAGCGACATAGTCGGTCGTTCCTCATACGAAGTGGGCGTGGCAGCCCGGGTCACCAGCCGGACGTCGACCGGGTCAGTCGTCATCACCCAACAGGGCGACGCGACGCATGCGGAATCGGTCAAGCTCGCTTTGCCCTCGACGGGACTGGGCGGGCGCGATTATGCGCTGCAGGTTGGTAACCAGGAGTTGGTGACGACGCTGGGATCGTCCCAGACCGCAGCCGACCTTGCGTCCAGTCTGAACTCCGCCGCAGCGGATGCAGGGCTGCCCGTGACGGTCACCGTGGTGCCGCCAGCAGTGGGTACAACGGCATACTCGCTACAGGTTACATGGACGGCGAACGGTCCCCAGGACGCTCCCGTTTCTCTTTCTCAGCTGTCTGTGGTCGATGGTCCGCAGTTGTTCCTTCGCCCCGGTTCGGCGGTGCCAGCGGCTGTGGTGACCGAGGGCACAATCACGACAGCCGAAGTGCAGCGATTCGCTTTGACCGGGCCGGTCACCCTTGATCCGAACACGTTTTACGGTGTCGCGATTCCGCACGGACCGCTGCTGGTCGCGCGCACTGACGCCACGCCGACCTTGAATGAAATCATTACTGAACTCCTCGCGCAGGCGCCGGCCAATCTGCCGGTGGCTGTTGTCCAGTCGGCGGACGCGCTCACCCTGACCTGGACGCATCCGGGCGAAGTTCAGGGCGTTGCAAGCTTCAGCGCTCTGGCACCGCTCACGGCGAACAATAGCGGCGCCATCCTGAGGACCGAGTTGATCAACGCGATCAAGGTCAGCCAGGTGGCGTCACCGGTTGAATTGAAGATTGGCGTAAAGGAGTTGTCGGACGCCGACGGAAACATGGAATCTGTCGCCGTCGTTGCGCCGTTGCCGCAGACTGTTTCCCACCTGCAGGGGCCCGCTGAGGCCGCCGAGGGCAGCACCGTCACTCTGACTGTCCATTTCTCTGCGCCGGTGCCGATCGGCAGCCAGTTCTACTGGCAGGCCGAGCCTGCGCCTGGCCTGAGCGCTGGATTTACCAAGACCGATCTGGTGGGTTCCTTTTCAGGCGATTGGCCGCGCGGCCAGGTGCAGTTGACAGCGCTTGCCGGTGATTCAACCAAAGCCGAAAGCGGGACAATCAGTCTGGTCATCGCCCAGGACACGGCAAACGAAAGCGCTGAAGGGTTTGTGGTTCAGGTCGGTGTGGTGAGCGGGGGCAATTTCATTTCAGACGGGTACGGCCACCCGATCCAGATCGGCACGCCTGCCGTCGCACCGTCTGGGCTGCAGCCTGCACTGCTCGACCGCCCGTTCCTCAAGGTGCCAGGGACCACCGCCCAGCCCGCGCAGACCGATGCCCGGTCTGACAGCGGGACGCCCGGCAACCCCTCGGATGATTCGAGCGGACGCATCGCCCTGGATGGCACGGAGAAAGTCACGGTTGCGGTGGGGCCCATCACCGCGGGTGACGGCTTTGTGGGCCTGCCGATCGGAACCGCCAATGACGAGGCGTACGCCCTGGCGTTGCTGCCTGACGGAAAGATCGCTGTCGCGGGGCGGTCGATGGGAACGCCTTCGTATGTCGGGGCGATTGCGTTGCTGAACCCCGATGGAAGCTTGGCCCAATCGTTCAGCGCCGATGGCGTGGTGTTGTCTTCGGCAGGGCAGTTCAATGCGATCGCTGTCACGGGCAATGCCATCGTGGCGGTTGGCGAAAAAATTCAGGGCAACTACAACGACATCACCGTCGCAAAGTTCGATCTGGCAGGCAATCCGTTCACCGGTTTTGGCGCCAACGGGGTCGC
>RFXC01000346.1 GCA_009921765.1 Betaproteobacteria bacterium | reverse complement strand
GAGCCTGTTGGCCGGCGTCCGGTAGTTCGCCTTGACGGTGATGACGCCACCGATCTTCCGCCGCTACCGTGGCATCCACTGCGCCGGCGCGGAGACCCCAGACTCAGGACTCAAAAGCCTGCGCGTCTACAGCACCACACCCGAGACGCCGCCGCAGGAGGTTCTGCCACCGCCCGGGCCGTGCAGGTACCGGTGTCGCCGGGATCTGGCCCATTGGCTGGCCGGGGAACTGGCCGGTGACACGCCCACCATCGTGGGCATCGACCACGCGCTGTCGTTTCCACTTCGGTACTTCGAGGTCCACCAGCTTGCCCCGGACTGGATGGCCTTTCTGGAAGACTTCCATCGGCACTGGCCGACCGATGCGCCGCACACCTGCGTGGACTTCATCCTCAACGGGGCCAGAGGCCAAGACGCAGAGCGCATGGGCAGCCCGCGCTGGATGCGGCCGACGGACGAGCGCTGCAAGGCGGCGCGGTCGGTGTTTCAGTTCGAGGGGCAGGGGAAGGTTGGCGCTGCGACGCACGCCGGGTTGCCGTGGATCCTGTACCTAAAGCGCCAGTTGGGCGATCGGCTTCATGTCTGGCCGTTTGACGGCTGGAGCATCCCAGCTGGCAGATCGGCACTGGTGGAGGTGCGGCCGGCGATGTGGCGCGACCCGGAGCCGATGGCCATTTCGGTCAACGTACTGGCTACTACTGTCGGTGCGCTTTCTTGGAACTTCGGCAACGCCATTTCCCAGGCCACGCGCACCGCGTCCGGCCCGGCCAGGTTCTGATCGATCAGGTACTCCGCGAAGACCTCATCCAGTGTTTCATCGGTGAGCTCGACCGTCACCACCAGTTTGCTGAGAAGGAAATGCTGCCAGCCCGGGAGCGTCTTGCCCCAGGCGGACAGCACGTCGAAGATGTTGAACGCCGGTTGCGCCATGGCACTTATCCTAGCCGTTTCGCAAGCGCTTCGGCCTGTTCGGCGAATTTCTTGGGATTCTTTAGTTCCAGCTGTCCGAGGTTGTGGAGCTTCCAGCGGATGCCCGGTAACTGGTCAAGATGGGCAATACCGAGCAAGGACCATTCGGGCTTGTTGGCCACGAGCGAGCGGAGGAAGCGGCGCTCCTGCGCGTCCAGGCCGCTTTGGAGTTCTTGCACCATGCGTTCCCGCGTCGTCAGCAGGGCCGCCAGTTCCACGGGTTCCGTGGTCATACCGATGAAGTTCCGTTCGTACTCTTGGCCAATGTCGCGCAGGGTAGGGAACAGGACCTCATGGACAGGCCGGTTGTGACTAGCCAGGTAGACGACGAAGGCACGCCGAATGTTGGCGGTGATGCCTTCGTGCGCGAAGAGTTGCATCACGTCGAACAGGTCGCGGGGATGCTGCCGGTCCATGGCTGCGACCAGCTTGCCACCGAACACGTCCTCCAGCGATACCACCGGAATCTCCAGATCGGCCAGCAACACATCACGCGCTGTGGGCGTCAACGCCGCAGTACGAACCGGGTAGACAGTGCCGCGCATTACAAAATTGACTTCGATCTTGACCTCGATGCCGTCGCGCCGCACCAGCAGTTTGGTTTCGCCGGCATCGGCTGAAGCGATGGTGTGCGTCTGAAATCCACGCGCTTGCAGGCGCTCGGCCGCGTGCCGGATGGCATCGCCGATGCGCGCCAGTGTCTGGTCGCGTGGCAGACTGTAGTCGGGAAACACCAAATCCAGATCGACTGAGAGGCGCGGCATGTCGCGGATGAACAAATTGATCGCGGTGCCACCCTTGAGTGCGAACGTGCCATCCGTAATGACGAGCGGGGCGACCTGGGTCAGCAGACGCGCTGTATCGAGGTAGATCTGGTTCATGGTTTGAGTATCAGCAGCCCTTCCGACGAGCGGGAAACCCAGGCGCGATCGCTGCCGGTTGGCAGATGCGCGGTATCCAGCTTGGAGGCCCAAGGCAAGGCGAGTTCCCGTCCGAGCTGCAAGCACAGACGCACCGTCTTGACGCTGTTGCAGCGTTGCAGCAAATCACTCAACACATCGGCGCGCAGGCTATAGGTGCTCTCGGCGAGTTCGCGTGCCTCCTGCAGCGGCTGACGCACGCCCACCTCGCTGAGCACCTCCAAAAATGCGCGTTCTGGCACAGAGACCCGCGGCGCGCCGTCGCGCTTCTCGAACGGCCCGGCATGAAGCGGATCGCTCGGGGGCTCGTCGAACAGGCGCTTGCGGTGGTACTCCGCAGGAAAGCGCTCGGTGAACCAGTCGGGGAGGCGGGCGGTTGCCCAGCCGTAGAGATGAAGGACAGATTGCTGCGACAAATACTGCCGGACACCGTACCAGTCGAGAGCCGACTTGCCGCCAACATGCAGGCCTTCGATAGAGCGCTGCATCAGTACCAGACAGGCGTGAAGATTGAGCGTATCGTTGGGGCGGCGGTACACCCCTCGCGCCAACCGGGAAAGCCAACCGGAGCGCGCGTAGTGGACGGCCAGGTCCGCGGAGACTCCCAATGCCGCCAGGTCCTCGGATGTCAGGGGGGTTCCAGGCGCCCACTGCCGGTAGAGTGAATTTAGCTTGGTTCTTTCAGTCGTAGCCATGTTACGATATTTACCATTTTTATAAGTGCTTGCCAAGCTTTCTTTG
Organism: Betaproteobacteria bacterium; assembly: GCA_009921765.1. The sequence continues at coordinate 669 of RFXC01000346.1, read as the reverse complement.
GACGCTCCAGTCGTAGTTGTGCTACGATAATGGCAAATAAGTCAAAGAATCAGGCTTGCCGGTTCGCTGCGATAGTTGACGATTGATGGGCTGGAGTAGCCGCCCGTCAAACCGAGTCCATCTCCTGCGCTGGCAAAAGCGTTCGTTTTTTGACGGTAGAAGTGACGGTAAAGCGTGATGACAAAGTCAAATAAATCCAGTGTTTATGCGGGTCTTATGTGCTCGGAAACAATTGAGTGGGAGTGATTCGGCATCTTTCTGGGACCATCGAAGACAGTCGAGAAACAGTTGTAAGCTGTTGATCTGTATGCAAAGAAGTCTGTCTGGATCTATCGGGGACTCCCGATGGGCTAGCCTGACGGGGTTTCTCGGCCGGGGGTCTGCCTTGTCGCCCGGTGCAGCCTCACGGCTGGCCGGGCGATTGCCTTTCTAGACGGCTACTCCGTGCTCGCCGAGCCGATCGCTCTGCCTTGCCGTGGCGCCCGCAGGTTGCGCACGGCTCCCAACATGGGAGATACTACGACCAATGAGGGTCGTAGCGACAAGAAGCCTGCAGAAGTTCTGGGAGCGTCCGGGTTGTGCTGACGCCCGGGGGCCGCTGCACAGCTGGTACGTCGAGGCCGTCAAGGCGACATGGCGTACGCCTCAGGACATCAAGGACCAGTACGC
>RFXC01000345.1 GCA_009921765.1 Betaproteobacteria bacterium | reverse complement strand
GCGCGCCCGACCCGCCCCACAAGCGCCAATCCCCGGGCATGAAGCTGCGACCGTGGCATTTGTTTGAACCGCACAGGAACCGCCTGCCGAAGGCCACCCGCGCTCCCCGTCCCCGATGGGACCAGGAGCGCGAATGCCGGACGGAACCGCCCGGGACCTCAGGCGCGCTTCAGACTCTGCCCGGTGAGCGGCAGATGGCGGATCCGCTTGCCTGTCGCAGCATAGATGGCGTTCATCACCGCCGGCGCTGCGACCGCAATCGTGGGCTCGCCCACACCGCCCCAGAATCCGCCCGAGGGCATCACGATGCTCTCGACCTTGGGCATATCCCGCATGTGCATCACGGGATAGGTGTTGAAGTTGGTCTGCTCGATTCGACCGTCCTTCACCGTGCACTGACCAAAGAACGCCGACAACCCGTAGACAAAGGAGCCCTCGATCTGCGCCTCGATCTGCTGCGGATTGACCGCGTGACCGCAGTCGGTCGCAGCCACGATACGATGAACGCGCAACTCCCCCTCGGCATTGACCGACACCTCGGCGCACGCTGCGACATAGCTGCCAAAACCATGGGTCTGGGCCAGACCGCGGAACACCTTCTGGCCGTTCACGTCGGGGGCGGGCTTGCCCCATCCCGAGCGCTCGGCCACCGCGTTCAGCACCGCCAGGTGCTTGGGGTGCCTGGTCATCAGCTTGCGGCGCAGTTCAAGCGGATCCTGATTGGTTGCCGCCGCAATCTCGTCAATAAAGCACTCGAGGTAGATGGCGTTCTGGTTGAGGTTGACCCCGCGCCAGAAACCCGGCGGCACATGCGGATTGCGCATGGCGTGATCGATCAGCACATTCGGGAAGCTGTAGCCGATCATTGCCTCGCCGCCGCCATCATTCAGGCCCTGGAAGACCACCGGGTCTTTGCCGTCCTTGATGTTCTGCGGGAAAACGCCCGCGAGAATCGACTGGCCGGAGATCCGCATGTGCAGGCCGGTGATGTTGCCCGACGCATCGAGCCCCGCCGTAAGCTTGCACTGGGTGACCGGATGGAACCGGCCATGGAGCATGTCCTCCTCGCGGCTCCAGAGAAGCTTCACCGGCGTGCCGGGCATCTCCTTGGCAATGGCCACCACCTGGCGTACCCAGTCGTGCACCGCACCGCGCCGCCCGAACCCGCCACCCAGATTGATCTTGTAGACCTCGCACTTGGCAGCAGGCAGACCCGAGCTTTCGGACGCAGCGGCGAGCGCCGCCTCGCCGTTCTGGGTGGGCGTCCAGACCTCGCAGCGATCGGCCGTGAAGCGGGCCACCGCGTTCATGGGCTCCATGCAGGCATGGTTCTGATGCGGATACGCATAGACCGCCTCAACGCGGCGCGCCGCCGACGCGATCGCACCCTTGGCATCGCCACTGCTGTTGCCGACCACAGCGTCGCTGGCATCAAGGCCTGCCTGCAGCACCTTCGCAAACGCCTCGCTCGAGGCATTTGCGTGCTGGCCGAGATCCCATTTGATGGGCAGCGCATCGAGCGCAGTCTTGGCCTGCCACCAGGTATCTGCGACCACCGCCACCGCGTCGTCATGCACCTTCACGACCTTGCGGACACCAGGGCGCTTCTCGATGGCCGCGGCATCAAAGCTCACGACCTTGCCACCGAATACCTCGCACTTGCGGATGGCTGCATTCAGCATGCCCGGCATGGTGAGGTCGGCACCATAGACCTGCTTGCCGTTCACCTTGTCGGCGGTGTCCAGACGCGCCAGTCGCTTGCCCAGGATCTGCCAGTCTTTGGTGTCCTTGAGCGGCACCTCGGTAGGCGGATTCAGCTTGGCAGCCGCTGCCGCCACCTTGCCGTAGGTGGTGCTGCGCCCGCTTGCGGCGTGCGAGATCACGCCCTTGTTCACGCTGCACTGCGCGGCCGGCACGCCCCACTCGTTGGCAGCAGCCTGAACCAGCATCATGCGGGCGGCCGCGCCCCCCTTGCGGACATAGTCCTGCGACTCGCGGATGCCGCGACTGCCGCCGGTGGAGAAATTGCCCCAGATGCGCTTGCGCGCCAGGTTTTCGCCAGGCGTGGGCTGTTCAGTGGTGACCTTGGCCCAGTCGCAACCGAGTTCCTCGGCAACCATCTGCGCGAGACCGGTGAGCGTTCCCTGGCCCATTTCAGAGCGGGCGATCCGCACCACCACGGTGTCATCGGGCCTGACCACCACCCAGGCGTTCACCTCGGGTGTGGCGGCGCCCTGCGCAAGGGCTTCCGAGGCAAAGGGCAGATGGAATGCGAGGCTGAGTCCACCAGCGGCGGAGGAGGCCAGAAACTGGCGGCGGGTGACAGTCAGTTCGCTCATGTTGTGCTCCCGTCAGCATGTTGGATCGAGAGGCCGGCGACACGGGGATTGCCGCCCTCGGCCACCACCTTGATGGCGGCGCGGACGCGGTTGTAGGTGCCACAGCGACAGATGTTGGTCATGGCCTCATCGATGTCGCGATCGGTGGGCTTGGGCTTGTCGCGAAGCAACGCGACCGCTGCCATGATCATTCCGCTCTGGCAGTACCCACACTGCGGCACATCAAGGGCCACCCAGGCCTTTTGCACCGGGTGCGACGAATCGGGCGACAGCCCCTCGATGGTGACCACCTTTTCGTTGGCGCCGACCGTGGATACCGGCCGCACGCAGCTCCGCGTGGGCACACCGTCGATATGCACGGTGCAGGCGCCGCAGGCTGCGACCCCGCAACCGTACTTGGTGCCGGTGAGGCCGAGCTGCTCGCGCAACACCCACAAGAGGGGTGTGGCTGGATCGGCTTCGAACTCCCGAACCGATCCGTTGACGTTGAGACGGGACTTCAAGTGTCACCTCCAGGGGTTGGCGTATGTCGTGAGGGCGGGGCGATCCGCTCCGGAATCAGCCGATCGCGGTCGCCCATTGTCGCCGGTGCCTGGGAAATCCTGCAAGCCCCTGGGGTTGCCCCTGGGGACCATGAAACCTTGTTCGCGCTGCGCGATTTCCTGCGTACATGAGCGCTGCATCCTGGGTCATCACCCCGCCCCTGTCCGCCGGGCGCGTGCAGGAGATCGCCTCCAGCCTCGACCTTCGAGACCTGCCGGCAGATTTTTACGCCAATCCCTTCGCCTCGATCGACGTCTCGGGCGTGGGCCAGTTGATGAAGGTGGCCGTGGAGAAGGGGCGGAAGACCCGCAAGGACATCAAGCTCGGGATCTGCGGCGAGCACGGCGGCGATCCCCACTCGGTGGTCTTCTGCCACCACGTGGGGCTCGACTACGTGAGTTGTTCGCCGTTCCGCCTCC
>RFXC01000344.1 GCA_009921765.1 Betaproteobacteria bacterium | reverse complement strand
ACTCACGCCGTTCGGCGACTCGGGCAGGCTCACCGAAGGAGCGGAGGGCGCACTGGTGTCAAGCCTAAAACTGCCGCTTGTTGCGGCGCTGGCGTTACCCACCACATCGGTGATTGTCGTGCTGGTGGTCCACGCACCATTCACTATCAACGCGCTGCTCGGGATCAGCTGGCTGATCGTAAACGGACCGCTCCCGCCGGCAGTGCCGCCCTGTGACGGCGGAAGGTCGGCCGCACTCAACACCGTGGTGAGCATGCTCACCGCGCCATTCGGATCGGTGACCACGGTGCTGACGGTGTCGCCCACCCGCAGATCGGGCGATAACGTCACCACCACCGGGGTGCCCCCCGCACTGGCGGCTTCAGCTGCGCTCACGCCGTTGGGTGACTCCGGCAGGCTCACCGAGGCTGCCGATGGCGCACTGACATCAAGCGTAAAACTGCCGCTCGCCGCTGGGCTGGTGTTGCCTGCCAGATCGCTGATCGTCGTAACGGTCGTCCAAACTCCATTCACCGACAGCATCAGACTCGGAATGACCTGCGAAATCGTGAAAGGTCCCAACCCGGTCGCCACTCCGCCTTGAGACGGCGGAAGATCGGATGCGGTGAGCACCGTGGTCAAAGTGAGCAAGCCACCGTTCGGACTGGTGACGACGCTCTTGACGGTATCGCCAATGCGCAGATCTGCAGTCAGTGTCACCAGGATTGGCGTGCCGCCCACGCTCGCGGCCTCGGCTGCGCTGACACCATTGGATGACTCGGGAAGCGCTACGGTAGGTGTTACCGGCGCAGTCGTATCGACCGTGAAGCGCCTCACCTCCGCATCGCTGATTCGACCGTTGATACCCGATGTGATGGTGGTCGATGTGACGTATCCGCCGTCGTTGGCAAGCGATGAACGCGGTATGAGCTGGCTGATTCGACCGACTAGAACGTCTGCCTGGCTAAGCGTATTGGAAAGCAATCGGGTGCTGCCATCGGGCAAACTCACCTGCGTCGTCACGACGTCGCCGGCGCGGACCGTGGCGCCGAGAACGGTCATCACAGGAACGCCGCCATCGGACACACGCTCGGCGGCAGTGATGATTGAGTCGCCGCCCGAGGCCTCGGCAATCAACACGGTGGGGGTCTTCGGGCGGGAATCATCGACGAACAGGTCAAATTCGCCCGACGGGGCAAGCCCGAGTACAGGCCCTGCAGCAGTTTCGACCTGCGCCCGCCAGGTATAGCGACCATCGGGAAGCGCAGCGTTCACGCCACTCCCAGCCCCATCCTGAAAGGTAAAGCCCAGACCCTCTGTTCGAGCCACACCGACTCGGACAAATGCACCCGAGCCTTCGCGTCGGTAGACGACCAGGCTCTGGCCAGCCATCAACTCGGTTCCGAGCGTGCCCGAAATGAGCGGACTCGTGTCGTTGGTGGTGGCACCATCGGCGAGCAGCCCGACAACTGGCCCCGCGCTGTCTACCGCGCCCGTGATCAGGAGCGTGCCGGTGACGACCGAGCCCGTTGCAGGCGTGCTGGTGTTTCCCGCAGGGTCGCTGGCGAGCGCCGACAGCGCTGTGCCGTTGGGAAGAGGGCGTGCCGGAATGATCGTCCAATTGCCATCAACGCCGACCGTCGCCTTGCCCACTTCTACGCCTGTCTGGTCGCGAACCACCACAGTGGTTCCCGGCTCGGCCGTGCCGTTGATGACCTGTCCATTCGAAGGCGCGATGACCGGGGGAAGCGGCGTCGATACATCCAGGATGAAGCTCTGGACAGCAGGAACGCTCGAGCCGACCGTCGTGACAAGAGAAATCGCGGTCCGGTGCTCGCCGTCAATCACCAGATCGGTGACGGGCACGGGTCGGACGATTCGCTTTGCAGCCAGGTCGTCAGCGGTCAGGGTGTCGACGTAGGTGATCGTGCTGCCATCGGGGCGCGACAGCGTCGTCCGCACCTGGTCGCCCACAACGGCGGTACCCGGTAGCGCCACCTCGTATCGCACTGCCCCACTCGCCCGTTCTGCCGCGCTGATGTACCCGTCGCCGGCCGATGGCATCTGAACGCTCACCATCTCGATGTCGACCGCGCCCTCGCCGGTTGCGGAGACGTTGCCGCTATCGTCGACGGCTCTGGCCTTGAGTACCTGATCGTCGGCTAACGATGCGGGCGGCGTCAGACTCCACTGCCCCAGGGAGTCGACTTTTGCTGTGCCGAGCGACCGGCCTGACAAGTCGGTCACCGTCACTGTGGTTCCCGGCGTGCCCGATCCTGTTACCACCGTGCCGTTGCCGGCATTGATCATTGGCGTGGCCGGCGCCTTGTGCGCGACTGCCTGAGCGAGCCCATCTTGGCCGACCAATTCAACCTTGGTCTCGAGCGTGGGTGGCGGGTTGGCCGATATCGCCTCGAACACACCGCGCTCATCGGCCAAGGCTGTCTGATTTGAGCCGTCCGGCATCTTCACCACGACGCTGCTGCCCGGCAAGGCGGTTCCAGTGACCTTCAGCTTTCCACCGACCACCGCCTGTTCGGTGACCACAATGTCGCCCAGTAACTGGCGGTTGAGCGGCGTGTCCTGCAGGAATGTCTTTTCTTCACTCGATTGAGCAGCCTTCATCGCCGAGAGCGCTTGTTGACGCCCTTGATCGATCAAGGCCTTGCCCTCGTTTGATAGCGCTGAACCCTGAAGGTTCTGCTCGATTTGCGCCAGACTGGTCCCAATGCTCCCCGCGTTCAGGCTGTCCAGTCCAGACAGCTTCGTGAGCAGCAAGCCGTATCGCTCGCCTGGGCTCAGTCCGTCGCTTGCAGCAAAACTTTGGCTGTTGGTCGGTATGGGCTGAGCAACGATATCCGCTGGGCTGAGCCCCAGCGCGCCTGCCACGTTCTCGTTGGCCTGATTGATCACGGCTGCGTCTTCAGGTGCCCTGTCTTTGGTCACACCCGCCTTGCGCGCCGCGAGTTCGGACACCGGCGTGATATGCACTGTGAGCACCGCGGCGCCGCCCACAAGCTGGAACTGTGCAGCGCCCTCTTCCGCGACCGCCACCGCGCGCAGAACAGCATCGAGCGATTTGGGTGTCGCGGTGACTTCATCCAGAAAGTTGTTGCCACTGGCATTCTGGTCAACGGCCTTCACCAACACCGTGCCTCGGTAATCGCCCATGCTCGGCTTTTCGATTCGAAAGCTGCCGTCTGACTTCACCGCCGCGCTGCCAAAACTCACGCCTGCAGGATCGAAGGCTTCGATCTGGACACCCTGACTGACTGGGCCCGCATTGACCGTTCCTTCGATCACCAGCAGCGTGTCGAGGGTAAAGGACGACAACGAGGGCGTGCTGACGTTTCCGGCTGCGTCAGTCAGCGTGGTTCGGGTGGT
>RFXC01000343.1 GCA_009921765.1 Betaproteobacteria bacterium | reverse complement strand
AGGCGCACCATGCGCACCTGGATGTTGCTCTTGCGCTCCTCGCTCAGTTCAAGGCCAAGACACTGCGCAACGTCTTCAAAGCGCAGCCTAGCATCGGGCGATTGGGAAAACGCCAGCAGCAAGCTGGCCTCGGTGGCAGTGACCTTGACAGTGCCGGCGGGGCCGGTGAGGTCGAGTTTTTTGAGTTCAAGCACGGCATGCTGATGAGTTCAGGTGCCGGCGATTACAAAGATTTCGTTAAAAAGAGTCCTTCAATTGCCTTCAATTTCTGTGCTTTGGCAACATTTGAAGGGTCATGTGAAACCTAATGAAGGTTTATGAAGGTTTTTAAAGGAATTTTGTCGAGGCGCTCGACCGGCAGCCCTTCAAACCGGCCGCATCACACAAAGGCCTGCACCGGCACCATGAGCTGGTAACCCACCGATCGCAGCGATTCGATCAGCGGGCCGGTGGCACCGGCCTGACTGAGCTTCTTGCGCAAGCGAACAATGCGCAGTTCAAGGCTGGACTTGTTGAAGTGCTCCAGATCGCTGCCCAGCAATTCAGCGAGTTGCCAGCTCTCCAGGCGGCCGCCCGGCGCCCGGGCAAAGGCGGTGAGCAGCACCTCTTCGGCGTGGGTGAGCTTGACGCTGCCAGACGGGCCTTGAAGATGCTGCCCTTCCAGCCGCAAAGGCCCGCCGGGCAGGCGGCTGTCAATGCGCTGGGCCTGCCGGCGACGGGCAAAGCTCTTGAGCGCGGCGGACAGCTCTTCCAGCGGCACGGGCTTGGGCAGGTACACGTCGGCCCCGCTGTCGTAGCCCACCACCTTGTCGGTCAGCTCGGCGCGCGCCGAGATGATGATGATGCCCACCAAGGGTTGCGCATTGCGGATGCGCCGAGCCAGGCTCAGGCCGTCTTCGCCGGGAAGGTTCAAGTCGATCAGAAACACGTCGGCTGGCGCCGCGCTAAGGGCGTCATCGACCGCTTCGGCGCACGGCAACGCGCAGACCTGATGGCCCTGCGCACGCAAGGCATCGGCAGTCAATTCACGCAGGTCGTCGTTGTCTTCGACGATGACGATGCTCAAATGGGTAGACACAGCTCAAACACCACATGGGTATCGGTCGGATGGTAGGCCAGCGTGGCGCCGATCTGGCGGGCCAGGCCGTCACACAGGTACAGGCCCAGGCCGGTGCCCGAGATGCGCTGCGCCGCCGCGTGCCGATAGAACTTGGAGAAAATCTTCTGGGCATCAGGCCTTCCCCCCGGCCCGGGCACGTTGGCCACTTGCAAGCGCCATGCGGCCGTTGGATGCTCGGCACGCTCCAATCTGACCTCAATGGCCTGGTCTGCAGCGCCAAACTTGATCGCGTTGTCAAGCAGGTTGCCCACAATGATCTGCACGCACTGCGCGTCGGTGCTCAGCGGCGCCCGATCGGGCAGATGAAGCACAAGGCGCTGGTCGGGCAGCCGCGCATCGAGCAGCCACTGGCGCAGATGCGGCGTCAGATCAAGCGCTTCCATTGCGGGCTGGAAGGGGCTCTCGACCATGCGGTCGGTCTGCACGCAGCGCTGCAAAATCGCCTTCATGTTGTCGATGGCGCGCGTCACATAGGCCTCGGTGCGCTCGTCGCGCTCGCGCGTCTTGACCGCCAGGTCGATCACCGACAGCGGGGTCTTGAGCTCGTGCATGAGCATGTTGATGAGCTGCGACTGGTCTTGGCGGCGCTGGGTCTCCAGCTCGAGTTGCTGCTGCGACAAGTACAGGCGGTTGGCGGTGTCCTGGCGCAGCGCCTCGGCCTTGCGCGAACGCACGATGAGCAAGGCAGTCATGAAAAACCCCGACACCACCCCGTAAAGCAGCACGCCGTAGACGGTATAGAGCGTGCCCGACAGCAGGCCCAGGCTGGGCAACACATTGAGCACCAACAGCAGCAACACCGCCACGTAGTAGCCGCACACGACGGCCGGCGGGAGCTGGTAGCTCGCGCCGTGCGCCGCGCTGGCCTGCGGACGCTTCAGGCGCAGGCTCACCGCAAGCATGCACAACACGGCCACGCCGTTGAGCAGCATATTGGTTTGCAGCGACTGCCGCGTCTGCCCCAAGACCATCAGCGCCATGGCCAGCAGCGACCACACCAGCAGCGCACGCAGCAGCCAGCGCGATGCGCGAGGCATTCGGTACTCCATCACGAAGCGGTACTCAAAAGCCACCGACAGCCCGGTGGTGAACAAGACCAGCCAGTTGTACACCGTGTCCTGCGCAGCAGGCGTTACCCAGTCGGCCAGCAAGATCCGGTGATAGCCCAAAAAGCAGGCGGTATAAATCAGCAAAACCATCTGGCGGATAACGAAAACACCATTGACCGGATCGCGGTCGCGCAACCAGACCATCAGCACCCACAGCAAAAAAGACATGATCAGCGCCAACAAGGCCGAATAGACCAGCCACAGCGTGTGCTCCTCACGCAGCATCTCGCGCGGGGTCAGGGCTTCGGCATGGAGCAGTTGTGTGCTGGTGGTCTGCAGCCGCAGCCAGATGTAGCGCTCTAGGGTCTGCGCGGGAATCAGCAGATTGTGGTTGAGCGACTCAAACTGGTTGGACTCCCAGGGCGTACGGTCGCCCACGCTGGCTGGAGCCTGGCCCTGAGCCAGCAGCACCGGGTCGAAGAGCGTGACCTGATCGATATAAACCGGCCGCAGCCGCAGCACCAGCGCATCGCCGTCCTCGGCCGGCAGCGGCGCGATTCTCAGGCGCACCCACTGCACATGGCGGCTAAAGCCTTTGCTCAGCACATCGCTATAGGGGGTGTAGACGGCCGCGCGAGCCTGCTCGAAGGTGGCGCTACCCGAGGTGTCCGTCCAGTAGGCCTTTTCAAGGATGCGCTGCTGCGCCGCCGCCGCGCCGGGCAGCCAGGCCAGCAGGCACAGCAATGCCAGCAGCAGGGCTTTCTGGAGGAGGCAAAACATCGGCAGGGGCATGGTTGGGGTGAAGTATGCCCAAAGATGAGCGCCCACCGGCTCGTCTGCAACAATGCGCCTCTTTGCCGAACCGATCTCGCCATGACCGACACCGAACGCCCCGCCCTCCCCGACCGCCTGGCCATCGACAGCCGCAGCCCGCACTACAACGCCCAGGTGCTCGCGAACAGCATCGGCATCCGCTTTAACGGCAGGGATCGCCACGATGTGGAGGAGTACTGCATCAGCGAAGGCTGGATCCGCGTGCCTGCCGGCAAAACCGTCGACCGCCGCGGCCAGCCGCTCTTGATCAAGGTCAAGGGGCAGGTTGAGGTGTATTACAAGGCCTGAGCGGGTCGAGGGGCAAGGCCTCCGTCATTGCGAGGCGCGGCCTTTAGCCGCGAGGAGCAACGCGACGTGGCGGGCCGTGGCAATCTA
>RFXC01000342.1 GCA_009921765.1 Betaproteobacteria bacterium | reverse complement strand
GGAACCCACCGATCACGAGCTGATAAGGCGGCATACTGAGAATGCCGCCGCCGGCCGTGGCATCAGAGGTCGTCGCCGAAGGCGCCTGCGCGAATTCGACTCGAAGCGACCGCTGGAGCGCCGGATCAAGCACCCCGTGTCCGGCGTTGAACTCGATCACATCGGCTGCATCGCCGAGCACTTGATCAGCATCCGGGGCCTGCTCGACCATGATCATCTGATCGGACATGCCCGCCTCGTCCAGCATCGCATTCAACTGCGCGGGATCGGCGGCGTCTGCCTCCAACGAGGCAACCACCCCTGATGAATCAAACGAGGTGTCGATCAGCTGCGCGCCGCTCGCCCAGGCGGGCGCGAGTACATCAGGACTCTGGGCAACCCGCTCTGCACGGTTGCCACCCGCAACCGCCTTGCGGTCAGATGAGGAGTCAGTCGCTCGACCTGCCCCCGAAACAGAGCGCTCCGGGGCCTGACTGATGGGATCGACGCCAGGTACAGCGCGCGGGTTTTGCATGGCAGCAGCAGTTGGGGCAGATGCGGTGGTCATGGCTCGGGACCTGTGATGGGATGCTTGGGTTGATCAGAAGTTCAGGGTTCGGAAAAAGCCTCGTCCAGCGTGCGACGAATCGGCTTCAGCATGTAGGACAGCGCGGAACGTCGTCCAGTCCGGATGTCGACGGTGACAGTCATTCCCGGCATCACGTCGAGGCGCTTGCGCAACCCCGTTTCGGCTGGCGCACCCGGCGGGATGTCGGTCTCCACATGAACTCGGTAGTAAAGCTGCTCGCCCGCACGCGAATCGTCGCGAATCGTGTCAGCGCTGATGTAGCTGAGCTTCCCAGGCACCGCGCCGTAGGCGGTGTAGTCGTACGCATCAAATTTGATCGACACGGGAAGCCCGGGCCTGAGCAGGGCGATGTCGGACGGTCTTACCCGGGCCTCAACGATCAGCCGGTCATCGGCCGGTACGATCTGCAGGAGCTCCTCGCCGGGGCGCAACACGCCACCGCGCGTCGTCACCCGCACGTTCTTCACGATGCCGCGTACCGGGGCTCGGATCACCAGACTGTCCAGCACTTCGCGGCGCTGCGCCTGCACCTGCTCAAGCTGCGCGAGCTCGTCCTCGGCGCGAGCCTGCTCGGCGCGGACGTCCTGAAGCCATCGATTCTTGCGGATCGAGAGTTGCGCCTCGGCCTCGCTTGCCAGCCGGCTCACCCGCAGGAGTTCGGCCTGACTGACATCGCCCGCACGGTGCAGGTTCTGGACGAGAGCGAGTTCCTGACGGGCGATCGATGCGGATGACTCGAGCGCATCAAGCTCCACCGATAGCGAGCGACGACGTTGTTCGAACAAGGCCTGCTGCGCGCGCTGCACGGACGGAAATGCAGCGAGCGCCGATGGGAACACCAGGCGCTCCCCCATTTGAGCCTCGATCGCCAACCGAGCCAGCGCCGCGCGCAGCGCAGCAGACCTGGCCTCGGATTCGCGAAGCGCGGCCTGTGTGCGCCCGGAGTCCAGGGTGGCGAGCGTTTGACCCGCTTCGACGGTGTCGCCCTCGCGAACATGCAGTCGCTCGATCACGCCCCCGTCGACCGACTGCACGATCTGCACCCGCGAACTGGCAATCAACTGACCGGATGCGCGCGTGACCTGATCGATCTCGACCAGTGAGGACCAGGCGACCGCGGTGACACACATGAGGGCGACTGCAACCACCGCAAAGGTGCTCATCCAACGCGCGGCCCCGGCGCGCTCGGGCCGAAGAAGCGGGGCGTCGAACCCCGCTGGCCGGTCTTGGTGCGGTCGACTCATCAGGCCACCCGATTGAGCGCTGACGATGCCGAGATCGGCGACGGCGACTGCATGGCGCGGCCAATGCTGTCGCGGTCGCCGTCATGAACAACCCGCCCGCCCCGCATCACCAAAACCCGCGTTGCCATCGCCAGCAGAGCGGTCTTGTGCGTCGCGTAGATCACCAGGTCGTCGGGGCGGATCATGGTTGACAGGGTCTTCACCAGCGCTGCCTCAGCGCTGCCGTCGAGCGATGCGCTCGGTTCGTCCAGAAGCCAGATCCGGGGCGGCTGCGCGAGCAGGCGGGCCAATCCCACCTGCTGCCGTTGCCCCACTGATAGCCCACTACCGTCCTCGGCAATGGGCAGATCAAGGCCCAGCGGATGCTCGGACACCAGGGGCTCCAGACCGCTCGCCCGGACCACGTCGAGGAGCCGCGAATCATCGAGCCGTACGCCCCCGAGCTCGATATTGTCACGCAGGGTGCCGCGGAACAGCCGGGTATCCTGGGGCATGTAACCCACGTGTGCTCCGAGGCAGGCGGGCGAGAGCTGGGCTGCGTCAATGCCTCCTATCCGTACCTGCCCGGCTGCGGGACGATAGTGCCCCGACAGTATTCGGAGCAGCGTGGTCTTGCCAGAGCCATTGGAGCCCACGAGCGCAACCCGCTCGCCGGCGCCAAACACTAGCGCGTTGATGTCAATGTTTGCGGCAGGCGATCGCCCATAGGCAAACCGCAAGTCCTTGGCCGCCACGGACACCGCCAGCGAGTCGGGTGCGAGTTGCGACACATCGGGCTCGCGCTCCGCGGGTATTCGCATGACCGACTCGAGATTGCGGATTGCCTCGCGCGCGCCATGCCACTGGGTGGCAAGCATCACGACCTGGGAGATTGGCTGGATGACGCGCCCTCCGAGAATCGAACATGCAATGAGCCCGCCCACCGACAGCAGACCAAGCTCGATCTGATGAACCCCCACGACGATCACACCAACAAAGGCGATCGAGGACAACCAGTGCATGAGCGTTGTCACCCGATTGATGGTTGCGCGAACGGCAAGCTGGTCAGCCGATAGTTCATCCCCGAGGTCGGCCCAGCGAGCGGAAAACCGCCATTCCGCCCCCGCAGCCTTGATCGATTCGGCGCCGTGGATGGTCTCGATCAGCAGCCCATTTTTTTGCTGGAGCCCAACCACCTGTCGCTGGACCAGGCGCCGCATCTTCCGTTGCCCTGCCCACCCCGCAACGAGCGCCAGGGGAAACAGGAGCGCGTACACCCAGCCCACAGCCCCGCCCACCAGCGCAATGACCGCGATGAAGGCGAGCACAAAGGGCAGATCGACAAATACGAAGAGGATCGATGCGGTAAAGAAGGAACGAACCGCCTCAAAGCCGGTGAGGCGCGCCGCCAGCGTGCCCAGGCTGCGCGGGCGGCTGTCCATCCGCATGGCAAGCAGGTGGTCGTAGAGCAGCTGCGTCAGGTCTTCGTCCACGTCGCGGGCGACGCGATCGAGCGCCTGCGCGCGAGCGAGTCTCAATACGGCATCGAAGGACAGAACAACCAGGACACCCACGGTGAGCGCCCACAGC
>RFXC01000341.1 GCA_009921765.1 Betaproteobacteria bacterium | reverse complement strand
GTCCATGCCGCCCATGCCGCCCATACCGCCCATGCCACCAGGCATGCCGCCTGCGGCCGGCTTGTCTTCGGGCTGCTCGGCGACCATGGCGTCGGTCGTGAGCATCAGGCTGGCCACCGAAGCGGCGTTCTGCAGCGCGGTGCGGGTGACCTTGGTGGGATCGACCACGCCCATCTCGAGCATATCGCCGTAGGTGCCGTTGGCTGCGTTGTAGCCGTGGTTACCCTTGCTCTTCAGGACTTCAGCCACCACCACGCTGGCCTCTTCGCCGCAGTTGTTGACGATCTGGCGCAGCGGCTCTTCCACTGCGCGCATCACGATCTGAATGCCGGCGTTCTGGTCGGCGTTGTCGCCTTTCACCTTGACCGCGGCGCGGGCACGCAGAAGCGCAACACCGCCGCCTGCCACGATGCCCTCTTCCACGGCAGCGCGGGTAGCGTGCAGCGCGTCTTCCACGCGGGCCTTCTTCTCTTTCATCTCGACTTCGGTGGCAGCACCGACGCGGATGACGGCCACACCGCCCGCCAGCTTGGCAACGCGCTCTTGCAGCTTCTCGCGGTCGTAGTCGCTGGTGGCTTCGTCGATCTGCGAGCGGATGGCCTTGACGCGGGCTTCGATCAGCTTGGACTCGCCAGCGCCGTCGATGATGGTGGTGTTTTCCTTGCCCACTTCAACGCGCTTGGCGCGGCCGAGGTCGGCCAGGGTGGCTTTCTCGAGCGACATACCGGTTTCTTCGGCGATCACGACACCGCCGGTGAGAATGGCCATGTCTTCGAGCATCGCCTTACGACGGTCACCGAAGCCAGGCGCCTTGACCGCAACGGTCTTCAGAATGCCGCGGATGTTGTTCACGACCAGCGTTGCAAGTGCCTCGCCTTCAACTTCTTCGGCGATGATGAGGAGCGGCCGGCCTGCCTTGGCAACCTGCTCGAGCACCGGCAGGAGGTCACGGATGTTGCTGATCTTCTTGTCGTGCAGCAGCACGAACGGATCATCCATCACCGCGATCTGCTTGTCGGGGTTGTTGATGAAGTAGGGGGACAGATAGCCGCGGTCGAACTGCATACCCTCGACCACATCGAGTTCGTTGTTGAGCGACTTGCCGTCTTCAACGGTGATCACGCCCTCTTTGCCAACCTTTTCCATGGCCTCGGCGATGATGGTGCCGATTTCGTCGTCGCTGTTGGCGGAGATGGAGCCAACCTGCGCGATTTCCTTGGTGGTGGTGCAGGGCTTGCTGATCTTCTTCAGCTCTTCGGTGAGACCGATGACCGCACGGTCGATGCCGCGCTTGAGGTCCATCGGGTTCATGCCGGCGGCCACGTACTTCATGCCTTCACGGACGATGGCCTGGGCCAGCACGGTGGCGGTGGTGGTGCCGTCGCCGGCGTTGTCGGAGGTCTTGGAAGCGACTTCCTTCACCATCTGCGCGCCCATGTTCTCGAACTTGTCCTTGAGTTCGATTTCCTTGGCTACCGATACGCCGTCCTTGGTGACGGTGGGGGCGCCGAAGCTGCGCTCGAGCACGACGTTACGACCCTTGGGACCAAGGGTGACCTTGACGGCGTTGGCGAGGATGTTGACGCCGGCGACCATCTTGTGACGCGCGTCGTCGTGGAACAGAACAATCTTTGCTGCCATGTTCGGAGTACTCCTGAATACGTGTAAATAGGGATTGGCTTAAGTCGAAGCCACTGCTATGCGGTGATTAACCCTCGACCACCGCCATGATGTCTTCCTCGCGCATGACGAGGAGCTCATCGCCGTCAACCTTGACGGTCTGGCCGCTGTACTTGCCAAACAGCACCTTGTCGCCGACTTTCACACCGAGCGGGCGCACTTTGCCGTCGTCGCCGACCTTGCCGTTACCGACGGCGAGGATCTCGCCCTGATCGGGCTTCTCGGCGGCCGAATCGGGGATCACGATACCCGAGGCGGTTTTGCGTTCGTTGTCCAGACGCTTGATGATCACGCGATCATGCAAAGGACGGAGTTTCATGAAACAGGCTCCTGAGTTCTTGAAAACAAGGGGTTTTGGAAAATGACCAAACTGGCCGAAACCAGGGTCGGGCGGGAAGGGTGCTCCGGACAGGCGCCCGGCCATTCCGGTCATGATGACCGGTTGTTAGCACTCATCTCGCGCGAGTGCTAATTATAGGGCCGTTCCAGACCATTTCAAGTCCTGACCCCTAGGACCGGGCGGGTCCAGGGCTTGACCACGCCCAAGTCCTGATGCCGGCGGTGGGATAATCAGGCGGTATCGTGGCGCGTCAGCGCCTCTTCGTGCCCAGCCCATCATGTCCAACCAATCCGCTACCGGTCGGTTCGTCCGCGCACTGCTTCTGGCCGTCTGCATCGCCTGCGTCGTCCCTGCCGGCGCATGGGCGGCGCCGGTACGAGTGGACGCGGTGGAGGTTGAACTGGTGGCGCCTGTCAATGCGCTCCGCGCCGGTCGAGCCGAGTGGGTGGGGCTGCTTATCCGTCACGATCCGCATTGGCACACCTATTGGCGCAATCCCGGCGATTCCGGGCTTGCGACCACGCTTGAGTGGCAGATGCCGCCTGGGTTCTCGGCGGGGGCCCTGCAGTGGCCAGTCCCCGCGCGGTTTCTGATCGCGCCGCTTGCCAGCTACGGCTACGAGGACGACGTTGTCCTGCCCGTGCGTGTTCAGGTGCCCGAGCAGGCGGCGGGCACCCGCGTGCGCTTGGAGGCGCGCGCCGCCTGGCTGATGTGCAGAGAGGTGTGCATACCGGGGGAGGCCTCGCTTCGCCTCGACCTGCCAGTCGTGGCGGCCGGTGCCGAGGCGGGGCGGTCGGTTCACGCGGCGAGCTTTGAGCGGGCGCTCGCTTTGCTTCCGGCAGCCACGCGCGAACTGCCCGTTGCGGTGGGGGCTGATTCGCTCTCGATCACATTGGAGGCGCTCACGCCCGAGCCGGTCCTGTCAACGCCCAGGATCGAGTTCTTTCCGTACGCCGAGACCGGCCTTCTGCACGCGGCACCGCAGCGTATCCACGCCGCGCCGGGTTCGCCTGACCGGCCTGCACGGATCGAGCTTGCGCTGAACGACGACGGCAAGTCGCTCGCCAGGAAGGATCCCGGCGAGGCGGCGAAAACGCTGGGTGCCGGTGTTCTGGTGGTGGGCAGCCAGGTGATCGAAGTGATTGCCAGGGCGGCGCCTTACGTCGCCCCGGGGGCCGAACTCGCCCGGCTCGATGCGAAACCGGTCGTGCTGCCGCAGCAGGGCGCTGGGGCAACGGCGCGCGCCAGCGGGTCGGGCGGGCTGTTGTCCATCATCGGGCTTGGTTCTTCTGGCGGAGCGATGTCCGGCTCCGGACCCGGCGTGGGGCTGCAGGCGGGCGGGGGCGCTCCCTTGCAGGCAGATCGCACCCT
>RFXC01000035.1 GCA_009921765.1 Betaproteobacteria bacterium | reverse complement strand
CCACGACCCGCCGCGCAGGAACCGCCCCGCCACCTCCCCCAGTGCCTGGACGAGTTCAGGCCGGCAGCGCTTGAGAATGCCCTCGCGGGTCTCAAAGCTCAGGTTGAGCCCGTCAAACGCGGCATAGCGCTGCTCAAGCTCGTCGACCACCCGGAGCGACTGCAGGTTGTGTTCAAAGCCCCCCCAGCGCGTCATGGCGGCGTCAAGCGCGTCCTGTCCGGCGTGACCGAACGGCGTGTGTCCCAGATCGTGGGCGAGCGAGACGGCTTCGGTCAGATCCTCATCGAGGCCCAGCGCGCGCGCGACCGTGCGGGCAATCTGCGCCACCTCGATCGAATGCGTGAGCCGCGTGCGGTACAGATCACCTTCGTGATTGATGAATACCTGCGTCTTGTATTCCAGCCTTCGAAAGGCCGTGCAATGCACGATCCGGTCACGATCGCGCTGAAAAGCCGTCCGGCCCCCAGCTGGGGGCTCCGCATGCATTCGCCCGGCCGATCGGGCCGGATCGGCCGCCCAGACCGCGCGCGGCAACCCTGTGACCCCGACCACTTGGGGCGCCCGCGCGCTCAGTGCGCCGCCGAGCAGGCGCGCAAGGTCTGATGAACCAGATCGACGGGTGCCGAACGCACCACCGCGCGGCCCAGCGCCTCCAGCAGCACAAACTTCGGAATGCCCTGCGAGGCTTTCTTGTCGACGCTCATCAGCTGAACATAGCGCTCTGCGGGCCAGCCCGGCCCCTCGACCGGCAACCCCGCCGCCGCCACCGCGGCGCGCAGCCGCTCAGGCACGGCCGCGTCGATGAGCCCCAGGCGATGCGACAGATCGGCTGCCATCACCATGCCGGCTCCCACCGCCTCGCCGTGCAGCCACTGCCCGTAACCGGCACCCGCCTCGATGGCGTGACCGAAGGTGTGGCCGAAGTTGAGAATGGCGCGCAGACCCGATTCGCGCTCATCAGCCCCCACCACGCCTGCCTTGATTTCGCAGGACCGGACCACCGCGGCGGCAAGTGCGGCCGCATCCCCGGCGCGCAGCCGCGCCATGTCGGCCTCCAGCACCCCGAGATAGTGTGGGTCGGCGATCGCGCCATGCTTGAGCATTTCGGCGATGCCCGCAGACAGTTCACGCGCTGGCAGGCTCGCAAGCGTGTCGGTATCGGCAAGCACCAGCCGCGGCTGATGGAAGGCGCCGATCATGTTCTTGCCGCGCGGGTGGTTGATCGCGGTCTTGCCGCCCACCGATGAGTCGACCTGCGCGAGCAGCGTCGTGGGCACCTGGACAAAGTCGACGCCACGCTGGTAGGTTGCCGCAGCAAACCCCGCCGTGTCGCCCACCACGCCGCCCCCCAGCGCCACGATCAGGCAGCGTCGATCGAACTGCGAGGCAAGAAGCGCGTCGAACACCCGGTTGAGCGACGACCAGTCCTTGTGCTGTTCGCCCTCCTCGAGTGCAATCGTGATGCAGGTGGCGGGCGAGGCACGCCCGACCGCGCTGCGCAGCCGCTCGCCGTACAGCGCATCGACCCTCGCGTTGGTCACGATGGCCACCTGCCGGCCGGCGGCCAGCCCGGCAAGCTCAGCGCCCCCCTCGAGCAGTCCTGGACCCACCAGAATCGGATAGCTGCGTTCGCCCAACGCAACCTCAAGACGATGAACACTCATGAAATGATTCCTGGAAAAGGGAATTCGCGGCCGGCCTGCCGGGTCTCGAACCCGGCCCGCTCAGGCCGCATCGGACACCGACGGATCCGCCGGCCGGGCATCGGCCGCAAGGTCGGGGGGTAGCGCGGCCAGGATGTCGGCGACGGTGCGATCGACCGGCTGTCGGCCAGTAGGAATGACGCGGTGCGCGGCCTCGCGGTAAAGCGGGTCGCGCTGCTCGACCAGCGCCTCGACGCGCGCCCTCGGATCGCTGGTGCGAAGGAGGGGGCGCGCCCGGTCGCGTCGCAGCCGCTGCCAGAGATCGGCGAGCCCCGCCTGCAGATACACCACAAATCCCTCGCGGTGGAGCAACGCGCGGCTGTCGGCATTCAGGATGGCGCCACCGCCCGTGGCAAGCACACAGCCCGAGGGCTGCGCGAGTTCCGCGATCACTTGCGCTTCGCGACGGCGAAAGCCGTCCTCTCCCTCGAGTTCGAAGATGGTCGAGATCGGAACGCCACAGCGCCGTTCAAGCACGGTATCTGCGTCGACAAACGGGCGGCCGAGTGTCGAGGCGAGCCGCCGACCGACGGTGGATTTTCCTGATCCCATCATGCCGATGAGAATGATGTTGCGCACGGTTACGGATTAAATCAGAAAAGGCCCCCGTATAATTTGGGATCCCCCGCCGGAACCGGGCGCGTACCCCGCGCCGGTTTGTCATGACCCGTCGATCACCCCCGCCAGACTCTGGACCCGCGCCTCCCCCCGCCAAGCGGCCCTTTCGCCTGGGGCGTCTGCTGCTCGCGCTGGCTGTGGCGCCCTTCGCGCTGGCCGCCGCCATCGTGCTCACCGGGTCGCTCGCCACCCTGCTCATCAACGACCGGTTGCCGCCGCTTGACTCGCTCCTCGACTACAAGCCGCGCATTCCGCTTCGCATCCTCACCGCAGACGGCGTCCTGATCGGCGAATTTGGCGAGGAGCGGCGCACCTTCGTGCGCGTGCAGGACGTGCCCGAGGTCATGAAGAACGCCATCGTCGCAGCCGAAGACGCGCGCTTTTTCGAGCATGTGGGCATCGATCTGATCGGTGTGGCACGGGCCGCGGTGGTCAATCTGCTGTCGGGTGGCACCGAGCAGGGGGCAAGCACCATCACGATGCAACTCGCGCGCGAGTTTTTTCTGTCGCCCGAGCGCACCTACACCCGAAAGATCGTAGAGATTCTGATTGCGCTACGGATCGAGGAAACGCTCAGCAAGGAACAGATCCTCGAGCTCTACATCAACCAGATTTTTCTCGGTAAGCGCGCCTATGGCTTCGCGGCGGCCGCGCAAACCTACTTCGGTAAGCCCCTCGCCGAACTGAGCGCGGGGCAGGCGGCGATGCTCGCCGGACTGCCCAAGGCGCCCTCCCGGTTCAACCCGATGGTCAACCCCAAGCGCGCCACCGAGCGACAGCGCTACATCCTGCGCCGAATGCGTGACGCCGGGTTTCTCACCGATGCGCAGTACCAGGCCGCCCTCGACGAGCCGCTACGGCTCGCCAAGCCCCGCCAGGAACTGCTGCCGCTTGCGCCGCACGCCGCGGAAATGGCGCGGCAGCTTGCCTGGGAGCAGTTCCGCGAGGACACCTACTCCGCAGGACTGGTGGTGCACACCACCCTGATCGCTGCCGAGCAGCGTGCCGCCAACGCGGCGGTCCGGGCCGGGCTGCTCGAATACGACCGGCGCTACGGCTACCGTGGACCCGAAGCGCAGATCGAGCTTTCAACCAATGCACGGCGGGCCGAAGAACAGATCGAAACCGCGCTGGGCGAAGCAGACGATGTCGATGAGTTCATCGCTGCGGTGGTGCTGCAGGCCTCGGCAGGCCGCGTGACCGTCACCCGCGGTCGCAATACCGAACCGGTCAGCATCCAGGGCGAGGGCCTGCGTTTTGTCGCCAACGCGCTCACCGACCGGGCAGCACCCGCCCGTCGAATCCGCCGCGGTTCCCTGGTCCGCATCGTCGAAACTCGCAACGGCCAGTTTGAAATCAGCCAGCTCCCTGATGTCGAGGCAGCGCTGGTGGCAATCAGTCCGATGGATGGTGCGGTCCGGGCCATGGTGGGGGGCTTCGACTTCTCCCGGAACAAGTTCAATCGCGTGACGCAGGCCTGGCGCCAGCCCGGATCAAGCTTCAAGCCCTTCATCTTTTCGGCGGCGCTCGAAAAGGGCTTTCTCACCAGCTCCATCGTGAACGATGCGCCCGTCCAGATCGATCCGCGCCGAACCGGCGACCGGCTCTGGGAGCCCAAGAACTATGACGGCCGCTTCGAAGGCCCGATGACGCTGCGCGAGGCCATGGCCAAGTCCAAGAACATGGTCTCGATCCGGCTGATTGATGCCATCGGCCCGAACTACGCACAATCCTATGTCACCCGGTTCGGCTTTGACGCAGAGCGCCACCCGCCCTATCTCACGATGGCCCTGGGCGCAGGATCGGTGACGCCGCTCCAGATGGCCGCTGGCTACTCGGTGTTTGCCAACGGCGGCTACCGGGTCGATCCCTATCTCATCACGCGCATCACCGACACGCAAGGCCGGGTGCTCGCGCTGGCGCGCCCCGGGCGGGCGGGTGATGAAGCACGCCGGGCAATCGACGCCCGCAACGCGTTCCTGGTCGACAGCCTGCTGCAGACCGTGGTCTCGAACGGCACGGCCACACGGGCGCAATCGCTCAAACGTCAAGATCTGGCGGGCAAGACCGGCACCACCAATGATGCGCACGACGCGTGGTTCGTGGGCTACAACCCGGCGATCGCGGCCGCGGTCTGGGTCGGTCATGACCAACCCAGGAAGCTGGGCGAGCGCGAAACCGGCGGCGGCCTCGCGCTCCCCATCTGGATCAGCTACATGGGTCAGGCGCTCTCTCGCTCGCCCGACATTGCGCGCGTGCAACCGCCTGGTGTGGTGAAGCTCGATGGCGAGTTCTATCTCACCGAAACCCGGCCCGGACAGGGAATTCGCAGCCTCGGGGTCGATGAGCGACCCGCCGCGGTACCCCCGCCGCCGGCACCGCGGATCGACTCGGGTGTGCAGTGGTGGGGCAATACGCCGGTCACCGCGGCACTGGCCGAGCCGCGACGCTGATCGTTGCCGCGTTGCCGCGTTGCCCCGTCAGCGCCCAGCGGCGAGCCTGACAGCCACGCCCCCCTGCGCGCTCACCCAGCGGGACAGACAGGCAAAGAGCTCACCCGCGCCACGCGTATCGAGCCATTGACCGGCCTCGCGCCGAAAGTGAAAGCCGCCAGCACGGCAGGCCACCCACAGCTCACGCACCGCCTCCTGGCCATTGATCACGATCTTCGAATCGTCATCAAACTCCAGCGTGAGCACCGGTCCGCTGCGGTGGGTGTCGATGTCGAGCGCCGAGGCATCGAGGGCGTCCTCGATGGCCCGCAGGGTTTGGTCGATCAGGTGTTCGAAGGGCGCTTCGGTGCTCATGCTAGACTGCCTTGGTCATGGAGGAGGGGCCTGCCCGGGTAGTGGCGCTGATGACTGCAACGACCACCGCGCAATCCCGGCAATTCCGGTCGCGGATTCTACTCACCACAGCCCTGCTGTCGCTCATTGCGCTGACCGGCTGCGGCACCAAAGGGCCCCTCACCCCCAGTCCGCTGCCCAAGCGTCCCTGTGCTGACGGCAGCCCGCCGCCCTGCACCATTCGCCCGCCGCCTGATTTTTCCAACCCATCCAGCGCGGCGCCTGCTGCGCCCGCCAACCGATGAATGCTTTCCTGCCTCGCGACGGCCAACTCTACGCCGAAGATGTACCGCTTGATGCGCTTGCCGCGCAGTTTGGCACGCCCTGCTATGTCTACTCGCGCCGCGCCATCACCGACGCCTGGCGAGAATTCTCGGCGGCCTGCGCGGGGCGGCGAGTGCTGGTCTGCTATGCGCTCAAGGCCAATTCCAATCTCGCCGTGATCGATCTGCTCGCACGCGAGCAGGCGGGCTTTGACATTGTCTCGGCCGGCGAACTGCGTCGCGTGCTCGCCGCTGGCGGCAGCGCGGCCCGAACCGTCTTTTCTGGCGTCGGCAAATCCCACGCCGAGATTCGCGAAGCCCTCACGGCCGGCGTTCGCTGCTTCAATGTCGAGTCGCAGGCAGAGCTTGTGCGGCTAGACCGGATTGCGGGCGAGATGGGACGGCGCGCGCCCGTGTCTCTGCGCGTCAACCCCGATGTCGACGCGGGCACGCATCCCTACATTTCCACAGGTCTTCGCGAAAACAAGTTCGGCATCCCGCACGAAGACGCGCTCGCCGCGTATCAGCGGGCGTGCGCGCTGCCGCACCTTGATGTGGTCGGTATCGACTGCCACATCGGCTCACAGATCACGAGCCTCGCGCCGTTCACCGCGGCACTCGACAAAGTGCTCGAACTCGTTGACCGCCTGCACGCGGCGGGCATCGAACTGCACCACATTGACCTGGGCGGTGGCCTGGGCATCTGCTACGACGACGAGACGCCGCCCTCACGGGCAGCGTTGATCGATGCCGTATTCGCGCGGCTCGATGCGCACCCGCGCGGCGCCCGCTACGAAATCCTGTTTGAGTTTGGACGTTCGATCGTGGGCAATGCCGGTGTGCTGCTGACCCGGGTGGAGTACCTGAAGCAAAACGGCGAGCGCAACTTCGCGATCGTGGATGCCGGCATGAACGATCTCATGCGGCCAGCGCTTTATGAAGCCTGGCACGGCGTGCAACCGGTCCGGCCGCGCCAGGGCAAATCGGCACAGTTCGATATCGTCGGTCCAGTCTGCGAGTCGGGCGACTGGCTTGCTCGCGGCCGACAGCTCTGCCTCGCCGAGGGCGACCTGCTCGCGGTCATGTCCGCAGGCGCCTACGGCATGGCCATGAGCTCCAACTACAACACCCGGCCGCGTGCCGCCGAGGTGCTGGTCGATGGCGCCCGCGTGCACCTCATCCGCGAGCGTGAATCCATCGAGTCGTTGTTCGCACTCGAGCACCGCCTGCCCGACTGACGGGGCAGAGACCGTCAGCGGCGCAGGCGCGCCACCAGGCGCCACCCGAGGAGCAGAGCAAGCGCCAGCGCATAGAGCGCGGGCTCGGTCACATCCGCTTTGCCAGCCTTGTGCCACCAGTAGTGAAGCACCGCGAGCACTGCGGCTGCATAGACCAGCTGATGGAGCGTCGACCATCGGCGCCCCAGCCTGCGAACCATCGCATCAGTCGACGTGAGGGCGAGCGGAATCAGCAGGACCAGCGCAGCGAATCCGGCAGTGATGAAAGGGCGCTTGAGTACATCGCCGATCATCGGGGCGATCTCAAACCAGTGCTCAAGCCATACCCAGGTTGCAAGGTGGGCCAGGGCGTAGGCAAAGCTTGCCAGTCCGAGCGGGCGACGCAGCCGCATCAGCCACCCAGCCCCGGTGAGTCTCCGCAGCGGACTCACCGACAGGGCAAGGAGCAGGAACACCAGGGTCCAGGTGCCGCTCGAGCGGGTCACAAACTCAACCGGGTTGGCGCCTGCCCGATCCAGCACCGGCCAGAGCACCAGCCGCAACATCGGCAGCATCGAGGCCGCGATCACCAGACCGCGGATCCAGGGGATCGACAGCCGCACGGACGCGTCCGGCTGCGTCAGAAGTTGCGGCGCAGATCCATGCCGGCGTAGAGGCTGCCAACCTGATCGGCATAGCCGTTCATCATCAGCGTGGGGCGGCGGCGTTGCATGAAGCCGTCCTCTCCGAGCCTGCGCTCGGTGGCCTGCGACCAGCGGGGATGGCTCACCTCGGGATTGACGTTGGAATAGAAGCCATATTCCTCGGGCGATGAGCGCATCCAGCTGGTGTTGGGCTGCTTCTCGACGAAGCGGATGGTCACCAGCGACTTGGCGCTCTTGAAGCCATACTTCCAGGGGACCACCAGGCGCACCGGCGCGCCGTTCTGGTTGGGCAGCACCTCACCGTACAGCCCGACCGTAAAAAGGGTCAGCGGGTGCATGGCTTCGTCGAGCCGAAGCGCTTCCATGTAGGGCCAGCTGATCACCGGAATCGCGAGCCCGTTCATCTGTTTCGGGTCGGCGAGTGTCACGAATTCAACATAGCGCGCCTTCGAGGTGGGCTCGACCCGCCGGATCAATTCGGCAAGCGGATAGCCGATCCAGGGGATCACCATCGACCAACCCTCGACACAGCGCATACGGTAAATCCGCTCCTCGAGGGGCGCGAGCGTGAGAAGCTCTTCGATGTCGAAGCTGCGAGGCTTGGCCACCTCGCCCTCGACGCGAACCGACCAGGGGCGCGTGCGCAGCCGATGGGCGTGTTTGACCGGATCGTCCTTCTCGGTGCCGAACTCGTAGAAATTGTTGTAGGTGGTCACGACCTTGTAGGGCGTGGCACGCTCGGGGGTGGAGAGTTTCGAGGCGGTCGCGGCAAGCTTCTGCGCTTTGGGATCGCCGCCCTGCATGATGGCGCTGGAGGCCTGCGCCGCAGTTGACGCGAGTGCGGGTAGCGCTGCCCCGAGCGCAGTGCCGCCTGCGGCCGCAAGCAGTTGGCGCCGGTTACGCCAGACTTCACGCGGCGTGATGTCCGAGACTGGCGGCGTGCTCGCATCGTGCGTTCGTATCAGCATGTCGGCTCCTGAGTGTGATGTGCGATCTTCTCAGAGCCGGCCCAAGCCGCGCGTGAACACCCCCACAACGCGATAGTCCAAGCCCGCAGCCAAGGCACCACGAACTGTCTAGCCCTGACCTGACGAATGACGGCGCGCCGGGACGCCGCATTCGCTGCGGCCATCCGGACAAGCAAGGGGGAAGTGGCCGGCTGTCGCGCGGCGAGGCCGCTTTGCATGCAGCGCGCCCGCAGGGCGCGTACCAGCCTTACCGGAGGCCGGCGATATAGTCGGAAACTGCTTTGATTTCGATATCGGAGAGCCGCGCCGAGATCGCGGTCATGGAAGCGTTGTTCGCGCGCGTGCCCTGCCGAAATCCTGTGAGCTGGGACTCGGTGTACTCGGCATATTGGCCCTGAAGCCGGGGGTATTGCGCGGGCAGGCCAGCACCGCTCGGACCATGACAGCCCGCGCACGCCGGAACACCCTTCGACGCAATGCCGCCCCGGTAAATGTTGCGCCCGAGTTCCACCAGGGTCTTGTCGCGCGCGGCAGCCGGCACCAGAGGTTGCGAGGCATAGTAAGCGGACACATTGCGCATGTCGTCTGCCGACAGTTGGGCAGCGAACGCTCCCATGATCGCGTTGTTGCGCTCCGGCTCTTTCGCGCCGGGCTTCGCCTTGAAGTTGGCCAGCTGCTTGGCGAGATACTCGGCATGTTGGCCGGCAAGCTTCGGGTTGGCGGGTGTGGGGCTGTTACCGTCGGCACCATGGCAGCCGGCGCAGACCTGGGAGGCGATGTCAGCGCCCTTCTTCAGGTCGGGTTTGCCCGCTGACTGGGCGAGCGTGGTCGAACTCACGGCAAGGCCGAGCGCAGTCAGGATAGAAGCGACAATCGAGGCAGAACGGAGCATGGCGGACCCGGTGCGGCGAGACACAAACCCGAAATTGTACAATACCGCTGGAGATCGACAGCCAACCACCGAGCTCGCAAGGCCGGCCCGGCGATGGCGTCTTCCAACCCACTGGTCGCGCGGGCGCCTCTGCAGGCAGCCAGCCGCCGCATGGCCCCCTTTCACCGCGCGACCTGCTCGCGCGCTAGGCCCCTCCCGTGTCATCGCTTCTTCTCACCGCGCGCTTTGCCACCACGGTCGCGCGTCTCGACCAGCTCCCGCCCCCGGGCGCGCCCGAGGTGGTGTTTGTCGGTCGCTCAAACGCAGGCAAGTCTTCTGCGATCAACACACTCTGCCAGCGACGGCGTCTCGCATTCTCAAGCAAGACGCCTGGCCGCACCCAGGCGCTCAATTTTTTCGCGGTGGGCCCAGAGCATCGCGAGGCCGCCGGTTATCTGGTGGACGCACCCGGTTACGGATACGCCGCCACCCCCGCAGCAGTCCGGGCTGGCTGGGACCGCCTGGCTGGCCGCTATCTCGAGGCGCGCTCAAGCCTGGCTGGCATCGTACTGGTCATGGACTGCCGGCGTGGCGTCACCGCACTCGATCGCCAGTTGCTCGATTTCATCCCGCCTCACCAGCGTGTCCTGGTGCTGCTTACCAAATCGGACAAGCTGGGAAACGCCGAGCGCAGCCGGACGCTCGCGAGCGTGAAGCATTCTCTTGACGACATTGTTCGTCATCTCAACTTGACGCTGACCGCCTTTTCGGCCAACACTGGCCTTGGTGTGGAGTCGGTACGCGCGTTGCTCGAAAGCTGGATTGTCGAGGCGCGTGAACCAACACCCTGAGGCGCACCCAGAGCGGAGGCAAAAAAAAGCCCCGAACGCCTGAACGTTCGGGGACGAATGCCTTCCGAGCCGGAGGGCGCCCGCTCAGGGAGGAGAAGCGGGAGATGACCAAAATCATCTGTTGTTCATGATACGTCGTGGACAAACCGGGTCAAAGATTAGTTGATCGTGAGAAAGGGGAATTCGTCGATGGGAAGCGATTTTTCAACGTTTGGAGCATTTCCTGGCACCCGATTGCGCCGGAATCGTCGAAATGACTTCTCCAGACGGCTTGTCCGTGAACATCGGCTCAGCCCGGACAACTTCATTTACCCGGTATTTGTCCTAGACGAAAAGGGCGTTCGCCAGCCAGTCGCCTCGATGCCCGGGGTTGAGCGCCTGTCGATTGATCTCCTGGCGCCGGTTGCGGAGCAGTGTCTGGAACTGGGCGTACCCGTGCTCGCACTGTTTCCCGTCATCGATCCGGCACTCAAGACCCCCGACGGTCGCGAGGCAGCCAATCCCGACGGCCTCGTCCCGCGCGCGGTAGCCGATCTCAAGCGGCGCTTCCCCGAGCTCGGCGTGCTCACCGACGTCGCACTCGATCCTTACACCAGCCATGGTCAGGACGGTGTGATCGACGCGAATGGCTATGTGATCAACGACCAGACCTCCGGCATCCTCGCCGAGCAGGCGCTGGTTCAGGCACAGTCGGGGGTCGATATCGTGGCGCCCTCCGACATGATGGACGGCCGAATCGGCGCCATCCGCGCCGCCCTGGAAGCCGGTGGCCATATTCACACCCGCATCATGGCCTACTCGGCCAAATATGCCTCCGGCTTCTACGGGCCGTTTCGCGATGCGGTCGGGTCAGCCTCCAATCTGGGCAAAAGCGACAAGAAAACCTACCAGATGGACCCGGCCAATTCCGATGAGGCGCTTCGCGAAGTGGCCTTCGATCTGCAGGAGGGTGCAGACATGGTGATGGTCAAGCCCGGCATGCCTTATCTGGACATTGTGCGCCGCGTGAAGGACACATTCAGCGTGCCCACCTATGTCTACCAGGTCAGCGGCGAGTACGCGATGCTGAAGGCAGCCGCCGCCAACGGCTGGCTCGACGAGCGTACGGTGGTGCTGGAGTCTCTGCTTGCCATGCGACGCGCGGGCGCCGACGGCATCCTCACCTATTTCTCGCTCGATGCGGCGCGCTGGTTAAAGCAGAGCCGCTGAAGTCAATTCGCTGACGCAAATTCGCCCCCCTTACCGGGGGCTGCGCCGGGTCTGCGCCAGCACCCAGCTCGCGTAGGCCGGCGACACCGCGGCGGGCGAAAGCGCGATCAGCTCTGGCACCTCGTAAGGGTGAAGCTCGCGCAGCCGCGCCTCGAGCGCGACCCAGCGACGACGCGTGGTCTTGATCAGCATGGGCACCTCGGATGCCTCTTCGATTTCGCCCTGCCAGCGATAAATCGACACGCAGGGCGCAAGCACGTTCACGCAAGCCGCAAGGCGCTCGGTGACCAGGGCGCGGGCAATCGTCTGCGCGGTATCGGCGTCTGGTGCATTGCTGATCGCGAGCACCACGCTGTCGGGGGGCTCGATCTCAACCGGCGTTGGCGTGTCGCGGGGCGCGCTCATAGGGTGTGTCGAAAGCGCCGCCGGGTGAGCCATCGGGCAAGCGTGAACGCGGCCAGCGTCCAGCCTATGAGGAGCGCGAGTGGGCCCACCACCGCCGCGGGCCACTCGCCAATCACGAGCGGTCGGACGAGATTCACCGCGGACGCGAGCGGCAGCACACCCGACACGGCCTCCAGCCACGGAGGCAACGCATGCGTGGGGTAGTACACCCCCGAAATGAAGATCATCGGTGTCAGGCAGAGCGTGAAGTAGAAGGTGAAAAAATCATAGCCTCGCGCGAGCGCATTGAACACCAGCCCGATCGCAGCGAAACACAGCCCCGTGAGCAGGATTACCGGCAGCACGGCCAGCAGCGTTGGCGCCCTCGTCACGCCAAGCGCAAACGCCACCACCACGATCGCCACGCCGGAAAGCGTTGCCTTGCTCGCCGCCCACAGCCACTCTGCCACCAGGATATCGTCGAGCTCCACCGGCGCATTCATGAGCGAGTCCCAGGTGCGCTGCACCTGCATTCTGGAAAACGCCGAATAAAGCGACTCAAAGCTCGCCGCCATCGTGGTGCTCATGCAGATTGCACCGGCTGCGAGAAATACGATGTATCGGACGCCATCAACCTCGCCCAAGAAAGCACCGAGCCCATAGCCAAAGGCAAGCAGCGTGATCAGCGGTTCGGCAACATTGCCCACCAGGCTGGCTGGCGCGAGCTTTCGCCAGACGAGCAGGTTGCGACGGTACACCGCCAGTACACGGGCCGGATCAATCACGAAGATCGCGCCCAGTGAGCTTGAGAAACACATCCTCAAGGTTGGCTGCGCGGCGCAGCACCCGCAGATCGCCAAGGGCGGAAAGCATGGCGGCACGCAACGGATCCGCGGTATAGAGGTAGAGCGTCTCACCGATCCGCTCGATGCGCTCTGCACCGCGCGGCTCGATTGGCGGCAACGCTGCGCCGGGGCGCCCCGGCATGATCTCAAGCACAACCGGCTCGATATGGGTGGCAATGAGGCCTGCAGGCGAGTCGATCGCAATACAGCGGCCGTGATCGATGATCGCAATCTGGTCACAAAGCCGCTCGGCCTCTTCCATGAAATGCGTCGTTACCACGATGGACTTGCCTCGCGCGAGCAACTGCCGCAATCGCTCCCAGATCAGGTGTCGCGCCTGCGGATCGAGTCCGGTTGTGGGTTCGTCCAGCAGCAGCAGTTCCGGATCATTGACCAGCGCGCGTGCGAGCGTGAGGCGGCGCTTCATGCCGCCCGAGAGCTCGTTGATCCGGGCATTCCGCTTGTGCGCGAGCCCCGCAAACTCAAGGAGCGCCGAAGGGTCGTGTCGCGCAGCGTGCGCGCGGGACCCAAAGTACCGGGCGAATACGATCAGGTTTTCGGCGACAGTGAAGTCGGGATCGAGCGCATCAAGTTGCGGCACCACCCCGATCCGCTCGCGAACCGCCCTCGCCTCCCGAGGCACCTCGAGACCGAGCACACGGATATCGCCCTCATCGGGCCGGGTGAGCCCGAGCAGCATCCTCAGCGTCGTGCTCTTGCCCGCGCCGTTCGGTCCGAGCAATCCGAAACAGACCCCTGCCGGAACCTCGAGATCGAGCCCATCAACCGCGCGGTGATCGCCAAAGCGCTTCACGAGCCCGCGGGCTCTCAGCACTGCGCTCATGGATCAGCCGCGCAAGGCGGCAATCAGCTGGCCGCAGGAGCGGTTGCCGCGTCCTCGCTGCGGTCCATGAGCCTCACCAGCGCCATTGGCGCATTGTCGCCCACCCGGTAGCCGAACTTGAGGATGCTGGTGTAGCCACCATTGCGCTGCGCGTAGCGCGGTCCGAGCTCATTGAAGAGCTTGACCACGATGTCGCGGTCACGCAGGCGGTCAAACGCCAGGCGACGGTTCGCCAGCGAAGGCTTCTTGCCCAACGTGATGAGCGGCTCAACGACCCGGCGAAGTTCCTTCGCCTTGGGCAGCGTTGTCTTGATCATCTCATGGCGCAGAAGCGCAATGCAGAGGTTGCGCAGCATCGCCTCGCGGTGGGCGCTGGTGCGGTTGAGTTTTCTTAGTCCGTGACGGTGACGCATGATTCGCTTCCTGTGGTCGCGTTCAGGCTTACGGGCGCTCGAGGCCCGCAGGCGGCCAATTCTCGAGCTTCATACCGAGCGTAAGTCCACGCGAGGCGAGCACTTCCTTGATTTCGTTGAGCGACTTCCGACCCAGGTTGGGGGTCTTCAGCAGCTCGTTCTCGGTACGCTGGATCAGATCACCGATGTAGAAGATGCTTTCGGCCTTGAGGCAGTTGGCCGAACGCACCGTGAGTTCGAGATCATCGACCGGGCGAACCAATATCGGATCGATCTGCGGTCCACCCCGGGTCACCACACCCAGCGCACCCAGCGTCTCCGAGCCAGGCTCGGCACCCCCTTCGAGCGCAGCAAACACCGAGAGCTGCTCCACCAGAATGCGGGCCGACTGGCGCACCGCTTCTTCCGGAGCAATCACGCCGTTGGTTTCGACATCAACCACCAGACGGTCCAGGTCGGTGCGCTGCTCGACGCGCGCGCTCTCGACCTGATAGCTCACACGGCGAACCGGGGAAAACGACGCATCCAGCACGATTCGACCGATGGTTTTCGTCTCGTGCAGTTCACGCAACGTGCCCGGCACATAGCCACGGCCGCGCTCGACCCGGATCGACATGTCGAGTTTCCCCCCTTCGGTGAGGGTAGCCACGACATGCTCGGGATTGACGATTTCGACATCGTGCGGCAGATCGATATCGGCCGCAGTGACCGGGCCCGGGCTGTCCTTGCGCAAGGTGACGAACACCTCGTCGCGGTTGTGCAGCTTGAACACCACACCCTTCAGGTTGAGGAGCAGGTCGACAACGTCTTCGCGAACGCCGTCGATCGTGGAGTATTCGTGCACCACACCCGAAATCTGGACTTCGGTCGGTGCGTAGCCAACCATCGAGGAGAGCAACACACGGCGTAGCGCGTTGCCCAGCGTGTGACCGTAGCCGCGTTCGAACGGCTCCATCACCACGCGGGCGTGAGCGGCACCGAGTTGCTCGACCTCGACGATGCGCGGCTTCAGCATGGCAGTCTGCATGGCAATCCTTTAGATTAGCGCGAGTACAACTCGACGATCAGGCTTTCGTTGATGTCACCGGCCAGGTCCGCCCGATCGGGCGTCGACTTGAACACACCTTCCATCTTGGTCTTGTCGACCGACACCCAGGAGGGAAAACCGTGTTGATCGGCGAGGTTGAGCGAGTCAACGATACGGGCCTGCGCGCGAGACTTTTCGCGAACAGCGATCACGTCATTGGGCTGAACAAGCATGGACGGGATGTTGACGGGCTTTCCGTTGACCGTTAGCGCCTTGTGACCTACCAGCTGACGCGCCTCGGCACGAGTAGAACCAAAGCCCATCCGATACACAACGTTGTCGAGCCGGCTTTCAAGAAGTTTCAAAAGATTTTCGCCGGTGTTGCCACGACGACGCACGGCCTCTGCGTAGTAGCGCCGAAATTGACGCTCGAGAACGCCATAAATGCGCTTGACCTTCTGCTTTTCTCGCAGCTGCTTGCCGTAATCGGAGGTGCGGGCACCCGAAATGCGGCCATGCTGGCCCGGCTTGCTGTCGAGTTTGCATTTTGAATCGAGGCCTCGACGGGCGCTCTTCAGAAACAGATCCGTGCCTTCACGGCGGGCCAGTTTGGCCTTGGGTCCGGTATAACGTGCCACGATGGTTTCCCTTCTGTTGCGCGAATTACTTCGCGGTCAGTTCGCCTTCGGCGACCCGGCCGCATAAAACGGCCTCACGGGTGGCGAACGGTGGTCTTGACGACTCAGACTGCCTGGGAGCACCGACCAATGGCCGGAGCCTGTGGGCTTGGGCATTCCTTGCGGTTTGCCCGGGACGTCCGAGCCGCCGCGTCGCCTGTCTGCGACGCGAGGCTTCGCCCCTGAAACAGTTCCTGATCGAAGCTCAGATCCGGCGGCGCTTGGGCGGACGGCACCCGTTGTGGGGGATGGGCGTGACATCCTGAATTTGCAGGATCTTGATGCCCAGCGCGTTCAGCGCCCGCACCGAGGACTCCCGCCCGGGACCCGGGCCTCGAATCTCGACCTCGAGATTCTTGATGCCGCATTCTTGCGCCGCGCGCCCGGCCGCCTCGGCTGCTACCTGCGCAGCAAACGGCGTGGACTTGCGGGAGCCTTTGAAGCCCGCACCGCCCGAGGACGCCCAGGCAAGCGCATTGCCTTGCCGGTCAGTGATGGTGATGATCGTGTTGTTGAACGAGGCATGCACGTGGGCAATACCGTCAGAGACGTTCTTCTTCGCCTTCTTCCGGTTACGCGATGCGGCGGCCGACTGAGCGGCCGACTGGGTCTTGGTTGCCATGAGTGATTGAACTCCGTTAGCGGGCAGGGCTTATTTCTTGAGCGCGACGCCGGCCTTGCGCGGGCCTTTGCGCGTGCGCGCATTGGTTCGCGTGCGCTGACCGCGCACCGGCAGACCGCGACGATGCCGAACACCGCGATAGCAGCCGAGGTCCATCAGCCGCTTGATCGACATGGAGATCTCTCGGCGCAGATCGCCCTCGATCGTCAACCGTCCGATCTGTTCGCGAATCCGCTCAAGCTCGGCGTCGTTCAGATCTTTGACGCGCTTGCTGAAGGGGATGTTTGCCGCCTCGCAAATCTGGCGAGCACGGGTGCGACCGATGCCATAGATGGCCGTCAGACCGATTTCAGTGTGCTGACGGTCGGGAATGTTGATACCCGCAATACGTGCCATGGGATGTTTCCTCTCAACCCTGACGTTGCTTATGACGCGGATCGCTGCAGATCACGCGAACGACGCCGCCGTGGGGCCATGTCATTTGGCGCGGAATACGATGCGGGCTCGCGACAGGTCATAGGGTGTGAGTTCAACCGTCACCTTGTCGCCCGGAAGGATACGGATATAGTGCATCCGCATCTTTCCGGAGATATGGCCGAGCACCACGTGACCGTTTTCGAGCTTGACCCGAAAGGTCGCGTTGGGCAGGTTCTCGACCACCTCCCCCTGCATCTGAATGACATCTTCCTTGGCCATCAACCCTCGTTTGTTACCTGTTCTGCTTCATTAAAAACCGACGCCCTGCGGGGCGGCTTACAACCCCATGCCCTTCGCGCCAGACTTGCGCAGAAGGCTTTCGTACTGGTGCGACATCAGGTACGCCTGCACCTGTGCCATGAAATCCATGGTGACCACCACAATGATGAGAAGCGACGTGCCACCGAAGTAAAACGGCACATTCCACTTGAGCACCAGAAACTCCGGCAACAGACACACCGCGGTGATGTAGACGGCACCTGCGAGCGTGAGCCGCATCAGGATCTTGTCGATGTAGCGGGCAGTTTGTTCACCCGGCCGAATGCCGGGCACCAGCGCGCCGCTTTTCTTGAGGTTCTCGGCGGTTTCCCGGCTGTTGAACACCAACGCGGTATAGAAGAAGCAGAAGAAAATGATGGCGAGCGCGTACAACAAAATGTAGACAGGCTGGCCTGGCGAAAGCGTCGCCGCGAGGTCTTTGATGACGCGGACAATTGCGCTGTCGGTGTCGCCTGCCGTGAACCACTGCGCGATGGTGGCCGGAAAGAGAATGATGGACGAGGCGAAGATCGGCGGAATCACGCCGGACATGTTGAGCTTCAGCGGCAGGTGCGAGCTTTGACCGCCATACACCCGGTTGCCCACCTGGCGCTTGGCGTAATTGACTGTGATCTTGCGCTGGCCCCGCTCAACAAACACCACTGCGGCTGTCACCAGAACCACCAACGCGATGATCAGCAGCGACACCAGCGGATTCATCGCCCCGGTGCGTACCAACTCGCCCATGCCGGCGATGGCGCTGGGCAGACCCGCCGCAATGCCCGCGAAAATGATGATGGAAATGCCATTACCAAGACCACGCTCGGTAATCTGTTCGCCGAGCCACATCAGGAACATCGTGCCGGTGACCAGCGACACCACCGCGGTGAAGCGGAACATGAGCCCCGGATCAATCACCAGGCCGGGTTGCGATTCCAGCGCCACGGCAATTCCGATTGCCTGAAACGTGGCGAGCGCAACGGTAAACCAGCGCGTGTACTTGGTGATTTCGCGACGCCCTGCCTCGCCTTCCTTCTTCTTGGCCTCGAGCCAGGGAACCACCACCGTGAGCAACTGCATGATGATGGAAGCGGAGATGTAGGGCATGATCCCCAGCGCGAACACCGTGAACCGCGACAGCGCGCCCCCGGAGAACAGATTGAACATGGCGAGAATGCCGCCCTGCTCCCGCTGGAAAATCGCTGCGAGCTCGTCAGGATCGATGCCCGGCACCGGAATGTGCGCACCCAGCCGATAAACGATCAGCGCGAACACAAGAAACCACAGGCGACGTTTCAAGTCGCCTGATCGTCCTGCTTTGAGCGCTGCCGCGGTGGAGGTGGCCACGAGGAAAGTTGTCCGTTTACCCGGTTGGAGGTCGGTCTGAGGGTTGGGGGCGGGCTTAGGCGATCGAGCCGCCAGCGGCCTCAATTGCCGCGCGCGCACCCTGGGTGGCACCAATGCCCTTGAGCGTGACCGCCTTTGCGATGGCGCCCGACAGGATGACCTTGGCCGAGGTGGCCAGATGGGGCACCACACCCGCTGCTTTCAGGACCAGAAGATCGACCTCGGCCGCGTCCAGGCGCTGCAGGTCGGACAGCCGAACCTCGGCGCAGTCGCCAGCAGACAGCGAGACAAAGCCGCGCTTTGGCAGCCGGCGCTGAAGCGGCATTTGACCGCCTTCAAAACCCACCTTGTGGAAGCCACCCGAGCGCGACTTCTGTCCCTTGTGTCCCCGTCCGGCGGTTTTGCCCAGACCCGAACCGATGCCGCGCCCGACGCGCTTGCGCGGGTGTTTGGCGCCCTCGGCGGGCTTCATGTCGTTGAGTTTCATGCTGACTCCGAAACAGGTGACGAGGTTCAGCCCACCCGTACCAGGTAGGAGACCTTGTTGATCATGCCGCGAACTGCCGGCGTGTCTTCGAGCACGCGGCTCTGCCGGATCTTGCGCAGACCGAGGCCGCGGACCGTGGCGCGGTGCGATTCGCGCGTGCCGGCCGGGCTGCGGACCAGTGTGACCTTGATGGTGGGCTTGTCGCTCATGGGTGATCTCCGCCCGCTTACGCGAACAGTTCCTCGACGGACTTGCCGCGCTTGGCTGCGATCTCGGACGGCGTATGCAAACGACCGAGCGCATTGAGCGTTGCGCGAACCATGTTGTAGGGATTGCTCGAACCGTGGCTCTTCGCCACCACGTTGGTGACGCCCAGGACCTCGAACACCGCGCGCATCGGACCGCCTGCAATGATGCCGGTGCCCTCGGGCGCGGGCGCAAGCATGACCGAGGCTGCACCCCAGCGACCCTCAACGGCGTGATGAATCGTGCCGCCCTTCAAGGGAAACTTGATCATCTTGCGGCGCGCTTCGTCCATGGCCTTCTGCACGGCAACCGGAACCTCTCGCGACTTTCCCTTGCCCATGCCGATGCGGCCATCGCCATCACCCACCACCGTGAGCGCAGCGAAGCCGAGAATTCGGCCGCCTTTCACAACCTTGGTCACGCGGTTGACCGCGATCATTTTTTCGCGAAGACCGTCATCCCGATCTTCTGCGCCGACTTTTGCCTGGATCTTTGCCATGTCGAATCCTGTTGGGTCGCCGATGCCGCGGCGATCAGAACTTCAGACCCGCCTCGCGGGCGGCTTCAGCGAGTGCCTTGACTCGGCCATGGAAGCGAAAGCCCCCGCGGTCGAATGCGACGGTATCGATGCCCGCGGCGAGCGCCTTCTCGGCGAGCCGTTTGCCAACCACTGCTGCAGCGCCGGTGTTGCCACCGCGGCCAGACTGACCACTCAGCTGCGCCCGCACATCCGCTTCGAGCGAGGACGCCGATACCAGCACCTTGGCCCCATCGGCGTCGGTGATATTGGCGTAAATGTGCAGATTGCTGCGGTGGACCGTGAGGCGGTTGGCCCGCAACTCGCGGATCTTGAGCCGCGTCTGACGGGCGCGGCGCAGGCGGGCGACGTTCTTGTCCATGTTGGTTTCCTCGCGTGATGCGTGGACGCGTTATTTCTTCTTGACTTCTTTGAGAGCCACCGTTTCATCGGAGTAGCGCACACCTTTGCCTTTGTAGGGCTCGGGCGGCTTGTATCCGCGAATTTCGGCTGCCACCTGACCGACCTTCTGACGGTCGCTGCCCTTGATGAGGATCTCGGTTTGCGTGGGCGTTTCGGCCTTGACGCCCTCGGGCAGCCGGTAGACCACGGGGTGCGAGAAGCCCAACGAAAGATTGAGGTTGGTTCCCTGTGCCTGGGCTCTGTAACCCGTGCCCACCAGCGCGAGCTTGCGCTCAAAACCCTTGGTGACACCGGTAACCATGTTTGAGACCAGCGCGCGGAAGGTGCCGCTCAGCGCCGACGCTTCGCGCGACTCGTCGGCCGCCGCAAAGCGCAGCTCGTCGCCCTCACGGGTGATTCGCACCTTGGGGTTGACACGCTGGTTGAGCGTGCCAAGCGGACCCTTGACCGAAATCAGTTCAGCGGCCAGGTTGATCTCGACGCCTTTGGGCACCGGGACCGGCATGCGTGCTACACGTGACATGCGAGCTCCTTAGGCGACGTAGGCAATGACTTCGCCGCCGACACCGCTTGCCCGCGCGTGGCGGTCGGTCATCAGACCGCGCGGCGTGGTAACGATCGCGATACCCAGGCCATTCATGACCGGCGGCAACGCGTGGCGGCCGCGATATACGCGCAGCCCGGGACGGGATACGCGCTCCAGACGGTCAATGACCGGCCGGCCCGCGTAGTATTTGAGGCGCACTTCAAGCTCGGCCTTGGCACCCTCGGCGCGAACCTGGAAGCCGTCGATATAGCCTTCATCCTGCAGCAGGCGCGCAATAGCCACCTTCAGCTTGGACGAGGGCATCGTCACCGACTCTTTTTCCACACGCTGTCCATTACGGATGCGGGTGAACATGTCGGCGATCGGATCGCTCATGCTCATGATTGGATTTCCTCTTGTTCGGGCCGTCGCTTACCAGCTGGCCTTGACCAGCCCGGGGATCTCGCCGCGCATTGCGGACTCACGCAGCTTGATGCGCCCGAGGCCGAATTTGCGGTAGGTGCCACGCGGCCGACCGGTGACCTCGCAGCGGTTGCGCAGTCGGGTCGGGTTGGCATTGCGCGGCAGCGCCTGAAGCTTGAGCCGCGCCTGGAAGCGCTCTTCTTCAGATCGGGACTGGTCATTGATGATCGCCTCCAGCGCCTGGCGCTTGGGTGCGTATTTCTTGACGAGTGCCTGCCGCTTGATATCGCGGTTGATCAGGGAAAGTTTGGCCACTGTGGTCGTCCTGTGGATCGCAGGGAATCAGTTGCGGAACGGAGCAGCGCTTTCGCTTCCGCGTCGCTTGCGGCGGTGGTGGTGATGCTGATGTTCATGCCCCGGATTGCATCAACTTTGTCGTACTCGATTTCCGGGAAGATGATCTGTTCCTTGACGCCGATGTTGTAGTTGCCTCGGCCATCGAACGCGCGCCCAGACACACCGCGGAAGTCACGCACCCGCGGCAACGCGACCGTGACGAGACGGTCAAGAAACTCGAACATCCGCTCGCCGCGCAGCGTCACCATGCATCCAATCGGATAGCCCTCACGGATCTTGAAGCCGGCGATTGCCTTGCGCGCCTTGGTGGAAACCGGCTTTTGACCGGCGATGCGCGACATGTCACCCATGGCGTTTTCGAGAATTTTCTTGTCGCCCACCGCCTCAGACACACCCATGTTCAGCGTGATCTTCTCGATGCGGGGCACCTGCATGACCGACTTGTAACCAAACTTGGCCATCATGTCGGGAACGACTTTCTCGCGATAAAACTGCTTTAAACGTGCCATGGATCTTTTCCTTTTGACCTTCGTCAGCCCCGAGGCCGACGGTGAGGGTCTGCCAAGTGCTGCCGGGCCGCGCTACACGGCGCCCAAGGCGCCGACGCAATCACTGCCCACCTGACCGGCTTGACTTGTGAGTTCGTTAGCGGCGCTCAGGCCTTGACCATTTCGCCGTTGGACCGGAACACGCGCACCTTGCGTCCGTCTTCGAGCACCTTGAATCCGACGCGGTCGCCCTTGCCGGTGGCAGGGTTGAGCAACATGACGTTCGACTGGTCGATCGGCATTGTCTTGTCGACGATGCCACCGGTTTCGCCCTTCATGGGATTGGGGCGCTGGTGTTTTTTCACCAGGTTGATGCCCTCAACGACCAGATGGCTGTCGTCGACCCGGCTCAGCACGACGCCGCGCTTGCCTTTGTCACGTCCGGCGATCACAACCACTTCATCGCCCTTGCGGATCTTGTCCATCGCTGTGGCTCCTGAGACTTACAGCACTTCGGGCGCGAGCGACACGATCTTCATGAAGCGCTCGGTACGCAGTTCACGCGTGACCGGCCCGAAGATGCGCGTGCCGATCGGCTCGAGCTTCGCGTTGAGAAGCACCGCGGCGTTGCCGTCAAACCGCACGAGCGATCCGTCCTGGCGACGAACACCCTTGGCTGTACGAACCACGACCGCATTGTAGATTTCGCCCTTCTTCACGCGACCACGGGGCTGGGCGTCTTTCACCGACACCTTGATGATGTCGCCA
Organism: Betaproteobacteria bacterium; assembly: GCA_009921765.1. The sequence goes on along the minus strand of RFXC01000035.1, from coordinate 3,047 downwards.
ATGCCGGCATAACGCCGCTTGGAGCCGCCAAGCACCTTGATACACATGACCGAACGCGCACCCGTGTTGTCGGCGACGTCCAGCGTCGACTGCATCTGAATCATGTCTGTTCACCAACTTGAACCGCTTCAACCGCAAGCGGACAGTCTTGGCCCCGAGGAATGGGTTTGAAAAATTTCCGCCAACACCCTTGCACGCTTCGAGCTTCGCTTTGCCAAGCTACAACGCACTGAACTGGATGCTACCGGGAAAGCCTTACATCATGACAGAAAAAAATAACCTGTGCAACCCAAGGGTCTCAGGCCTCTGCGCCGGAAACCACACGAGAGACGACCCAGGTCTTGGTGCGGGAGAGCGGACGGCTCTCCTGGATCTCAACCGTCGCGCCTTCGCTGATCTGCGTTTCGGTGTGGGCATGAAAGCGCGTGCTCCGCAGCACGTATTTTCCGTAGACCGGATGCTTCACCTTACGCTCAACCAGCACGGTGACGGTCTTTTGCATCTTGTTGCTGACAACGCGGCCGGTCAGCGTACGCTTGACGCGGGCAACGGTGGTTTCGGTGCTGGTCATTTGGCTGCCGCCCTTTCATTGATCACCGTGCGCACCCGAGCAATGTCGCGTCGGGTCTTGCGCAGCTGGCTGCTGTCATTGAGTTGCTGGGTGCCGTGCTGCATGCGCAGCTTGAAGTGAGCACGCAACAGTTCGTCGAGTTCCTTGCCGAGCGCCTGGTCATCCTTGGCGCGGAGGTCTTTGGCCTTCATGGCGTGTCCTTTCGGTGGGCGGGCGCTCAGGCGCCAACCATCCGCGTGACAAAGGTGGTGGAGATCGGCAGCTTCGCCGCCGCGAGCGCAAAGGCCTCGCGGGCAAGCTGCTCGTTGACGCCGTCCATTTCGTAGAGCACTTTGCCGGGCTGAATTTCGGCCACGTAGTACTCCGGATTGCCCTTGCCGTTACCCATGCGGACCTCGGCAGGCTTCTTCGAAATCGGCTTGTCCGGGAAAATTCGGATCCAGACGCGGCCACCCCGCTTGATATGCCGGGTCATGGCCCGGCGGGCAGCTTCGATTTGGCGGGCAGTCAGCCGACCGCGACCAGTGGCCTTCAGGCCGAAATCGCCGAAGGCAACCGAAGCCCCGCGCGTGGCGAGGCCCTTGTTGCGGCCCTTCTGTTCCTTGCGATATTTGCGTCGAGCGGGTTGCAGCATCGCTCACTCCTTCATTCAGGCTTCTTGGCGGCGTCGGCAGCCGGGGCGGCCACCTTGCGCACGCGCTTGACTGCGGTCTTGGGTGCGTCGGCGGCTTCAGCGGCGGGCGCAGCAGGCGCACCATCGGCTGCCGGCGCACGGCGCGGACCACGTGGGCCCGCACCAGGGCGCCCGGAGGGCGGCCCACGGCGCGGACGGCGATCTTCACGCTCGGGAGCCGGCGCTTCCTTCTCGGCGGTCTGCGGCGCGTCATTGCGGCCCAGGGTGTCGCCCTTGTAGACCCAAACCTTGACACCGATGGTGCCGTAGGTGGTCCGTGCTTCGGAGAAGCCATAGTCCACATCGGCACGCAGCGTGTGAAGCGGCACCCGACCTTCGCGGTACCACTCGGTACGCGCGATTTCGATGCCGTTCAGGCGGCCCGAGCTCATGATCTTGATGCCCTGCGCACCCAGGCGCATGGCGTTCTGCATCGCCCGCTTCATCGCGCGGCGGAACATGATGCGCTTTTCGAGCTGCTGGGTGATGGAGTCGGCGATCAGTTGAGCATCGATTTCGGGCTTGCGCACTTCCTCGATGTTGACGTGCACCGGCACGCCGATCAGGCGCTGCAGGTCTGCCTTGAGGAGCTCAATGTCCTCGCCCTTCTTGCCGATCACCACGCCCGGACGAGCCGAGAAAATGGTGATGCGCGCGTTCTTGGCAGGCCGCTCGATCAGCACGCGGCTGACCGACGCGCTCTTCAGTTTCCGGCGCAGATACTCGCGAACCCGCAGATCGTCATTGAGCAGCTGAGGAAACTGGCTGCCCGAGGCGAACCAGCGTGAGGCCCAGTTGCGGCTGACCGAAAGACGGAATCCGGTCGGGTGAATCTTCTGTCCCATGTCGTTTCCCTTGCGCCTGCGGTCAGCGGTCGCCGACCGTCACGAAAATGTGACAGGTCTGCTTTTCGATCTTGGCTCCGCGCCCCTTGGCGCGAGCGGAGAAGCGCCGAAGCGAGGTGGCTTTCTCGACGTAGATGGTTTTTACCCGAAGCTCGTCGATATCAGCACCGTCGTTGTGCTCGGCATTGGCAATCGCCGACTCGAGCACCTTCTGGACGATCTTGGAGGCCTTCTTGGGCGAAAACATCAGAATGTTCAGCGCCTTTTCGACCGGCTTGCCGCGGATCATGTCGGCGACCAATCGGCCCTTTTGGGCCGAGAGTCGCACGCCGCGCAGGATGGCTTGCGTTTCCATGTCGCTTCCTTATTTCTTCGCGCCGGCCTTCTTGTCGGCCGCGTGACCCTTGAACGTCCGGGTAAGCGCGAACTCGCCAAGCTTGTGCCCGACCATGTTCTCGTTGATGAACACCGGCACATGCTGGCGGCCGTTGTGCACGGCGATCGTGAGTCCGATGAAATCGGGGATCACCGTGGAGCGGCGCGACCAGGTCTTGATCGGCTTCTTGTCTTTGACCGCGATCGCGGTATCGACTTTTTTCATCAGGTGGCCGTCTACAAACGGGCCTTTTTTGACTGAGCGTCCCATAGCTGTTCCGTCACCTGTCCGTTACTTGCCGCGTCGCTGAACGATCATCGAATCGGTGCGCTTGTTGCGCCGGGTCTTGTAGCCCTTGGTGGGCGTACCCCAGGGCGATACCGGGTGGCGATTGCCACGCGTACGCCCGCCGTGCGGGTGATCAACCGGGTTCATGGTTTCGCCGCGAACCGTCGGGCGAATGCCACGCCAACGGGTGGCGCCAGCCTTGCCGATCTGCCGCAGCCCATGCTCTTCGTTGCCAACTTCACCGATGGTGGCGCGGCACTCGATGTGCACCTTGCGGATTTCACCCGAGCGCAG
>RFXC01000340.1 GCA_009921765.1 Betaproteobacteria bacterium | reverse complement strand
CTTATGTCGATGCCACCGCAAGCTGGGCCTTCCGAAGTCGCTATGAGCGGGCGCTGGTGGGGGCGGTGGGGGTGCTCTCCGAGCTCTTCATGGCCGCGGTGGGGGCGATCGTCTGGGCCAATACGGGTCCCGGGCTGGTCCATACGCTTGCCTTCAATGTCATGTTGCTGGGCTCCATATCAAGCCTCCTCTTCAACGGCAACCCTTTGTTGCGATTTGACGCGTACTACGTCCTTTGCGATCTGATCGACATCCCGAACCTCTATCAGCGGGCGAACCAGCAGTGGCTTTATTTCGCAGACCGCTATCTGCTCGGAACCCGTGATGCCAAGGGCCCATCGACCGATGCCCGCGAGTGGTGGTGGCTCACCGGGTACGGCGGGCTCAGTTTCATTTACCGGATGCTGGTCGTTGCGCTGGTCCTCGAATATGTGGCCGACCAATGGTTTTTGCTTGGCGTCGTGTTCGCCCTCACCACCTTCATCATGCTGGTGGTGATCCCGCTCGCAAAGCTCTTTGGGCACCTGGCTGGCCCTGCGGTGTCGCGCAACCGAACGCGGGCCATCGTTGCCAGCTCTGTGGGTCTGCTGATCCCGATTTTGCTGGTGTCGCTGTTGCCGTGGAGCGCATCGATCCGAGCACCTGGCGTGATCGAGTCGGTCTCTGCCAATTCAGTGACCCCCGGGATGGCAGGGCGGCTGGACGCGTTGCACGTGAGGAATGGCGATCGAGTGAAAGCGGGTCAGTTGATCGCGCAGTTGAGCAATCCCGAACTCGAGTATGAAATTCGAGCTTCCCGACACCAGATCACCGAAACCGAGCTGATGCGCAACCAGGCACTGGCGACTGCGCCCGCCGATGTCCAGCCGCTTCAGCGCCGACTGGCCATGTTGCGCGACCGGCTGACCGAGCTCGAGTACCGCTTCGATCAGCTGAAAGTCGTGGCCCGCCACGATGGAACCTTTGTCGCTCCCAAAGTACGCGAGAAGTTGGGTAGCTGGGTGCAACGGGGCGAGCCCCTGGGCGATGTGGTCGATCTCGAGAATCTTCGCTTCGTCGCAGTGGTCACCCAGCAGCAGGCCGACCAGCTCTTCACCTCTATGATCGAAAACGTTGCCATCCGGCTGAGCGGCCAGATCGACCGCGAGGTGCAATCAACCGATTTCAACGTGCTTCCCTATCAACGGCAGCGCCTTGCGTCGGCTGCGCTAGGCTGGAATGCGGGTGGAACCATCCCGGTTCGGCAGGATGACCAGAAGGGCGAGACCGCGACAGAGCCTTTTTTCGAAGTGCGCGTGCGACTCGACCATGCCACCCCGGATCTGCTCACGCTGAACGGCCTCACCGGGCATCTGCGTGTGGCCCTCGCCCCGGTGCCGCTCCTGATCCAATGGCGCAAGTGGGCCATGCAGCAGTTGCAGAAGCGCTACCAGATCTGACATGACTCCGTCCGGCCCGCAGCGCGCCTTGCGTTGGTATCCGCCGCGTGAGGAAGTGCCCGTTACAGGCGAACGCTGGTCAGATTGGCGCCGCTGGCTCTGGTTTCGCTCCGGACTGGCTGCAGCCAGAATCCGGGCCGAGGCCCGAGACGTGGTCGAGCAGGCCGCGCTCCTCGGGTCGCTAAGCGACCTGGAACTGTCAGCGCAGCTTGCGCGGTCGAGCGCTACGCTGTCGCGTGCCTGGCGGCGGGGGGTGCCTGCCGACCGGAAGCTGCTTCTCTCCACCCTCGCACACGTTTGCGAGGGGGCTTTCCGGCGCGTGCAAATGAGGCCCTACCCGGTACAGGTGCAGGCTGCACTCGGGCTCCTCGAGGGGTGTGCTGTCCAGATGAATGCAGGGGAGGGCAAGACTCTCTCGGTCGCTCTGGCCGCCTCGATGCATGGCCTCTCGGGGCGCCATTGCCATGTCGTCACCGCCAATGATTACCTTGCCGGGCGCGATGTCGAACTCATGCGGCCGCTCTTCGAACTTTGCAATTTGAGTGCGGCTGCGGTGAATCCCGAGTCCGATCCTGACGAGCGCATCGGTTGCTACGGGCACGATCTTGTGTACGCAACAGGCAAGGAACTGCTCGCCGACTTTTTGCGTGACCGGCTGGGTGGAGCCAGCTCGGGTACGGGCGCCTTGCGAACGCTTCGGGCAATGCGAAGCGAACGAGGCTCGGTGGTGATGCGCGGGCTCGATGCCGCGATTGTCGACGAGGCTGACAGCGTGCTGATCGATGAGGCCACCACGCCGCTCATCATTTCCTCGGGCGAAGGCAACGAAATGCTGATGGAAGCGGTGCGCGTTGCCCGCGACCTGTGTGACGATCTTGTCGAAGGCCGTCACTACAAGATCGACCGGCGTTTTCGCGATCTCGACTTCACCGAAGAGGGGCGGGCCTTCATCGAGGAGATTACCCAACATCTGCCGGGCTTGTGGCGCTCGGAGGCTCGCCGCGAGGACCTTCTCGGTCAGGCGGTGGTCGCGCGCGATCTGTTCGAACGCGACCGACACTACATCGTGCAGGACGACGAGGTGGTGATCGTCGATGAAAACACCGGCCGCACCATGCCCGGCCGATCCTGGAGTTACGGTCTTCATCAGGCGGTCGAGGCGCGGGCTGGGGTAGAGATGACAGAGCCCGCAAGAACCATCGCCCGGATGAGCTTTCAGGATTTTTACGCGCGCTACCGTCACCTTTCGGGCGCAAGCGGCACGCTACAGGGCGTGGGTTTCGAACTTTGGCGCACCTATGGTCTTCCCTCCATCGTTGTGCCCCCTCGCCTGCCCAGCCGATTGCAGGTGCCGCGTCCTCGGCATTTCGCCACCTGGGATCGAAAATTCGAGGCGCTGATCGATGCTGCGGTGGCCCTTCAGGCGGAGGGGAAGGCCGTGCTGGTGGGGACGCGCCGGATCAGCGACAGCGAGCGCGTCGCCGAGGCCTTCTCCGTTCGCGGCGTGCAGTGCGCGGTGCTGAACGCGAAGCAGCATGACCAGGAGGCGATGGTTATTGCCGCGGCGGGTGAGGCGGGGCGCGTCACGGTGGCAACGAATATGGCGGGCAGGGGAACCGACATTCTTTTGAGCGCCGAAGTGCTGGCCAACGGTGGGCTGCACGTTCTGATGCTCGAGCCGCACGAGTCTTCGCGGGTCGACTGGCAACTGTTCGGACGTGCGGGCAGGCAAGGTGCGCCGGGGTTCGCCCGCGCTTTTGTCAGTCTGGAGGACGACCTGCTCGAGCGTCATATCGCCTGGTTTGCCAAGCCGCTGGCGTGGCTCGCGGCGCTGGCACCGCTTCGTCCGCTGCTGATTTCGAGCCTGGTCTGGCTGGCTCAAGCCCGTGCGCAGGCCCTTGCCTGGGGCAGCCGGCGCATGCTGCGGTCATTTGAAAAACGGCTCAACCGACAGCTCTCTTTTGCGGGCGACCCGGGGAA
>RFXC01000339.1 GCA_009921765.1 Betaproteobacteria bacterium | reverse complement strand
CTTTCAGGCGTTCAACCAGCCGGTCGACTTGTTCGTGCGCGGTTGCCGCGCCGGGAAACAGCTCTGTGCTGGCTGGTGCGTAGTGGTGCACGTCATGGCATTGCAGTGTCAAGCTGCTGGTGGCTGCGGCCAGCCTGGTGTGTCGTAGCGCTTCCGCCAGCAGCAGTCCGAGTTGCGAGGGATCGCGACTGGGGCGATCTGGTCCGAAGGGGATCAGGGTGGCTGGGCAGCGCTCATGCTCGGCGCTGAGTGAAAGTCGCCGTGCGCCCGCCTGACGACCAGCGAGCCAGCCGCAGAGCTGAAGCAGCAGCCGACGCGCGCCAAACAACAGACGCTCGCTATCTTCGACCGGGGCCGGCAGATCGAGATGGCTTTCGAAGCTGTCTGGAGTCATGAACACCGGTTGTGGGTCGGGGCGCTGGCCGGTGGCGCGATCGAGTTCGTCGAGCAGTTCGAGACCGAAGCGTCGGGCAAGGCCGGCTCGCGGCAACTGCATGAGCTGTTCGATCGTACGGACACCGATTGCCTGGAGTGCAGCCTCATGCGGCTGCGCGGAGGCCAGTAGTCGAACCGGCAGTCGGGCCAGCAGGGCGCGCAGTCGGTTGGGCGTGTCGGCGTGCAGAGCGTGGCGATGGCGTGCCAGCAGCCACGCACCGGTTGGTGTGCAGGCAGAGCCTGTGTGAGCGGGGAAACCGTTTTCAGCCAACCCGGACTGCACTCGTCGGGTCAGCCGATCGGGACCATTGAACAGGCGCAGGCTGCCCGCCACGTCGAGCAGCAGGCCGGCGGGATCGGCAGCCTCGACCGGGAGTCGCAGCGAGACGGTGGGCGTGAACTGCTGAGCCCAGGCAGCGAGGCCCTGCAAGGCCTCGGATTCACGCACGCGACTGCGTTCGAGCAGTTGAATGGATGGAAGCAGTGCGAGGACGGTGGAGATGGTTTGGCCCGACTGCACGCCGGCGGCTGCCGCGAGCGCGTTGAGGGCCACCAGCCGATCCTGTTCGGTGATGCCGAGCGGACCCTCAGACGAAGGAATGCCGCGCTGACAGCAGTCGAGCGTGAAGGTTGGCAGGAAAACGGCGAGCCAGAGCATGGGGTGGGCGACATGGCCTGGTTACTTGCCGATACCTGGGGGCGATCGATGTCGAATGTACGACCCGGGCGGCGGCCAAGGGTAAGAGGGCACACAAGCAAAGTCAGTGGGCAAGCATTGGGCTGGCGCGAGGTGTTGACGGCCGCACCGCCGCATGAACCCGGGTGTCTGGCGCGCTGTGCGCTGAGGCGAGCAGGCCCGAGTCGGGCGAGTGCGTGGGCGCAGTGCGTAGGGTGAAGGTGCTGACGGGTTGGGGCAGGTCAAGGACCAGCGGTTGGGCAATGACCGGCCCGCGCCGCTTGAGGACCTGCACCGACAGCTGCGGATTGGGGCGCGGCAGCAGCATCAGGCGCAGCGGTGCTGGCGAGGCTTCGAACTGCGCGGGGAGTTCGCGAAACAGAAAGACTGGCCCCCCGGCGGACTGCGCAGCAACCTGTAGCCGGCGCAGATGCTCCGGCCGGGTGCGTTGCTGGGGTAACCAGGCAAGCAGTGCGCCAAAGCCGGAGCTGCGCAGGGACTGCTCGACGGCCCACAGCCGGTCGGCGGCGTTGGGGGCCTGGATGATGATGAGGTAGTCGAGCTGGATGCCGAAGCTGGCAAGCGCTGGCGCGTAGGGGATGTGGGGTGGGGCAAGCAGAATGACAAAACGCCGCTGCTGGGTGAGGCGCTGCAGCAGCGGCACCAGCAGTCTGAGCTCGCCAATGCCTGCCTCCCGGCACAGCAGCTCGGTGAGGCATCCAGTGGGCCAGCCAGCCCCGGGCAGGACGGCGTCGAGCGTTGCAAAACCGCTGGATTCGCCGGCGGGCGGCATGGGGTCGAGCCGACCAGCTCGCCAGACGTTTGCCGGGAGCTCGGGCAGTTTTGGAGCGGGGAGTGCTGGTGAACGGCCGAGGGCAGGCGAGGCAACAGGCAGTGCAGACATGGCAGACATTCCGGACGTGGAGACTGGAAGCGTTAAAGCGATTTGCCGGTTCGGAGCAGGCCGACCGCGATGCCTTCGACGGCAACCGTGTCGGAGCGCGCGTCGAGCACAATGGGCGGATACAGCGGGTTTTCGGCTAGCAACTGGATGGCGGTGCCCTTGCGCTGCCAGCGCTTGACGGTGACTTCGTCGCCGACCCGCGCCACCACGATCTGGCCATTACGGGCTTCCTGGGCGCGCTTGACGGCCAGCAGGTCACCGTCGAGGATGCCGGCGTCTCGCATGCTCATGCCGCGCACTCGAAGCAGGTAATCGGGGCGGGTATCGAACAGGGCGGGGTCGACGGCATAGCTGGCCTCGACGTGCTCCTGGGCGAGGATGGGGCTGCCCGCCGCGACCCGACCTACCAGCGGCAGGCTGAGCGCGACCTGTACGGCGCGGGGGACGTCGAGCTCGGAGTCGGGCAGACGGCGCAGGCGGATGCCGCGCGAGGAGCCTGAGGCGAGTTCGATCATGCCCTTGCGTGCCAAGGCCTTGAGGTGTTCCTCGGCTGCGTTGGGTGAGCGAAACCCCAGTTGGGTGGCGATTTCAGCCCGGGTGGGCGGAAAACCGGTGTCGGCGATGTGCTGCTGGATGAGGGACAGGATTTGCTGCTGACGGGCAGTGAGATCACGCATTGGGGAACCTCCATGCTGTGATTTTATACAGTATTCATCCAGATGCAAATCCCTAGAAACCTTGTCTGATAAGCGGATTTTGAGGCATCGATACGACGCTCCCGCCTTGCGTTGCGAGCTTCCGTCCTGCGATCAGCCAGGCGCGGCCAGCGGCCTGCGGCCCGGGCGGGCGGGGTTGCCGCGCGCGAGTCGCCTCCGAGCGAAGCTGGGCCGTTCACCCTGACTCGTGACTGCGGGTTGCGCTGATGGGTTCTCTGATCGACGCAGTGCGTGGCCTGCGCTTTGCCGATCGGGCTTACCCGCGCACGGGTTTCATCTTGCTGTGCAACTGCCGATGTTTGTGGCAGAGTGGCCGCGATGGCTGGGCATCCGCCCGCCATTCAGGATTGCATTTCTCGGGTTGCTGGTTCCGGTGTTCCTCGAAATGCAATGACCTCTTCAACGGGTTTCGAGGACTTTTCCAGGATGGGCACCAAGATCTATGTGGGCAATCTGCCCTGGCGTGCAACCGATGCGCAACTCTCCGAGTTGTTCGGCCAGCACGGTGACGTGACCGACGCAAAAATCGTCACCGATCGCGAAACGGGCCGCTCACGCGGTTTCGGTTTCGTCACCATGGGTAACAACGAGGCCGCGCAGGCCGCAATTCGCGCGCTCAATGGTTTCTCCCTTGAGGGCCGTAGCCTGGTCGTCAACGAGGCCCGAGAGCAGAGCGGCGGTGGTGGCGG
>RFXC01000338.1 GCA_009921765.1 Betaproteobacteria bacterium | reverse complement strand
CCCATGACGGTATCGTTGCCAGCACCGCTGGTGAGTGTGTCGTTGAATGCCGAACCGCCGATTTTTTCGATGCTGATCAGGGTGTCGGTACCCTCGGAACCTGTGGCGAGTCCTGTCAGAAGGTTGACGTCAACCGCCCCGGAAGCGTCCCGATAATCGGTCTGGTCGTTGCCAGCCCCGCCGTTCACGGTATCGTTTCCCAGCGCGCCAAACAGCGTATCGTCGTTGCTGCCGCCGGTGATCTTGTCGTCGAAGCGGCTGCCGAGCACGGTCCAGGGCTGCGCCCCCAGAGCAAACTCGGTGACTTCAAAGCCGCTCACGGTCAGCTTCCAGGGCGTGTTCGCGAGCTCAGCCTCGATCACCTCGTAACCTGGCGCAAACTGCACATCGGAGACATAGACCTTGAACTCGCCCTGACCGAACAGCTTCAACACGATCGGCTGGCGGGTGATCGGCGTCATGTCGAGTGTGTTCGTGCCTTCATTGCCACGCAGGATCACCCCGGTGGGGTTGCCCATGGTGAAGCGGTCATCGCCCGCGCCGCCGAAGAGCAGGTCGGCACCATCGCCGTAGATGATGTCGTTTCCGGCACCGCCGTTGACCGAATCATTCCCGGCGCCGGCGTTGAGGATGTCGTTGCCGATTCCGCCGATCAGGGTGTCATTGCCGTCGCCAGAGTTGTAGGTGACGGCGAGGTCGCCAGCCACCAGCAGGTCATCGAGGGGTGTTTCGCGGACGGCGATCGGAGTGAGATTGAGCGAGAAGCGCGTTTGTGAACCCTGCCCGGCGAGGCCGGTGACCGCGGACGTGTAGGTGCTGTCAACCTGATACTGGCCCGCGTGGATCAGCCAGTTGCGGGGAATGACCTGAACCACATTGCCGGCACCGAGGTGGCTTTCATTGATCAGGTTGGTCAGGGTCAGGCTCTCGCCCAGCGGATTGCCAATCACTGAGGTGTACCGGTCGCCCACGGCAGCGCGATCGGGTAGCCTCAGCACCAGCCGTACACCCCCTTGTTCGGAGAGGTCGGTCCAATCAACGCCGCCGCCGGCCGCTGCCGGCACTGCCGCACCGCTGATGGCGGGTGCAGCGCTAAAGACAGCCAGATGAAAGGGCGCCGACGCGCGCGGTGCGTAGCCCTTTTCCTCGATCTTCGCGATATAGGCGTAACTCGCGCCATCAGGGTTCTGGACAAGCGGGGCGCGGAGGCTTCCGGAGGGACCCGTGCCGTCCTGGAATGACCAGCTGGTCGCGTTGTTCTGGTCGATTGCTGCGGTGCCGACCGCGACGCTGTCACGATAGATCACCAGTTGCTCGGTTGCCTTCAGCGGCTGGCGAAGCGTGCCCACGAACAGCGGGCTCACGTCGTCTGTGCGAGCGCCAAAAAAGAGCAGCCCTACCGATGGCGCATCGTCATCGACCGCCATCAGGATCGATACGTCGGGCGCAGTCGAGACACCGGGGACCGTCACGCTTTTGTTGCCCGCGAGATCGGTCGCCTGAAGCTTCAATTCGGTCGCCGGTGCGATTGGTTTGTCCAGCCGGATGGCCCACAGGCCCTCGCGTCCAGCGACCTCCGACACGCCCAGCAACTTGCTGTCCGCCGTCCGCACCTCGACCTTCGCCCCGGGCTCGGTGCGTCCGGTGAGCCACAGACCCGATGCGGAATCGAGGACCGGTGCCACCGGTGCCACGGTATCCACAACCAGCATCGAGCGAAGCGCGGCGGTGCCGCCGTCCGGGCTTCTCAATGTGGTGGCGGTCTCGTAGGCGCCGTCGCCCGTGGCGGGGAGCGGAAACTCGACCGACAGACGTTTGTTGACCACATCGGCCGGGCGAAGCGTGATGCTGATCATGCTCTCGCCGCCGTCGGGGCGTGTGAGCACGCTGCGAACAATGTCGCCGGGCAAGGCGTCAACCGGCAGCGTGACCTCGAGATTGAGCTTCGAGGTGAGCATCTCGCCGGCATTCAGATAGCCGTCAAGGCCGCCGGTTGCAAAGAGGCCAAGAAGGGGTTGTCCGACCGCTTTTTCGGTCATCCACGAAACGTTGCCCTCGGGGTCGATTGTGCGGGCTTCGACCTTGAGCGGCGAAGGCGCCTGGCTCGGAAAGGCGTAGAGCCACTGTCCGGTCTCACCGATCGTGACGATGACAGGCTCCGACCGCGTGCCGCCGTTGTCGAGGAAGCGAAGTTCGACGCGATCGCCAGGGGTGCCTGAACCCTGAACCTGCGTGAGGCTGGTGGTGAGCAGTTTGGGAGCCGACGGGGCCTGCAGCGGCTCACCGACGACCGCGCCCAGCGCGTCGACCGAGGTGATGAGAACGGTATCGATCGCCTTGGCGGGCACCCGGATATTGAACGAACCGTCGGCGTCGACCGTAAAAGGGCCGAGCTTGCGCGATCCGCTTTCCGGCGAGATGACGTCAAGCAACACCTTTCCGTTGGGAAGGGCCAGGCCCTTGATCGTGAGTCCGCCATCGTCCAGGGTCTGCGAATCGATACGCAGTTCACCGAGGAGCGTGCGCATCGGCATGGCGGGTGTTGCGCTCACGAAGGTTCCGGTTCCTTCTTTTGCGGCCGCGAGTGCCACGTCGCGACCCTGGTCGAGCAGATCCCGTCCAAGTGCCGACAACTCGCCAGGTTTGCTGCTGGCCGCGCTCTCCTTGAGCGACCGCTCGAATTGCTCGAGGGTGTCGGAGAGGCGGCCGTTGTTGAGCGAATCCACACCGGACAACTTCGCTAGCGCCAGCCCGTATTTTTCGGCGTCGGTGAGCACCGTGCGATTGCCAGCCATGAATTGCGGCGAGTTGGTGGCGACGGGCCGATCGGTGATCGACACGCCTTCCAGTCCAAAGGCCTTGGCCACCTGCTGGTTGGCTGCGATGACCGATGCCCCCTGGGCCGGTGCGCTGGTCTCGGTCGCACCGGATAGGCGGGCGGCGAGTTCGGTGAGCGGGGTGAGGTTGACTTCGAAAAAGACGCTGTCGCCGACCTTGCGGTATTTGGGATTGGCGGCGTCGATGACTTCGACGGCCCGCAGGTCAACGCCCAGCGAGCGCATTTCACGCGAGACTTCATCGTCGAAGTTGGGGGCCGTGCCATTCAGATCTACCGCCCGGAACATCACGGGACCGGTGTAGCCGATGTTCCGGATCCGAAATCGCGCTGTACCATCGGTTTCGACCGGGATGTAGTCGCGCAGCTGATCGTTGGTGTCGTAGAGGCGGATCGGGCGACCCTGCGTGTCGAAGGCCCGGATTCCGACCCCGGTGCTGACCGGGCCGGCGGTGACGGTGAGCAACACGTCGATGGCGGCGTCCACCGAGAAGTCGAAAGCGCTGAGAGCGCTGGATTGTCCGAAGCTGTCGTCAATCCGCGCTTCCACCTTCCAGGCGCCGCCAATCGGATTCAGCCCCTTC
>RFXC01000337.1 GCA_009921765.1 Betaproteobacteria bacterium | reverse complement strand
GCGTTCAGGCGAACGTCATAACCAAAGCGCGCCATCTCGGGCATGGCCATACGCGTGAACACTGCCGCATTCACGATGGTGGAGCCAGACGCCGCACCGAAGGCGGCCGACGACATGACCGTGGCCATCGCAAGCCCGCCGCGTAGCGAGCCCAGCCACACATAGGCCATGCGGAACAATTCGGTGGTGATCCCCGAAACGGTTGCGAAGGACCCCATCAGAATGAAAAGCGGGATGACCGCGAGGGCAAACGAGTTGGTGGTACCAAACGGAATCGCGGTGAGCTGGGCGAAGGCGGCATCGGGCCCCACCGCGAGATAGATGCCGGCAAATCCTGCAAGCCCCAGCGCCACGCCGATGTGGGCGCCCATCATGAGCGCGAGCAACAGACCGCTCACCACGATGTAGCCGGTGACTTCGGGGGAAAACGTGGCCATGAAAAGTCCTGAGGCAGGTTGGAGGGCGGTTCAAGCCGCGTTTGGCAGAGTTACTGGAACGCCTGTGATTCGGGCGAGGGCGCAGTCGATCCCTCATCGCCCCGAACGGCACGGGCCAGATCGCCCGCAATATCGATGATCAGCTGAAGCAGAAGCAGTGCTGTGCCGATCGCAAGCAGGGCGCGCGCAGGGAAGAGCGGAAACCGGATGGTGCCCATGGAGGCCTCCGAGATCTCCCAGCTGTAAATCGCTTCCTGAATGCCCAGCCAGCAGAGCAGTCCGAAATAGATGAGGGATGCCAGGTGCGTGAAGGCGTCCAGCAGGGCGCGGGTGCGCGGGCCGCCGAAGTTGTAGAGGATCTCGACCCGAATATGTCCTCGCTTCGATTGTGTGAAAGCCAGCGCGCCGAACACCACCAGGACCATGGTGCTTTCGGTGAATTCAAGGGTTCCCGGCACAGGGTAGTCGAGGAATTTGGTGCCGACCACGTCGGCAAAGCCCAGCACCATCGAGAGAATCAGTCCCACTGCGCCTAGCAGCAGCAGGACCAGTGCCGAGGTCTGCACCAGCTGGTTGAAACGTTTCATCAGGGGCTTCCAAAGAAAACGACCACCGCCGTGTCGGGCGGTGGTCGAGACCCGGCGAGAGAGATTACTTGCCGATCAGTTCGCGCCAGCGGGCAGCCACCTTGCGGGGCGTTTCCGCATCGCCCGTTGCCGCGGCGGTGGCTTTCTCCCATTCGGCGAGGAAGTCGGGCGCGGCCGCGCGCCACTTGGCGAGTTCGGGTGCAGAGATGGGCACCACATTTGCGCCCTGTGCGCGCATGTTGGCAACCGCCTTGCTTTCGAAATCGGTCACCCAGTTCATGTAGGCCTGTTGCGTGGCCTTGCCCTCCTCGAGGAAGATTTTCTGGATGTCGGCAGGCAGCCTTGCCCAGGTGCGCTTGCTGATCGTGATGTTGTGGCCTGAAATTGCCATCACCGGACCGCAGTGGTTTTTCGCCACCTCGTTCAGTTTGAGCGACTGGATGTTGCCCGGGTTGATGAACGAGTAATCGAGGTTGCCGGTTTTCAGCGCCTCATACACGCCCACAGCCAGACGACGCCGATCTTGTCCATTTCGCCGCGATAGACCGGAAACTCCTCGACCACCTTCTCCAGCACCTCGATCACCTGCTTGGTGTTGTTGAACACCAGAGGCGTCTGGAAGGCGCGCCAGTAGCGCAGCTGATCCGGGTTGTAGCCCGGAGCGGTAGCGGTCATGTCGATGCCTCCGCGCGCGGTCAGCATGAGAAGCTCGGTACCCTTGCCCAGACCTTCCGCAAAGGTGATGTCGATCTTCACCTGGCCATTGGTACGTTTTTCGATATTGGCCGCAAAGTCTTTTTCAAGCTGCAGGAACGGGCCGTCGGGCAGGTAGTGACCCCAGCGAAGCTGGAACTTTGGTTGGGCAGCGGCGGCGCCCGCGATTGACAGGCCGATCGCGCCGACGGCAACAGACTTCAGCATCACGCGGAGGCTGCGTTTCATGTATGACTCCTATGGGTGGCTAGCAAGACTGCCGGCAATCTCGCCGTGCCCGGTCAAAATGTCAAGGACACCCTGGCCCCGCGGGGTTTCTTGACGGGGTTTCGTGGGCCGCGCGCTTCCACGTATCCTCGCAGGCTGTTCATGGCCGCACCAGGATGGCGCACGGCCAATCACCAACAGGATACGCATGAAAGTCAGCTGGTTTCACGAGCACGGCAGCCCCGATGTGCTGGTCTGCGAAGAAACAGACACCCCAGTCCCCGGGCCGGGTGAAGCGCTGGTGCGCGTGCGCGCCACCGGGGTGAACCACGTCGATATCGATGTTCGGGCGGGCACCTCGCGGGTCCCGATCCGCTTTCCCCATATCCTGGGCCGCGAGTTCGCGGGCGAGATCGCAGCCCTGGGGCGGCCGCTTGAGGCAAGCGCGCGTGGCAGGCCATCGCGCGAGCCGGGCACGCTTCGCGAGGGCGACCGCGTGTGGGTGTCATGTCGCCTGCCTTGCGGCCGTTGTGAGTTCTGCATCAGTGGTCGCGACAATCTGTGCGAGCAGGGCGGCTACTTTGGCATGGACCTGCCGGGTGGTTACGCGCAGTACGTGACCGTCCCGGTCAGTACCCTCAATCCGCTTGCCGCTGCAGTGGGATTTGAGCAGGCCGCCGCCAGCCAGATTGCGTTCGGTACCGCCTGGCATGTGTTGATCACCCGCGGGGCGCTGCGCGCGGGACAGACCGTGCTGATTCAGGCCGCCGGGTCGGGCATCGGCAGCGCAGCGGTACAGCTCGCGCGGCTTGCAGGCGCCACGGTGATCGCCACGGCCGGGAGTGCCGACAAGCTCGAGCGGGCCCGCCAACTCGGTGCCCACCACCTGATCAACTATCGCACCGAGCCGAGATTTTCCGAACAGGTGATGGCGATTACCGCAGGTCGGGGCGTCGACCTGGTGATGGAGCATGTGGGCGGAAGCCTGTTCACTGAAAGCCTTGCATGTCTGTGCATCGATGGCACGATGGTCACGGTGGGCGGGCACGGTGGCGAGGTGGTGCCGTTTGACATCATCCCGTTCTTTCGCCGTCAGCTGAGGTTGGTGGGATCGAAAAATGCCTCGATCGCCGAGCTTCGGGAGGTGATGGGGCTCATTGCACAGGGTCGGCTTGCGCCGGTGATCGACACGGTATTTCCCCTGGAGGACGCTGCACGCGCGCACGCGCTGGTGGAATCGCGCGCCTTCTTCGGGAAAGTGGTGCTCAGCTGCTGACGGGGCGATGCGCCGTTTAGCCCGATTCGACTCCGGGCCGCGCCTCCAGTACAGACGCATCACTCACTCATCAGTGGTGTATTTTTCCGTCTGTACGCTTGGCACACTGGCAGCAGACTTTTTGCGCGGGCTGCACTTGCGGCAGGCTGCTGCAAAAGTCTTGGTGCTGTGCAGCGCCGTTTGGGTAGGCTAGGGCTGTGAAGCAGACGCAGCTGTC
>RFXC01000336.1 GCA_009921765.1 Betaproteobacteria bacterium | reverse complement strand
AAGCCTGTGGTCACGGCCAGCATCGAAGTCATCAATGGCTATGTCGCGGGTGCAAAGGTCTGGCAGGACACCAACAACAACGGCAAGATCGATGCGGGCGAGCCCATTGGCTGGTGGGATAAAAACGGTAACGGCAAGCTCGATGCGGGCGAGCAGGAAACTAGCGCTGAGGGGCGAATCACGCTTGAACTTGACCCGCAGGGCGGGCCGGTCCGGACGCAGGGCGGTACCGATCTTTCAACTGGCAAACCCGTCACGAATTCGTTTGCCGCACCGGCCCGCGGAACGGTGATCTCCCCGATCACCACCGTGATTCAGGCAGCGGTTGCGTCGGGCGAGTCGCTGACCGATGCCGTCAACACCGTCAAGCGGGCGTTTGGACTCGATGCTGGCGCCGACCTCCTAACGCTTGATCCTGTCGAGACTTCGCTTGGCACGGGTGCGGCGTCGGCTCAGGCGATCAGGGTGAAGGCTGCTGCGGTTCAGATCTCCAATGCAATGGATCTGGGCGCGAGCCTGCTCGCGGGCGCTGGGTCGTCTGCCGACAACTCCGCGATCGTCGCGGCATCGCTTGCCAAGGCGATCATCTCGGGCGGCGGAGCATCGGTCAACCTGGCGTCAGCGAACACGCTGAATGGTGTGCTGACGGATGCGGTGAGCGCTTCAGGACTGAGCGCCGCGGCGCGCGACAAGGCACAGGGAGGCCTTGCCACCACCGCGTTCCTGGCTGCCAATGCCAATGCAGTCGTGGCCGAGGCGGTGAACGCGCCTGACCCCAGGGAGGCGCTTACGTTGATCGGACGTGCGCAGCGCGTGGCCCAGGTCGAAGCGTCGGAGGCGCTGAGCGCAGCCATTCAGAGCGGTGGCGCCATGTCGACCCTCGCGGCCGGTTTTTCCGGGGCTGCGTTTGCCGCCAAAGCCTCGTCGATTACCGACGGCGTGATTGCGCCAGGCGTTGCGATGGTGAACGTCGATGTATTGCCGGCCACCGTCGCTGCGCCTGCGGGGTCGGGTATCACGGTTGCAGCGGCGCCGCTCCTCGCCTCGATCACGCCGATCGGATCGACTGCGGTTGCCGGGCTCACTGCTGGAGGGAGCGGAAAATTCAGCGTGGCCTTTTCATCCGCGCCAACGGCGATGGATGCATCGAAGATCGAACTCGGTTCAGGCCTCACTATCGGCGGGATCGAGAAATTGACCAATACCCGGTATCTGGTGACCGTGAACGCGGCCGCCGGACAGGTCGGCGAGCGCACGGTCAAGCTCGCGGCAGGCTGGGCCGGACAAGGGTCGACTGGCGACGAGGTCACCGTCAAGGTGAATCCGCCGTTCACGGGTATGCAATTCAGCGAAAGCTCGGCCCGGGTGCTTGCGTTCGAGGGCGCGGCAGCCGATATCGTCAAGCTGTCTGACGGCAACGCGGTCATGCGCTTTACCAAGCCGTTGAGCGCGAAGCCCTACGCGGGCGCGACACTGGCTTTGAACGTGGCCGACGCGCTGGGCACCATCGACATCACCCCTACTGATGCCAAGCTGGGGATGTGGGTGTTTGCGCCGCAGGCGAATCTTCCGATTCGAGTGCAGCTTGCGAGCAGCGATGCGGGCCTGGTCCCGCGTTACACCCTGTCGGGTCAGCCGCTGATCAGCGACGACCGGAAATTTGTCGAGACTGAAAGCCGTACGGTCAAGGCGGGTTGGCAGTGGATGGAGTTCGATTTCGGCAAGCCGGTCGATCGCTGGGTGGGCGTGTATGAAACCGCCATCAAGGTGGCGCTCGATCCGGCGGTGCGCTACGACAAGCTCAGCGTATTTCCCGATTTCAATGCAACGCCGACCGGCGCGACGTTCTATTTCGATGGCCTGACCCGAGGCGGTTCTGCGCCAGCGGCTCCGGTTGAGCCACCCGGAAAGTTTTCCAGCCTTGACTTTCAGGGTGCGGCTTCCTCCTACCGTCAACTTGGCTTCGGCGGTGCGGACGGCAGTCTGGTCGCCGACCCCGAGAACGCTGCCAACACCGTGGTCAAGGTGGTGAAAGCGTCGGATGCGCAAACCTGGGCTGGCGTGACGCTGGCATCTCTACCTGGGGATGCCGCTGCGGTACCGACGATTCCCTTTGCAGCGGGAACCGTGATGACCGCTGCCGTGTATTCCCCCGCGGCTGGCACCAAGGTGCGGATCAAGGTCGAAAACTCGGCCGATCCGACGGTCTCGGTCGAAACCGAGAGCGTCACGAAATTCGCCGGATGGGAAACCGTGCGGTTCGACTTTGCCAATCCGGTGAGCGGCACCGCGCCGCTCGATGCTGCAAAGACTTACGACAAGCTGAATGTCTTCTTTGACTTCAGCGTGGCTGGGTCGAATGGACGGAGTTACTACATCGACGATATCCGGTTTGTTGGTGCTGGTGCGCCTGCGCCGGGTAACCCCGTACCAGCTGGCTATTCGCTGGTATTCGAGGACACCTTTGATGTAGCGGGGAAAACTGCGCCAAACCCCGCAGTATGGAAGTACGACCTGGGCGACGGATCGAAAAAAGGGATCCCGGGATGGGGCAACGGCGAGCAGCAGTACTACACCGCGGATCCAGACAATGTCTGGGTCGAGAACGGAAGCCTTCATATCGTTGCCAAGGCCAACGATACCGCCACCAATACAGCGGATCGGGTGGTAAACGGAGCGGTTGTGCCGTTTACGTCGGGCATCACGTCGGCGCGTCTCACTACTGAAGGCTGGAATGTCTCGCCTTATGGCTATATCGAGGTTCGGGCAAAGCTGCCGGCCGAGCAGGGTGCGTGGCCTGCCATCTGGATGCTGGGGGCGCAGAACAACTGGCCGAAGTCGGGCGAGATCGACATCGTCGAGTGGTCCGGCCGTTACTTCAACGACTCGACAGTACAGGCTGCGCTCCACTACGAAAAAGATTTTGGCAACACGCAGACCAAGGCCTCCACTTCGCTCGCGTCTTCGGTTGAACGGTTCCACACCTATCAGCTCTGGTGGTCACCGACCGAAATCCGCGCTGGCGTGGACGGCGATGCGGAGAGCGCCTATTTCCGGTACACGAAGAATGCCGACTTTGATGTCAGCCGCTGGCCGTTTGACTCGCCCTTTTATCTGCTCATGAATGTGGCGGTGGGCGGAACGCTGGGCGGCGATGGGTTCGCGCAGGCGCTTGCGCAGGCCCCGTACGAGATGCAGGTGGATTATGTGAGGGTGTATCAGGGGGCCTCTTCCGGTGGGGGCTCAAATTCATCCAACGCGCTGTTGGTGAGCTTCGAGACGGGCGACACCAGCGGCTACACGGTAGGAGCAGGAGCCGACTTTGGTGGGGCTGCATCATCGGTGGTGAGCGATGGCCCCGCGGGCTCCAACGGCAAGGTTGCGAAGGTGGTGAAGGGGCAGGGGGCCGAGACCTGGGCTGGAACGACGCTGCTTGCGCTGAGCGGAAAG
>RFXC01000335.1 GCA_009921765.1 Betaproteobacteria bacterium | reverse complement strand
GCGCATTGTACGACCATGCACGACCACAGCCTTGGTCTGCAGCCCGCGATGCTACGATCACGCGCCGCATCAGCCGCATCGCAGCAACCCCTTCAGCAACTATTTATAAAACTATTTTTCGAGCGCGAGCAAACCATCATGGGCCATCGTCTTTCCAGCATCACCACCCGCACCGGAGACGGCGGCGACACTGGCCTGGGCGACGGCAGTCGCGTGCCCAAGGATCATCTGCGGGTGCAGGCGATGGGTGATGTCGACGAACTGAACTCCTCGCTCGGCATTCTGCTCACCGAAGCCATGGATGACGATCTGCAGCAACTGCTGACCGCCATTCAGCACGATCTGTTCGACCTGGGTGGCGAGCTGTCGATCCCCGGTTACCGCCTGCTGAAAGAACAGCGTATCGCCGCCCTGGACCAGGCTATCGGCGACATCAACCAGCATCTGTCACCGCTCAAGGAATTCATCCTGCCCGGCGGTGCGCGCAGCGCGGCACTGGCGCATCTGTCACGCACCATCTGCCGCCGCGCCGAACGGGCGGTGGTGGCGCTGGCGAGAGCCGGGGCGACCACAGATGCGGGAACCGATGCACCGACTGCTGCGGCAGAACAGGACAAAGCCGAGACCGATTTCTCAGCATCCGCGGTCTCGGACACGGCACGCATCTATCTCAATCGCCTGTCCGATCTGCTGTTCATCCTTGGTCGCGAGTTCAACCGGCGAGACAGCCGCAGCGATGTGCTGTGGAAAAAATCGCAGTGAACCGCTCGATATCCGGGGCCTGATCCGTCAGGCGATTTGCAGCAACCGTCCGGCATCGGGGATGGCGTCGCTGATGCCGGCGCGACGCAAGGCGGCCCACAGCGTGGCCTGATTGCTGCTGACGACCGGCTTGCCCAGTGCCTGCTCCAGGCCGCTCAACAGCGGCAAGCTGGCAAAGTCGGTACAACTGATCAGGATGGCATCGGCCCCGGCGACATCGGCGGCCAGCACATGGTTGTAGACCTGTTGCAGCGGCACCTGCGCGATGCGGATGTATTCCGCCGCACCACCGGCACCGATGCCCAGGCCGCGCATGCCCAGCACCGCAATGCCGTTGTCCTCGAGAAAATGCTGCTCATGCGCATTCAAGGCATCGTGATAGGGCGTCGCCAACGCAACCCGCCGCAAACCCAGCGCCTGCACCGCCTGCACCAGCGCCGGCGCGGTGGCCACCGCCGGTACACCGCAGCACTGCTGCATGTAATCGGTCAGGGTGTTGATCGGGTTGACCATCGAGCCTGCGGTGCAGCCATAGGCAATCACATCCGGTGCGGCCTGCGCCAGTGACAGCACATGGCTGCGAATGTCGGCATACAGCGCAGCCCGTCCGTCCTCGCTGCTGCTGTCGGCATGCAGCGGCATGCGCGTGACGTGCAGCGTCACCCCTTCGGGCAGCAGACGCATCCACTCCGCCTCGTTGACGGTATTGGTGGGCGGCACGATCAAGCCCAGTCGTGCGCGCTGGCTGTAGTTACCGAACCTGCGCTGAGTCATGGAAAGGTACCGGCTTGTCGGCCTGCAACCGCTTACTGAATGCTCTGCGAAGCGCGCAGGGCATCGATCATCGAGCTCTTGCGCAGAAAGGCTCGCGCCAGCGCCGGGTCCTCAGCCTGACGGCAAAGTTCATCCTGCGTGCGTTTGCGCGCCTGCGGATCACGCTCCTCCAGCACGCGCTTGTTGCGCGCGGTATTGGCGTTGACATGATCGATGGCAATCGGCCGGCGCTGGCGCTCATAGGCATCCAGCACCGATTCCCTGGCTTCGCCGCGATGCAACGCAGCCAGCTTGTCGGCCAGATTGATGGCGTCATGCAAACCACCATTCATGCCCATGCCGCCGATGGGATTGTTCAAGTGCGCCGCATCCCCCGCGAGAAACACCCGTCCCAGACGGTACTGCGCTGCCACGCGCTGATGCACGTTGTAGATGGTGCGATGTTCGGTGTCATAGCCACCGTCTTTTTTCCAGACGCCCTGCAAGCGGGCCTCGGTCTTGGCGTCGGATAGCACTTCCTCATCCGGCTCTTCGGGCGGGGTCGGAAACAGGCAACGCCAGCTGCCTATCACTTTCAGCAGCACGCACCACTCGTCGGTGTCAGCGATGTAGTTGACGTAGCACAGGCGATCGAGCACCTTGCCGAAATCGAAACTGGTGGTGGCGACATAAAACCGCTCGGGAAACGTCAGCCCGGGGAAATCGATGTTCGCGGCACGCCGGACATTGCTGCGTGAACCGTCCGCGCCGATCAGGTAATCGCCCCGGTGTTGCTCGATTCCGTTCGGCGTCTCCACCGACAGCAGCACCTGGTCGGCGTCCTGGGTGAGACTGTGCGCCTTGGCATTGAACACGATGCGGCAATCCGGAAACGCCGCCAGGCGCTGTTGCAACAGGCGGGTGTAGCGGAACTGCTCGTACTGCACGCGATAGGGATGATCGGTTTCGCCGCGCAGCAGTTCCATGTCGAACTCGGCAATGGCGCCGGACTTGCGGTCGCGGTGCTGGGTGTATCGGGCGATCAGACCGTCGCTGAGAATCTGGTCGACCAGTCCGAGCTCACCCATCATGTCCAGCGTCGGCGGATGCCAGGTCGAGGCACGCAGATCCTCGGCCAGCCCGGCATCGCGTTCGAACACGGTGACCGGTATGCCGGCACGCGACAACACCAGCGCCGCGGTCATGCCCACGGGACCTGCGCCAGCGATCAATACACGTCGGATCGTCATCGATGCTGCCTCGCTCAGTGCTCGGCCATCAGTCGGCCCCAACCCTGCATCTGGTCCTTGATGCCGTAGTAGCGCAAGGCATACCAGTAGGTGGCGGTGTTGATCGCCAGCACCGGCTTGTCGAGCCAGAACTCGGCCATGGCCGCCACTTCACCCATGGCCAGATTGGTGCCCACCTGCACTACCGCATCGACCTTGCCGCGATTGACCTTGAGAATGGCATCGCGCAACTCTTGCTGGCTGACATGACCGATCAATACCGGGCTGCTGCACTTCAGGCCGAGCAGGTTGACCACTTCGTAGCCGCAATCGGTGAAAAAGCGTCGCACCTGCGCATCACCCACCGGCATATAGGGCGTGATCACGCCCAGTCGCTTGATGCCACGACCATAGGCCCGCAGCGCTTCCTGGCAAGCATCCGAGCCCATGATCACGCGGCTGCCGGCAATCGAATCGACTTTCTTCTGCAGCTTGCGTTGACCTTCCTTGCCGTCCCAGAAGGTTTCGGCCGACATGCCCATCACCACATGATCAACGTTGGCCGTCATCACGGATTCGATAGCCGCCGGCACCGAATCGCGGATGTTGTTCAACATCACCATGAAGCTCTTGTTATCGCTGACCTTGGTATCGGGAATGATGCAGCGCGAATGATGATTGGTCACGCCATGCGGGCGCATGTGATCGAACTCCGGCTGCACCGAGGTATTGGTG
>RFXC01000334.1 GCA_009921765.1 Betaproteobacteria bacterium | reverse complement strand
GTCTTTACCAATCTCGATCGTCGCAGGCAGGTTGAGCGTGGGGTGTCCGGAGAATGCCAGCGATCCTGCGGTCGCGGTCAGCGTGACATCGAGCGCGCCGGCAGCCGATGCGACGCCGAGCAACACCAATGTGCTCACTGCGTTTACCAACGCGGCGTCTACCTCGATCAATCGCAACGCCTACATGAGCTTCACGCTCACGCCGGGACAAGGCAAGGCGGCGCGACTCGACTCAGTATCGCTTACCACGCGGCAATATGGCACCAATCCGGGCGCGGCGTCCGCGGCGATTGCCACCAGCGTGGACGGCTTCCAGACGCTACGCGTCATCAACCTCGCTTCGGCCGCGCTGGATGAAACCTGGCAGTTCGCGCTCGATGGGCTGGTGATCGATCAGGCCACCGAGGTGCGGATCTACGCCTGGGGCATGACGGGCTCGAACTGGGAAGACTTGCGCTCGAGCGCGGCGGGTGGAAGCGGGCTGACAGTTCGCGGTGCGGTGTTCACCGACCCGGTGCGCACGCTCTCGCTGGCGATTGCCGATGCCGGCAACACGCTCGAGGCGCAGGCAGGCGCATCAGTCGGGTTGCCATCGCAAGTTTCCGGCAGCAGCGTGACACTCACCGGCCTGACACGCGACATCAACACCTATCTGGCAGCGGGCAATCTGAAGATGCGGGCTGCGGCTGACACGACGCTCACCGCATCGGTCGGCTCGGGTGGGATCACGGTCAAGAATTCGCCCGTGAGCGTCGAGGTGTTCGAATCGACGGCAGCGTCTCGGCAGGCAGACTCAACTGCCCTTACGCTGCCCGGCACGCTGGTGGTCCGCCACGGTGGACTCACTTTTGATCAGATGCCGTTCGGAACCGGTAATGCAACGCTGCAGCGTGGAAGCGCCTATTCGCTGCGGAGCGCTGCAGGATTGCAGATGGAACCAATGCCGCTTGGCAACGGGGCGTCGGGCACGCAGGTTCAAAGAGGCTGGTTCGTTGCGCCGGAAACGGCTTCGAATTACCGGTTCAAGGTCACGGGGGATGACCAGGCAATTTTCCGGATCTATACGGCGGGTGGCGATACGGTGCCCACAACGAGTTGGCCGGCGTCTGAAGTTACCACTTCCAACGGTGGTGGCGCGACCGAGTCTGACAGCGGGACCGCGAGCAAGACCTACAGCCTGGTTGCTGGCAAAGCGTACTACTTCGAGTTCGTTCATAACGAAACCCGCAATGTCACTCAGCAACCCAACCTGTTCAACCTGTTTACGACGCTCTACGACGAAATCCAATCAGCATCGGTCGAAGTCAAATTCGGCACCGGCACCTACAGCACGTACAAACCCATCGACGTCAACTGGGTGATCCCTGGTTCGCTACCCGCATCTGTCGACGTCACGCTGACGGTGCCTGCTGGCGCCTCGCTCGCAGCCAACACCGATACTGTGGCTGGCGTCACGGTGACTCAGGTCGGCCCTGCGGGTGCCGCAGATCGAGCGCTCAAGTTTTCGGGCTCGCTGCTTGCGCTCAACCGCTACTTCACCACCGCGGGCAAGATCACCACCCTCGGGAACCCTGCCACGCTGGAAGTGTCGATTGCGGGCTCGGCGGCCAATAGCGTCACGCTCGCCGGCACACGCACGATTACCCTGAGGTCAGCCGCGCCGGCCTTCAGCGCCGCACTGCTCGAGAACAAAGCAATCACCCTGAGCGGGGCTGCAGCGAGCGCGACCGACGGTCTCGCCGCGGCGCTGGCGGCTGGCAGCGTGGTGCTGACGCCTGCCATCGATGGTGGCACGACCAACGACGGCACGCTCACCATCAGCGCGTCCACACGAGCGGCAGACGGCCCGGTGCAATCGGCGACATCGCCCGCGATCCGAATTGATTCGCTGTCGAGCGCGACGGGCGTTGGCGCCACGCTGGCTGCGCCGGCTCAGGTCGTGCTCGCCGGCAACACCGCGGCAACGTTGTCGCCGATCGTGTTCGCGGCCAACGCGATTGCCAATGCGGGCACCGGAACGCTCACGATCGAGCTGGCGCTTTCGCAGTCCGGCGTCGACCTTGCCACCACATCTGAACGGCTCGTGCTGAATCGCGCAAGCGAGTCGGTCACGCTTCGCCGATGGGACTCGAGCTCGAGCACCTGGGTCACCGACACTTCGAGGGTGGAGGCGCTGACGGTTCGTGCCACCGGCACTGCGACGGCGCTGTCGGCCTGGCTTGCCACCAGCGGCAAGGTGCAGTTCAAGGGCGGCACCGCGGTGGATGTTCGAGTGCGCCTGTTTGCGGCGGATGGCACAGCGGCAACCAGTCCGCTCACCAATCTGCTTGCCGACACCCGTATCGACATGCTGGCCTCAACCGCCACAGCGCCCGCCACGCCCGCCGTATTCGCGTTGAACCTGCCGACAACCGTGGTGGCTGACGCGTCAGCCAATGGCGCGGTTCGCTTCAACACCGTTGCGCTTGCGGGAGGCGCGTATGTCGAGCGCTGGACAGGCGTGTCCGGGGCCGCGGTTGCCGACATGCTGTCGAAGCTCGGCACCACACCCAATGACACGTTCTGGGTCAACAGGCTCGAGACCACCGACACCACTGTCGGCAACTATGGCTTGCGCGTCCGCGGCACGATCGTGGCGCCTGTCACCGGCGACTACCAGTTTGCGATTGCGTCCGATGATCATTCGTCACTGCGGCTCAGCACCGACGACACTGCAGCCAATCTGCGGGAGATCGCCTTCCTCCAGAGCGTAAGCACCAGCTATACCGCCAACGCGAGCCAGACCTCATCCAAAATCCGCCTTGAGGCGGGGCGCGCCTACTACTACGAAGCGCTGCTGAAGGAGGCCTCCGGCCAGGATTTTGTCAAGGTGCGCTGGACGCTGCCTGGCGGCCAGATTCAGGATCCGATCCCGATGTCAGCCCTGCAGCCCCATGTGCTGCAGTCGCCAACCACGCAATACACCGTTCGCATCAGCGCCGACCGGGGCGTGCTCTCCGCGGCGAGCGCAAGCGGGCTCACGGTGTCAACGGCCAATGGTCAGGTCACGATTGTTGGCACCGCGGACAAGATCAACGCCTATCTGCGCTCGGCCAACGGTCTCAGCTACCAGGGCTCGGGTGGTGCGCTTGATATCGCCGTCACCCAGGGCAATTCGACAGCATCGGCGCGGGTCGCGGTGCTTGCAGGCGGCATCACCGAAGCACCGACGATCGACGCAGCCGCGTTGATCAGCACCACCCAGGATGGTTCAAGTGTGCCGATCGACCTGACGGTGTCAGGCAGTGGCGTGCTGACGATTTCGCTCGCGTTGGCAGGTCCGTCCGCCACGCCGCTGACACGCGGAGAATCCAGCCGGCTGGCGGTGGGCGCCGGGGGTGACGGCGTCACGGTGACGCTGGATGCTACCGGCTCCAAGGCGACGCTGGTGGGCACCGCAGCCGCACTCAACGCATACCTTGCAACCGATTCGGTTCGACTGATCGCTGTTGCGGGCGCCGCGCAGTCCGA
>RFXC01000333.1 GCA_009921765.1 Betaproteobacteria bacterium | reverse complement strand
GCAGCTTGCCCCCCAGATGGATTTGCGGCCTGCGCAAACAAAATCGGCCCGTCGGCTGGCGGCGCAGCTTCGACGCTCGCAGGTGGCACGATGGGAGAGAAATCGAGCGATATCTGGTGATCGGTATCTTCGGCATCTTCACGCCGCCGAGCGCGCAAGGAGGAGCCCGCCTGACCGGGCGCTGTCTTTACCGGCACGGCCGGCGACTCGGACAAGGGGAAGAGGGCCTCTGGCAAAGGACGCTGGGCGTCGGCCACGACCTCGCGACCACGCCTGCCCGTTACGCCCGCCGGGTTACCCGCAACCCGCCTGAGTTCACCCGAAGGAAGGGTCGGGGCGGGGCTGTTCGCGACAGGGTCTGCGCCAGACACAGCGGGGGAGGCAGTCTTGGACGCTGGGCGAAATTCAGACATGACGAGGCTCCGGATCAACTCAGAATGGAAACAATGAAGGCCAACAGATGGCGCGGAATCGTGCAGCGATCGGCAGACAAGACCAATGCCCGATCAACCGACAGCGGCGGGTGGGCACATGGGACGCACCGCACTGAAATATGCGAGACAACCACTTGCTGACGCAAAGGATGGCACCGAAAAAGCGGTTACGGGGATATGCGCGACAGAACTTCGCCTATGATGCCACGGTTGACAGGGAAAAGTTGAGACTTTGTGCCGCCCGCGCGCGCCAGGGCGGGAGCTGAATGTTTTTGCCTGGCGCAATCGCGTTTCGCGCAGGGTCGTTTAACATTCCCGGCAACTTTTCCGTTCACAAGAAATCCAACCCGCTGGACCCCGTTCAACGCCGAAACCCGTTCCCGACATCATGCAGATCGAACAAATCAACCTGCAGTACAACCGATTGGAAGATCGGCTGATCGTCCGCATCGGCATCTCCGGCCACCAGGAGCTGCGTTTTTTCATGACGCGTCTTCTAACGGTTGAGTTGCTCAAGGTGATCGGCACCCAGCGCTCTGACGCGGGCACGCGGTTTGCGCAGGAACTCGGCGCCCCCACCCTCGATCCGCAGGTCGCACGCGAATTCGCGGACCAGAAGGCAATGTCGGGCGTCTCGCTTGAAAAGCCTTACGAGGGCGAAGGCAGAAAGCCCGTGTTCGGCGAGCGTATTCCGCTGATCAGCGCCATGTCCTGGGGGCGACAGAACGATGTCACCACCTTCACCTTCAAGACGGTAAGCAGCGAGCAGTTCACGTTGAACTGCAATGCCTCGCTACTGGTGGGTTTCGAGCAGCTGTTGCGAAGGCTGAGCGCCACTGCCAATTGGGCCATCGACGCGTCTGCCACGCCAGTAGCACCCGAGCAGGCGGCGCCAGCGCCCGCCGTGCCGCCTCAGTCAATGCACTGAGGCGGGCGCCTCAGTCTTCGTCGACGGAAATCGAGCCTTTCACGCCCGGTGGCACCCGCCAGCCCGGATTCTGGAAGGTCACCCGAATCTCAACCAGACCGCTCGCTGCGTCGATTCCCGGCGACAAATAGCTGATGCGGCCACGAACCGGCGGAATCTTGAGCAACGGCTCAAAACTGATGGGAATCTGCTGGTCGAGCTTCAGCTTCCTGAGCGCCATGGGAGTGATGTTGACGCGCAGGTAACAGACATCTGCATCAACGATCTGCAGCACCGGCTCGCCAATCTTGGCCCACTCGCCCAACTCGAGATCCACCCGCGTGACGATCCCGCTCACAGGAGCAACCACTCGACGAAGGAGCTTTTCCTGGTCGGCAATATCGAGCTCGGACTTCTCCCGAACCTTTTGCGCTGCCAGTTGGTCAAGGCGGGCAAGAGCGGCAGACAGGTCGAGCTCGAGGCGGGAGAGTTCCTCCCGGCTGACTGACCCACCCGCCAGGAAGGCTCGACGGGAATCGTCGACGAGTGGATTCAGGATTCGTACCCGATCTCGGGCGGCTCGCAGCTCGCTCTCGTCTTCAAAGATGACTCGCCGGCGGTGAGCTTCGAGAGCCGGCAGCCGATCGTCGAGTTGAACCAGCAGCTGGCCCTCTTTCACACGGCGCCCCACCTCGGTCTGCACCTGCATGACCGCCGCAGCCACGCCCGTACTCACGAGAATGTCGTGGCGCGGAACAATGAGCCCGGTGAACTCGGCCGCCAGAACCAGCCCTTGGGATCCCAGCACTGCGCATGGCCGTATGACTCGACCAGCTTCTTGTAGGCTGCCACCGCATCCGCCTTGCGGTCTTGCTTCTCGAGCGCCTGGCCCTGGATGAAGCAGCACGTCCCGACGTCGTTGAGCGCCCAGGCGTCGTGCGCCTTCTCGGCCGGCAGGAAGTCCTTCAGCCCGGCCTCCTGCCTCGCGAGGAAATCAACTGGTCGAGTCTCGCGCGAAGGTCGATGGCAATGCCCGCCCGAACACTGTTGAGTTCTTCCTCGCTCTGCCTCAACCTCAGCGCCTGGGCCTCGTAAAGCGAGTTGGCCTTGCGATTCCCGACCAGCGGGACTTCGAAATTGACGCCGACATACCAGTCGGGAAACCGTGTGGTGCGGGCGAACTCCCACGCCCGGCCAAACTCGTAGGCCATGCCCGATGTGCTGTAGCTTGCCTGCAGGTCTAGCGAAGGCCGGCGCTGGTTGTCAGCGAAATTGAGTCTGACCACCGACTGATCACGGCGCAGCGCGGCAATGCGCACCGCCGGCCAACGATCGACCGCGCGCTCAATCGCCGTGATCGATGTATCCGGCTGATAGTCGAACTTCCGGGCCGGCGTGTTGGCAATGATCTTGAGCGCTTCGGGGCGGCGCTCCTCGCCGGTTGCCCGCAGCAGCCCCTTGATGCGGCCCTCGGCATCTCGCAGGCTTTGCTCGGTGCGGGCAATTTCGGCCTCGCGAAGCATCAGCGCACCACGCGCCTCTACCGCGCCGATTGGCGCAACCCGACCCACCTCGACCCGCGACTCGATGTCCCGCAGCAGTGAGCGCGAGGTGTCACGCGAGCGCGCGAGCACCGTGAGCACCTCGCGGGCGCGCTGCAGTTGCCAGTAGGCAGTCAGCGCCTCCGCGCTCACGCGCTCGAGTTGTTGACGGTAGTCGAGCAAGGCGATCTCGCCGTCGAGGCGCGCCACCTCCATATCGGTCTCAACCACCTGGCGGCCCATACCCTTCATGAGCGGCTGCCGGACCGACACCACCAGAGCCTGCTTCTGTTCGGGGTGGGTGGCGGTCATGGGCACGAGATTGTTGCGACGCCGATTCAAGCGCACGCTCATGCTGAGCTCGGCACCCGTGCTCGCGCGTTGCCTCAAGCCGCTCTCGAGGGAGTTGACGTCTTCGTCGAGGAGCTCGTTTTGCGAGGGGGCGTTGAGCGTGGTGATGATCTCGTCGCCCGTGCGCTGGCGCGCACGCCCCTCACGTCGAAGCGAGCTGAAAAGCACTGGATCGTAGACTGCGCGCTCACCCTCGGCCACCAGCCCCGACGCCCTCGCCTGCATGCGCGACATGAGGATCTGCGCATTGCGCTCGATCACCAGTTGCAACAGCTGCGTGGGATCGAGTTCTAGCTGGTCGCTGCCG
>RFXC01000332.1 GCA_009921765.1 Betaproteobacteria bacterium | reverse complement strand
GCAGCGCAGCGAGCGCCGCATCGCCTTACGCTAACCTCGGGCTCGCTCAGAAAATCGCCCAGTTCCACACCCAGTTCCCCGCCTTCACCGGCAAGGGCTACACCACCGTCGTCATCGACACCGGCGCCGATCTCGATCACGGCGACTTCGGCCCCGCCAGCTTGAAAAACGGCGTGATGGTGGCCAACCGCATCGTCTATCAGTACGACTTCGTCGGCGCCAACGACGCCGATGCCAACGAAACCCCCGACGGTGGCCATGGCACCCATGTCGCCGGCACCATCGTCTCCTCCAACCCCAACTTCCTCGGCATGGCGCCCGAGGCCAACCTGATCGTCCTCAAGGTGCTCGGCGTCGGCGGTTCGGGCAGCGGTCGCGACATCATCGAAGCCGTTGACTGGGTCGTCGAAAACGGCAAGCAGTACAACGTCGTATCGGTCAACATGTCGCTGGGCGACTCCAGCTGGTCCAGCACCCCCGTTCAGGGCTACCTCAACACGCAGTTCGAGGCGCTCGCCAAGCAGGGCATCGTCGTGCTCGCCGCCTCCGGCAACTCCTACGAGGACCGCGCCGGTCAGGACACCGGCGTGGGCTATCCCTCTTCAGACTCCTGGGCCATGTCCATCGGCTCGGTCATCGCCGGCGCACCCGGCACCCCGAACCAGAGCGACGACTTCCCCGAGCCCCGACCCATCGATACGCTGTCCTCGTTCTCCCAGCGCGGCCCGCTCACCGTAGCGGTTGCGCCAGGCGACAAGATCGGCGCGGCCTGGCTCGATAACGGACACGCCTACATCCAGGGCACCAGCATGGCCACCCCAGAGGTCTCGGGGACGGTGCTGCTGATGCAGCAGATGGCCGACGCCTACCTCGGTCGGCGACTCACCTGGGAGGAGGTCAAGGCGGTTCTTCAGAAAACCGGCGACCCGGTGATCGACACCGAAGCCAACATGCAGGACGGCGACGCCCTCGCCAACACCGGCCTCACCTACAAGCGCATCAACCTCCTCAACATCGAGGCTGAAATCAAGGGCATGCTCAAGTCCCCGGATGCCTCCTCAATCACCCTCACACCTGGCGAAACGGAAACCCTCAACCTCGGGTTCACTGCGCTCGCCCCCACCCAGGGCACAGCACAGGCCAACACGATCATCGGGTCGAGAAGTGACGAACGGGTGCAGGCGGGAGCGGGTGATGACTCGGTTGATGGCGGCAGCGGCAAGGACGCAATCGACGGCGGTCATGGTGATGATGATCTGCGGGCAGCCGACGGCGGCGACACCCTCAGCGGCGGAGAGGGGAATGACCGCATCACCGTCGAGGGCGCAGGCAATCGGCTGAGCGGTGGCGAGGGGCATGACGGGTTCATTGTCAACA
The DNA here is from genome assembly GCA_009921765.1 of Betaproteobacteria bacterium. The sequence goes on along the minus strand of RFXC01000332.1, from coordinate 2,188 downwards.
ATCCCAAAGGCCAGAGCGTCATCGATGACTTCAGTCGAGACGACTACATCGACTTCAATGGGCCAAATGATTACTCGAGCTTTAACTCAAACGGCTCCAGCCCGGTATCGATTCCTGCGGGCACAGGCTCGGCGCTGGGTTTCGGTTCATTTCAGGTACAGCGGGACAATAAAGACGTGGTCCTGCATGTTGGAACCGATGCCATCGCGGGGAGCGATGCCACCGTCCGGCTTGCCAATATTCCCGAGTCCGCATCGTTTTCAGTCGACAGCGCAGGCGTGGTCAGGATGACGGTGGGCGCGGAGCCGTTGGGCGCCACCGGCAAGGCGTATCACTGGAAGAGCCACACGCTGCTCGATGACATTGCCGTGCAAACCCGGACCGTATCCGACGCCACCCCGGGATCGCCATCGGTCCGCCCGCCCATCGAGTTCCGCAATGCCCAGGCCGACGCGAGCGGCAAGATGACCGCGGAACTCTGGGTCCGGACCGACGGTGATACCGGCAGTCTGATGTTTGACTTCGTTTTCGGTCAGGGCGCGACGTTCAACTTCGACACCAGTGCCGGCGCAATCCGGCCTGACTGGACTTCCGTCGCGAACGCCACCGGCGCCACGGGGTATTCATGGAGCTGGATGGGTAATCTCGGCACGCAAAACCTGCCAGCGGGCGAGCACCAGATCGGGAGCGTGATGATCGATGCCGCAGCGGGCGCACGGCCCTGGTTGCAAGTCATCGACGCCGAGGTGGGCGCGCGGGCAGTGGCGCCGATGGGGCTGGGGGTGACGGACCGGCTGGGCGTCTACGCGCTTCAACCACAAGAAGCGACCGCGCTGCTCCTTGAACTTGGCGGTGCCATGCCGGCCAGCAAGGCCGTTACTGCAAGCGATGCGCTCGCAGCCCTCAAGCTTGCGGTGGGACGCAATCCCAACCTGCGGCCATCGCCCGAGGCTGATCCGCTTCCCGTGTCGCCCTACCAGTTGCTGTCGGCCGATGTCGACCGAAATGGCAAGGTCACCGCCGCCGATGCGCTCAATGTGCTCAAGATGGCCATTGGCCGCGCCGACGCGCCATCCGCACACTGGGAGTTCGTCCCGGAGTCGGCAGATCTCTGGAACGAGACCACCCAGTCGTTCTCGGTGACCCGAAAGAACGTGCCCACCGACATGAACACGGCGTTGATCGGCTACGAATCAAAACCGGTGAATTGGGTGGGCTATGTCCGCGGCGATATCGATGGAAGCTGGCAGGCCGCGTCTCAAGCGGGAATCGAGGCGCCGCAGCTTTCGGACAGCTACTTCACGACACTCGCAGACACTCTGCAGGTGCCTGTGTATCAGTTCGGACTTCATGGCTGAGCAACGTGCCCGACAGTCGCCGGCCAGGCCCTCGCAGCCCGCCGGCGATTTCATCGAAGTCTACGACGCGGCGCTTGAGGAATCGTTTTGTGCCGACCTTATCTCGCGGTTCGAACACAGCCCGCACCGGCGCGCCGGTCAGACCGGGGGCGGGCTTGATCCCGATCGAAAGCTGAGTACCGATCTTCGGGTGAGCGATCATGCCGAATTCGCGGTGGAGGTCGGCTATCTCGAACACGCTCTGACCGACTTTCTCACCCTGTATTTCGCCCGCTACCGTTTTGCGCTGATCGCCCCGATCGGATTGACCGTGCGTCATCCGGTGAGTGGTGAGGCCGTGGCGCTCAATGACCAGAATTTCAGCGAAATCGGGGAGCCGCAGCTCGCGCTGCTCATGAAGTCGCTCTACCGTATCGGCCCCATTCAGGTCCAGAAATATGACGCGGGACGCGGCAATTACGATTACTGGCACTGCGAGGTTTTCCCCGAGCGCCGCGGCACCGATGCCTTGCATCGCACGTTGTTCTGGCTCGCCTACCTCAACGACGTCGAGCAGGGCGGACACACCGAGTTTTACTACCAGGATCGAGCCATCCAGCCCAAAGCAGGCAGGCTGCTCGTGGCGCCCGCGTATTTCACCCACACCCACCGCGGCCGCATCCCGATATCGGGCGACAAATACATCGCAACCGGATGGGTGATGATTCGATCAGCCGAGCAACTGTACCGCTCGCCTCAGCAACGCCCAGCGGGTTAAACCGCGCGAGCCACTCTCGCGGTCGGTCGCAAGCGGGTCTATTGCGCTGGCTCCCTCACCCGCCATCCAGGAC
>RFXC01000331.1 GCA_009921765.1 Betaproteobacteria bacterium | reverse complement strand
CCCGCCCCGGCGGAGAGCCCAGCCAAGGCGCCGCTCACGCGCGCGGAGCGCGCCCTGATTGCCAGCCGGCTCGCCGAAGCGCAACAGCTCTGCAACGACCGCGGGACCCTGCTCACGCCGCTCCGCCGCGAGGTGCTCAAGCTGCTGCTCGAAAGAGGGGGCTCGGCCAAGGCCTACGATCTGCACGACGACATGCGCAACGCACACGGCCGTGTGGCACCCATGACCGTCTATCGCGCCCTCGACTTCCTCATGCAGATGCAGCTGGTGCATCGGGTCGACAGCCTCAATGTGTTCATCGCATGCAGCCACGGCGAAGCTTCGTCCCCTGACCACCAGCACGACGCGCTGATGCTGGTCTGCACGCGCTGTGACAAGGTCGTTGAGCAGGCTGCGCACGAAGTGGCAAGCCGCCTCACCACCGAACTCGCCGAGCGCTTCGGCTTTGCTGCACAGGGCGTAGAAGTCAAGGGCCTGTGCCGCGAGTGCGCAGCCAAGGGTGAGCGTGCCTCGGATCCGTCCGAAACCGCCCATCGGTAAGCGCTTCGAGAAAAGCGGCGAGGTGCCATGCCTTCTGCGGACCATTCCAACACTCCGTGGCCCGCTGCCGATTTCTCGCGCGTGCCCTTTGATGTGTTCACCAGTACCGACCGGTATGCTCGCGAGCAGTCGCGGATTTTCCGTGGCCCGGTCTGGAATTACCTGTGCCTCGAGATTGAAATCCCCAATGTTGGCGATTTCATCCGCACCTGGGTCGGCGACCTGAGCGTACTGGTGTCCCGGGCCGATGACGGCTCGATCCACGCCTTTGAAAACAGCTGCGCGCACCGCGGTGCGCAGCTCACCAGCAAGCTGCGCGGCAACACCCGCCGCCATACCTGCGCCTATCACCTCTGGACCTACTCGCTCACCGGCGAGCTGCTCGGTGTCCCGATGGAAAAGGGGGTGAACGGCAAGGGCGGCATGCCACCCCACTTTGACAAGCGCAACCACGGCCTCAATTGTCTGCGTGTCACCACCTTCGGCGGTTTGGTGTTCGGCACCCTTTCGAACGACACGCCCCCCATTGAAGACTACCTCGGGCCCCATGCAGTCGAGCAGATCCAGCGACTCCTCGTGCAGCGAAAGCCCAGGGTATTGGGCTATCTGAGGCAACGCATCCCGGGCAACTGGAAGCTCTACAACGAAAATGTCCGCGATCCCTACCATGGGTCGCTCCTTCATCTGTTCCAGGTGTCGTTCCGGCTGCAGCAGCCCACTATGCGCGGCGGCATCAAAATGGACGCAGACCTCAAGAACACCTGGAATCACTCCATCCTCACCGAGGAGGACGCCGGCAACAGGAAAACGCTTTCAGACGCCTACGCCGGCACCGGCAAGTTCGCCCCGGAAATGCGCATGGCTGATCCTTCACTCACCCAGGTGCCGCTTGACCTCGGTGACGGCTACAAGACCACCATCCTGTCGATCTTTCCCACGCTGGTGGTGGCGCAGGTCGACAACACCTATGCGATCCGGCACCTGAGGCCCAAGGGGCCCAACCTGGTCGAGCTGCACATCACCTATCTCGGTTTCGAATCCGACACGCCCGAGATGACGCAAAACAAACTGCTGACTTCCAATTTCATTGGCCCCGCCGGCTACATCTCGCTGGAAGACGGTGAGGCGCTAAGACTGGTTCAGGAGGGTATCCGCACCCGGCGTCCGGGTCAGCATGAAGTGCTAGAGATGGGCGGCGTGGGCGAGATTCGCGACACCGACTATCTGTCGCAGGAAATTTCGATTCGCGGTTTCTGGTCGTTCTATCACCGCATCATGGGAGCGGCCCCGTGATGCCCGATCTGATGTTGCGGCTGCAGGTGGAGTCGTTCCTGTATGAATACGCAGCGCTGCTCGATGAGGAGCGGTTTGCAGAGTGGCCCAACCTGTTTGCCGAGAGCCCGTGCCGCTACGAGGTTCTGTCGCGCGAGAACGTTGATCTCGGGCTGCCGGTGCCGATCATGAGCTGCTATTCGCATGGCATGGTGCGCGACCGGGTCTCGATGCTGGTGCAGGGCACCCTCACCTACCGCAAAATGCGGCTCCTGCGACAGGTGAGCAATGTCCGCGCACACGCCGCCGCCGACGGCAGTGTGATTGCACGGGCGGGAATTACCGTATTTCAGTCTGATGAAGAAGGCGTGTCGTCGCTCTACATTGTCGGGCGCTACGACGCGAGCCTGGCAAGCGCCAACGGATCCTTCAGGATCACCGGCATGAGCGTGGTGGTCGACTCCTTCGGGATCGACACCATGCTCGCTGTTCCGATTTGACCCCTCGAGATCGTCATGCCTCAGTTCAGCCCCGATTCCCTGCACGCCTTCACACAGGCCCTGCTGCACACCCGCGGCATGTCGGCGGCCGACGCGCAAACCGTGGCCGACTCGCTCTCCTGGGCTGACCGCAGCGGTGTTGCTTCTCATGGCATCGCGTTCCTGCCGCGCTACATCGACTTCATCGCCCATGGCGACCTCGACCCGCGAGCGCAACCCGAGGTGATCAGCGAGCCACCCGGGCCCTGGGTGGTTGACGCTCACCGCGCGGCCGGATCCGTGGCCATGCGCTTCGCCGTGGCCACAGGCCTGAGGGCGCTACGCGATGCCCCCACGGTGATGATCTGGATCCGCCGCATGACCCACTCGGGTGCCATGGGACAGTATGTCGAGGAGGCGGTCCGTCAAGGCATGATCGCGATCGCCTGGACGGCGGGTCAGCCACTCATGGCTTACCACGGCACCGGCCGTGCGGCGGCCACCACCGGCCCGCTGGTGATGGCCGCGCCAGGTCCGAATGGCGAACCGGTGGTACTCGACATGGCCACGACCGACGTCTCGAACGGGCGACTGCGCCAGGCACGCCGCCTGGGCAAGACCCTGCCTCCGGATTCGGTGCTTGATGCGCAGGGTGTGCCCACCACCGACCCCCATCAGGCGGTCACGCCCCTGCCCGTCTCTGGGCCCAAGGGCGCGGGCATTGCGCTGATGTTTGAAATGATGACCAGCCTGGTAGCGGGCAACCCGATCACTGCGCCCTTCGTTCACGCCAAAGACCGGCCGCGTCATGGGCAGAACGCCATGCTGATGCTGGCCCGGATCAACGCTTTCGGCGAACTGAGTGCAGGGTATCCGGCCCATGTCGCCGAGCTGGTCAGCACGCTCAAGTCCATGCCCCGAGCGCAGGGCGCCGATGAAGTGCTGCTCCCCGGCGAACGCCGGGCCCGCGCGCGCGCCCGGGCCCAGGCGCGCGGCCTGGTTGAGGTCAACGATCAGGTCTGGAAGGAGCTCACCGAACTGGCAGGCGCCGCCGGGGTGGCGCTGCCGGTCAGTCAACCGTGATTCTCCGCTCCTGAATCACCCGGCCCCAGCGGCTGGTTTCCTTCTGCAGCCACGCCCCGAATTCGGCCGCGCTGCTCCCCACCACCTCGACCCCCTGTTCGTTCAAGCGCTGGCGGACATCCGGCGCAGCAAGCGCTTTCACGACCGCGCCATGAATCCGCTCGATGATGGCGGGCGGCGTGCCAGCGGGTGCGAT
>RFXC01000034.1 GCA_009921765.1 Betaproteobacteria bacterium | reverse complement strand
CGGTGACGGTTGAAGCGGTACTCCTTGCTCCCGTTCTGGCCATCGGATTTCTTTCAATCGTGTACGGCAGTCGGCGGCGGCCAGCTTCAAGGCGCTGTTGAAAAAGCTGCAGCCCGATGTCGAGTTCGTGGTCGAGCAGGCGCCGGCGCTGGGCAAGGTTGATGCTGGTGCGGTGGTGCAAGCGCTTGCCGATGCCAAACCCGATGCCATCTTCAACGTGCTGTTTGGCGCCGACCTGGCGAAGTTTGTGCGCGAGGGCAATACCCGCGGGCTCTTCAAGGGCCGTGAAGTGGTGAGCCTGCTCACCGGCGAGCCCGAGTACATCGATCCGCTGAAAGACGAGGCGCCGGAAGGCTGGCTGGTCACGGGCTATCCCTGGGACCAGATCAACACGCCCGAGCACAAGGCGTTTGTCGATGCCTATCAGAAGCGGTTCAAGGACTATCCGCGCCTGGGCTCGCTCGTGGGCTATGCCACGCTGAAGGCGGTGGGCGCGGGCCTCGCCAAAGCGGGCGGCGCCGATACCGAAAAGTTGATCACGGCCTTCCGGGGCCTGCAGTTCGACTCACCGGTCGGCAAAGTGCTGTTCCGCCCCCAGGACCATCAATCGACGATGGGCGCCTATGTGGGCCGCACCACGGTTCGCAATGGCCGCGGCACGATGCGCGACTTCCGCTATGCCGATGGCGCGCAGTTCCAGCCGTCGGATGCCGAGGTTGCCGGCATGCGGCCCAAGGACTGAGCCCGCGCCGCATCCCGCAGTCACGTCGCCGATCCCGTCATCGCAGGCAATGACGGGGTCGGCGGCCCGCAGTCGCCTCGGCTCGGCGTGTTTTTCCGGGTTAACCACTCATGACGCTTTCCGCACTGCTCGTGCAGATGTTGAACGGTCTGGCCAGCGCGTCCAGCCTGTTTTTGATCGCGGCCGGACTCTCGTTGATCTTCGGCGTGTCGCGAATCGTGAACTTCGCGCACGGCTCGTTCTACATGCTGGGCGTGTATCTCGCCTATTCGATTGTTGGGAAAATCGGCAGCACGCCGCTTGGCTTCTGGGCCTCCATGCTGATCGCTGCTGCGGTCGTGGCGCTCATCGGACTGGTGGTCGAACTGGTGCTCCTGCGCCGCATCTACCGGGCGCCCGAGCTGCTTCAGCTTCTGGCCACTTTCGCGCTTGTTCTGGTGATCCGCGATGCGGTGCTGATGATCTGGGGGCCGGAGGATCTGCTGGGCCCCCGCGCGCCGGGCCTCAAGGGCTCGATCGAGATCATGGGCCGGCAGTTTCCGCAATACGATCTGGTGCTGATTTTCATTGGACCGCTGGTGCTCGCCGTGCTCTGGTGGGTGCTGATGCGGACGCGTTGGGGCGTTCTGATCCGCGCGGCCACACAGGACCGCGAAATGGTGGGCGCGCTCGGTGTGAACCAGGCTTGGCTCTTTACCGGCGTGTTCATGCTGGGTGCATTTCTCGCCGGGCTCGGGGGAGCGCTGCAGCTGCCGCGTGAGCCCGCCAACCAGTTCCTCGATCTGGCTGCGATCGGCGACGCCTTCGTGGTGGTCGTGGTGGGTGGAATGGGGAGCGTGCCGGGCGCGTTCCTGGCGGCGCTTCTGATCGCCGAGATCAAAGCGCTCTGCATTGCCATTGGCCAGGTGTCGATTGGAGGCTTCAGTTTTTCCCTCTCGCGCATGACGCTGGTGGTGGAGTTTCTGGTGATGGCGGCGGTGCTGATCTGGCGTCCCTGGGGGCTGCTCGGGAAACCCGCTGCCGCCACACGCAATGCTGCCGAGATCGAAGCGCCGCTCAGGCCCGCCACGCCGCTTCTCAAGCGGTTCGGCTGGTTGGTGCTGGTGCTGCTTCTCTTGGTGCCGCTTGCAGGCCTGCGGATGCCGTTCATCAATGTGCTGATGATCGACATTCTGATCGCGGTGCTGTTTGCTGCGAGCCTGCACTTCATCATGGGTCCGGGCGGCATGCACTCCTTCGGTCATGCCGCCTATTTCGGCCTGGGTGCCTACGGGGCGGCGCTCCTCTTCAAGCTCGCTGCCATGCCGATGGAGGCTGCGCTCTTGCTCGCACCATGGGTGGCGGGGCTCGGTGCGCTCATCTTCGGCTGGTTCTGCGTGCGTCTGTCCGGGGTGTACCTGGCCATGCTCACGCTCGCGTTTGCCCAGATTGTCTGGTCGATCATGTTCCAGTGGGACGAGGTCACCGGCGGTTCCAATGGCGTGGTGGGCGTCTGGCCTGCGGCCTGGCTTTCGCAGAAGTGGGTCTATTACTACTTCACGCTTGCGCTCACCGTGGCGGGCGTGCTGCTCCTGCGACGGATGCTGATGGCACCCTTCGGCTACGCGATGCGCGCGGTGCGTGACTCGCGCCTTCGGGCCGATGCAATCGGTATCGACGCCGTGGGCGTCCACTGGGCGGGCTTTGTGCTGGCCGGCCTTGTCTGCGGGTTGGCGGGCGCGCTGTTTGCGTTTTCCAAGGGCAGCATCTCCCCCGAAGTGATCGGCGTCGGGCGATCGATCGACGGCCTGGTCATGGTGCTCCTGGGCGGCATCCAGACGCTGGCGGGCCCGCTGGTGGGCGCCTCTGCCTTCACCTGGCTTCAGGATACGGTGGCGCGGCAGACCGATTATTGGCGTGCGCTCCTCGGCTTCATCATCCTTGCCCTGGTGCTCGCCTTTCCGCAGGGCATCGCGGGCTTTGTTCGCGAGCGCCTGATGCCAGAGCGCGATGCCGGAGGTGCACGATGAGCGCGCTTCTCGAGGTGACCGGACTGTCCAAGGCCTTTGGCGGCGTGCGCGCGGTCAATCAGGTGTCCTTCAATGTGGCGGCGGGTGAGCTCCTCGCCATGATCGGCCCCAACGGGGCGGGCAAGTCCACCTGCTTCAACATGCTCAACGGTCAGCTGCGGCCCGATACCGGTTCGATCCGCCTCGGCGGTCGCGAGATTGTCGGGCTTGCGCCGCGCGAAGTGTGGCGCATGGGCGTGGGGCGCACCTTCCAGATCACCGCCACGTTTTCCTCCATGACGGTGCGCGAAAACGTGCAGATGGCGCTCCTGTCTCACCACCGCATGATCGCGCGGGGCTGGCGCCCGGCGGCCGAAGCCTTTGTCGATGAGGCCAATGCGCTCCTTGAGCGCGTGGGCATGAACGCGCAGGCCGAGCGCCCCTGTTCGGTGCTCGCCTATGGCGACCTCAAGCGGCTCGAGCTCGCGATTGCGCTGGCCAATGATCCCAAGTTGCTGCTGATGGATGAGCCTACGGCCGGAATGGGTCCGCGCGAGCGTCTCGAACTGATGGCGCTCACCGCCGAACTGGTGCGTGCGAAAGGCGTGGCCGTGCTCTTTACCGAGCATGACATGGATGTGGTGTTTCGCCATGCCGACCGGATGATGGTGTTGAACCGTGGTGTGCTGATCGCGCAGGGCGAACCCGAGGCGGTGCGCGCCGATCCTGAGGTGCAGCGCGTCTACCTGGGCTCGCGGGCCGAACACTGAGAGCAAGTCCGATGACAGCCATGCAAGCTTCAGCGATCACCGCCAACGCCCCGATGCTCGAGGTGTCAGGCATTCATTCCTTTTACGGACAGGCCCACATCCTGTTCGATGTCTCGCTCGATGTCCGGGCAGGCGAGGTGGTGGTGCTGCTTGGCCGTAACGGCGCGGGCAAATCCACCACGCTCAAGTCGATTGCCGGGCTGGTACGACCGCGCGAGGGGTCGGTCAGATTCATGGGGGAGGCGATCGAACGCAAGCAGTCGTTTGAAATCGCGCGGCGCGGCCTGGGTTATGTGCCCGAAGAGCGGCGCATTTTCACCGAGCTCACGGTCCTCGAGAACCTGGAAGTCGGCCGACAACCGGCACGTACCGGTGTGCCCTCATGGAACTTTGAAAAAATCGGCAAACTTTTCCCCAATCTCGCCGAAATGCCTGACCGCCCGGGCGGCCGGATGTCCGGTGGCGAACAGCAGATGCTCACGATTGCGCGCACGCTGATGGGAAACCCTCTGTGCATCCTGCTCGACGAACCCTCGGAGGGCGTGGCCCCCGTGATCGTGGATCAGATGGCGGGTGCAATTGCGGAACTGAAGCGGCAGGGCGTGGCCGTGCTGTTGTCGGAGCAGAACCTGCATTTTGCGCAGGAGGTAGGCGATCGTGCCTACATCATCGAAAAAGGACGGATCCGGTTTCAGGGATCCATGGACGAACTGCGCGCCAACGACGACGTCCGCGCGCAATATCTTGCGGTGTAGGGGTGTACCCCCACCGCGGATGAACCGACAGGGAGAACGTTGATGTCTGCACAGATTCGAAAGCTCGTCGTGAGTGTCGAGGAAACGCGTCGCGAGATGGGACGGGACGTGTCACCGCCCACGCGTCGCGCGCTCGCGATCGCGGTGATTGCCAATCCCTATGCCGGCCGCTACAGCGAGTCGCTTGATGAACTGATCGCCATCGGTGACGAGCTCGGCGGGCTGCTGGGCGAGCGCTGCGTGCAGGCGTTGGGCATTGCCCCCGAGGCTGCGGAAAGCTACGGCAAGGCGGCGGTGGTGGGCGAAGCGGGTGAACTCGAGCATGCCGCAGCCATTCTCCATCCCAAGCTGGGTGCGCCGCTCAGAAAGGCGGTTCAGAAGGGGGCTGCACTGGTGCCGTCGGCAAAAAAATCGGGCGGGCCGGGTACGCCGATCGATGTGCCGCTCGGCCACAAGGATGCCGCGTTTGTCCGCAGCCATTTTGACGCGATCGAGGCGCGGGTGGCCGACGCGCCGCGCGCAGGCGAGATTCTGGTGGCGGTGGCGGTCACCGACAGCGGTCGACCGTTGCCCCGTATCGGCGGTCTGCAAAAGCATGAGATCAAGGGCGAAGACGGTTTGCGCTGAGCGCAGAAACGGTCGCTCGCACAGGGTCTGATTCAATTCTTTCGGCGGAGAGTTTTTCATGGCAACAGCAGCAATCGTCGAGCGGTCGGGCAAGGTCGTGATCCGGCGCGTCGGACTGATGCTCTCGGGCGATATCGATCGCCCGATTCTCGATGCGGACACCATCGTGATCGATGACGGCGTCATCACTGCCGTGGGTCGCGAGAAAGACTGCGATACCGGTGGTGCGAAGCGCGTCATCGACTGCCAGGGCACAGCGGTGGCACCCGGGCTGATCGACTCGCACACGCATCCGGTCTTCGGTGACTGGACCCCTCGTCAGAATCAGCTGGGCTGGATCGAGTCATGCATGCATGGGGGCGTCACGACCATGATCTCGGCGGGCGAGGTTCACCTGCCCGGACGCCCCAAGGACATCATCGGCGTGAAGGCGCTTGCAATCACGGCACAGCGGGCGTTTGACGGGATGCGGGCTGCCGGCGTCGGCGGTGGGGTGCGGGTGCTGGCCGGTGCGCCAGTCATTGAAAAAGGCATGGTCGAGCAGGACTTCATCGACCTCGCGGCGGCCGGCGTTCGACTCCTGGGTGAAATCGGCCTGGGGTCGGTCAAAGCGGGTGATGAAGCCGCGCAAATGGTGGGCTGGGCGCGCCGTCACGGCATCCAGAGCACGATCCATACGGGTGGTCCCTCCATTCCGGGTTCAGGGCTGATCGACGAGCATGTGGTGCTGGAGGCCGATGCCGATGTCATCGGGCATGTGAACGGCGGCCACACCTCGCTCTCCTACAAGTCGGTGTGCACGCTTTGCGAAAAAAGCAGCCGGGCGCTTGAAATCGTGCATAACGGTAACGAACGGATCGCGATCCTCACGGCCCGTCATGCGATGGAGCTCAAGTGCCCGCACCGGGTGATTCTGGGCACTGACGCGCCTGCGGGCTCGGGCGTGCAGCCGCTGGGCATGCTGCGGCTGATCGCGCTCATCGCGAGCATGGCCGACATTCCTGCCGAGATCGTATTCGGCTTTGCCACCGGCAACATCTCGCGCATGCGCGCACTGCCACAGGGACTGATCGAGGTGGGCCGGCCGGCCGACTTTGTGTTCATGGACAAGGCACAGCATTCGGCCGGCACCGATCTGCTGGACAGCATCCGCCTGGGTGACATCCCCGGGGTGGGCATGGTGATGATAGACGGCATCGTGCGCTGTCAGCGCAGCCGCAATACGCCGCCTGCTGTCGAGGTGCCGGTGATTGCGCACTGAGCCCGTTTCCGCCGAGTCGCCGCGTCGTCGCGACCGCGAGGCAACGCGTTCCCGCATCCTGAACGCGGCGGTCATTGAATTCGCACGCCACGGATTGTCGGAGGCTCGCGGTGAGCGCATTGCCCAGCGGGCACGAAGCAGCGAGCGCATGCTCTACTACTACTTCGGCAGCAAGGAAGAGCTGTTCCGTGCGGCGCTCGAATCCGTCTATGCGGCGCTCCGCGAGGCCGAGCGCGCGCTCAGGCTTGATGAGGCGGATCCCCTGGCAGCGCTTGAGCGGTTTTGCCGCTTTGTATGGCGCTACTATGTCGACCACCCCGAATTCATCAGCCTCCTCAATACCGAAAACCTCTACAAGGCGAAGCACCTGCGTCGGTCGGCGCAGCTGGGCGAGCTGGTCTCGCCGGTGGTGGGGCTGCTCGGTGGCCTGATCGAGCGTGGCGAGCGGGACGGCGTGTTTCGCGCCGGTGTCGACCCTGCGCAGCTATATCTCTCGATCGCCTCGCAGGGCTACTTCTATCTGTCCAACCGCCACACGCTGTCGGCGGTGCTCGCGCGCGATCTGGCCGCGCAAGCGGCACTCGAGACACACTGGCGCGAGAGCGCCGAGATGATCCGCCGATACGTAGCGGCCTGAGCGGTCTTCGCTGGGGCGTGGTCTCCTCGGGCGGTATGATCAACAGATCCCTTTCTTCCGTTTCGATCATGAAGCCCAAACTGCTGATCACCCGACAGATCTTCGATGAGGTCCTCGAGCGCCTGTTGCCTCATTTCGAGGTGGAATCCAATCAGTCGGACGCTGAGTGGTCGCGGGCGGAACTGCTCGCGAGGGTCGCCGACAAGGACGCACTCTTCGTGGTCACCTCCGATCGGGTCGATGCCGAGTTGCTCGCGGCAGCCCCCCGTCTGGCGATCGTTGCCACCGGCTCGGTCGGGTTCAACCATATTGATCTCAACGCCTGCTCGGCACGCGGTGTTCTGGTCACCAACACGCCCGATGTGCTGAACGAAGCCACTGCCGATATGGCGTGGGCGCTCCTCATGTCGGCCGCGCGCCGGGTCTGCGAGTCCGAGCACTGGCTGCGTGCCGGCCACTGGAAGCGCTGGGCTTTCGATCAGTTTCTGGGTGCAGATTTGTGGCGCTCGACGCTGGGCATCGTGGGCATGGGCCGGATCGGGTCTGCAATCGCCCGCCGGGCCCGCGGCTTCGAAATGAAGGTGCTCTACACAAACCGGAGCCCCGCAGCCAATGAGGGTGAACTGGGCGCCGAGCGGGTGCCGCTCGAGCAGTTGCTCGAGCGTGCTGATCATGTGGTGCTGGTCGTACCCTACAGCTCCGCGACCCATCATCTGATCGGCGCGCGCGAGCTCGCTCTGATGAAGCCCGGCGCCACGCTGGTCAATATTGCCCGAGGTGGCGTCGTTGACGATGCTGCGCTGGTGCGCGCGCTTCGCGCCGGCCGTCCGGCGTTCGCCGGGCTCGATGTGTTTGAAAACGAACCCGCACTCCACCCGGAACTGCTCACGCTCTCCAATGTGGCCCTGACTCCGCACATTGGCAGCGCCACCCGGAGCTCGCGCGTTGGCATGGCCATGCTGGCGGCCGAGAACCTGCTCGCGTTCGCCGCGGGGCAGCCCCTTCCCACGCGGGTCAGCCTCTGATGGCCGAGCTCACCTTCGAGCGGCCGCACGCGCTCGGGCTAGACGCCGCGCGCGCGGTCGCGCAGCGTCTGGCCGACGAGATGCAGACCGACTATGGTGTCGCTTCACACTGGCACGGCAACGATCTGGTGTTTTCCCGAAGCGGGCTGTCAGGTGTGCTGCGCATCAACTCCGACTCCCTCAGGTTGGAAGCGAAGCTCGGCTTTCTTTTTTCCACCTACAAGACCAGAATCGAGGCCTCGATGGCGGCGAACTTCGAACGCTATTTCGGCGCCTGACCCCCACACCAACAGCACACGACACCGGAGCCAGCCTTGAATCCCACTACGGTCCAGATCGTGGCAGCGATCATTTTCGCCGTCGCGGTTCTTCACACGTTTTCCGTCAAGTTATTCGAGAAACTTGCGCACCGCCATCCCGCGCACGCCGGCATTTTTCATCTGCTGGGTGAGGTCGAGGCGGTATTCGGATTCTGGGCTTTGGTTCTGATTGCGTTCATGGCGGTGGCGGTCGGGCCGCAACAATCGCTCGAGTACCTGAACAGCCGAAACTTCACCGAGCCCCTGTTCGTGTTTGTGATCATGGTGATTGCAGCGAGCCGACCCATTCTCAAGGTGTCGCTTGGGTGTGTGGATGTGGTTGCGAAAATGCTGCCCATGCACAGGCAGGTCTCGACCTTCTTCGTGGCGCTGTCGCTGCTGCCGCTGCTGGGCTCGTTCATCACTGAGCCTGCCGCCATGACGCTGGCGGCGCTCCTGCTTCGTGAGCGGTTTTACAACCCTGGCCTGTCGAACCGGCTGAAATACCTCACGCTGGGGGTGCTGTTTGTAAATGTTTCAATTGGCGGCACGCTCACGCCCTATGCCGCCCCCCCTGTTTTGATGGTGGCTGCAACCTGGAACTGGGATCTGATGTTCATGATCACCAACCTGGGTTGGCGCTCTGCGGTTGCGGTCATCATCAACGCGCTCGCGCTCACGCTGATCTTCCGATCAGAACTCTCGCGCATTCCCCTGATTGAAAAGCGCGATGATGAAAACCGCATTCCCGTGGCGCTGGTCATCACGCACATCCTGTTCCTGGTGGGGGTGGTGCTGGCTGCGCATCATGCGGTGGTGTTCATGGGCCTCTTCCTGTTCTTCCTGGGAATCGTGACCGCGTACAACCGCTGGCAGGACCGACTGATCCTTCGCGAGGGGATGATGGTCGGGTTTTTTCTCGCAGGGCTTGTGGTGCTGGGTGGTCAGCAACAGTGGTGGCTGCAGCCCGCGCTGTCGGCAATGAGCCCGACCGCGGTGTATTACGGGGCCACAGCGCTCACTGCCATTACCGACAATGCGGCGCTCACCTACCTGGGCTCGCTGGTTGAGGGGCTCACCGATGAATTCAAGCTTTCATTGGTCGCCGGCGCGGTGACCGGCGGGGGTCTCACGGTCATTGCCAACGCACCCAACCCCGCGGGCTACTCCATTCTGAAGAGCCGCTTCGATAACGAAGAGATCGGCGCGGGCGGACTGTTTGCCGCAGCCTTCGTGCCGACGCTGGTGGCGATTGCGGCGTTCCGAATGATCTGAGCGGCGTCGGGGGGCGGGCGCGCTAGCCGCGTGACTGCGCGAAGCTTTTTTCCATCTCGCGGCGAAACCTCACCGCCTGCGACCGCATGTCGATCGTGACATCGGCCCAGCGTACCGGCGCGCCCGCTGCGACCCGGCGCTTCAGTGTCACGCCATGCGCGAGCCCGAGCGGCAGTCCGCCCACCGCCAGGGAATCGGCTGCGGGCATCAATCGACCGTAAACTGTAAAGCCGCCCTCGCCGTCCAGTGTTTCGCCAGCCTTGAGATCGCGCTTGGCGGTCGCAACCACATCACCGTGCCAGGCCTGTGCACAGCCGGTGGGTTCGCCGCGCAGCCCCACCGAGGCCACACTCACCCCGAGCTCGAGCCCGATCAGGTGGTAGGGCTTGTACATCGCTGAAAACTCGCCGGTGGCGTCGGTGATCAGACCGTATTCGTGAAAGCAGCGGCGTACGTAGTCATCGGCACCAGCGAACACCACATAGACACCCCAGCGAAGATCGCGAAACACCGGCCGGCCGTCGCGCTCCAGGCTCGAGATCACCTCGACCTGGCCGCGGTGGTGAAGCTGCCCGCCCGCGCTCGCCGGGCGCAGAACCCGCGCCAGATCATCCACGCCGCAAGGCGGGAACTGAAGGCCGCCGGGCGACGGAATGAGTCCGGTGGCATTGGCCACCGCTGCCATCTCGATGGCGGACTTGGTGCCATCCAGGAACGAATTGAACATCTGCGCATTCATGCCGCCGCGCTTGGCGTCGTCCGCCGAGAGGCCGTAGTGTTTCCACACGGTATCGGGTGTGGACTGGTGGTAGGCGGGCAAGTACTTGGTTCCTTTGCCTGCTGCGACCACTTCCAGACCTGCGGTTCGGGCCCAGTCGACCATTTCGCAGATCAGCGCAGGCTGGTCGCCATAGGCGAGCGAGTAGACGATGCCCGCTTCACGCGCCTTGCGGGCAAGCAGCGGTCCGGCGAGCGCGTCGGCCTCGACGTTGACCATCACGATATGTTTGCCATGGTCGCAACAGGCCAGCACATGCGCGATACCGGCGGCGGGATGTCCGGTGGCGTCAATCACCACATCGACCTCCGGGCTTGCGATCAGTGCCATCGTGTTGTCGGTCACCCAGGTGGTGCCGCGGCGGGCGGCGTCGGCCGCCGACCGCGCGGTGAGCCGCTCGGCGGCCCAGCCCACATGGCGAAGCGCCTTCTTTGCGCGGGCGGGTGACAGGTCAGCCACGCCCAGAAGATGGATGCCTGGCGTACGCTGCGCCTGGGCCAGGTACATTGAGCCGAACTTGCCCGCGCCGATCAGGGCAACACGGATCGGGCGCGAATCGGCCTCACGTTGTTGAAGCATGCGATGCAGGTTCATGGCGAAGTCTCCGGAGTGCTTCGCATCGTCAAGCCCGGCAGGGTGCGCGTCAAGTCCGAATCGTTGACAGCGGCCCGCGCGTCTCCAGCCCGATGCCGGGACGAGGGCCTCTTCACCCCCGCTGCCAAGGTGGTAGCATCCGCTCCGCCATGAACGGATTCAAAGACCCCCGCACAACCTGGAACAATCGCTATTCGTCCGCCGAGGGCATGCTGTTTGGCGCCGAGCCAAACGGCTGGCTCGCTGCGCAGCGTTCTCGTCTGCCGGCGGGTAGCCGGGTGCTGTGCCCGGCCGATGGTGACGGGCGAAACGGTGTCTGGCTCGCCTCGCTGGGCCTGCACGCAACGGCCTTTGATGTGGCCGACGTGGGGGTGGAACATGCGGCGGCCCACGCCCGCGCAAACGGACTCATCGAGCGGGCGCCCGCGGGCGCTGACGATGCCTCGCTGCCAGGCTTGCGGGCCCGGTTTGACTCACCATCGGGCGGTTCGCTCGCGCTCTGTTGTGCCGATATTGCGCACTGGCCTTGGGACCGAACCCCGGCCGATCTGATCGTGGCGATATTTTTCCAGTTCGCCGATCCGTCGCTTCGTTCGCAGATCTTCGAGGGCTTTCGGCAGGCGCTTCGGCCGGGTGGGCTGCTTGTGATCGAGGGCTACGGGATGCGGCAACTGGCCTATAAAACGGGCGGCCCGGGTGTGGCGGAGAACCTCTATACCCTTGGCCTCCTGGGCGAGGCATTCCCTGGCTGGTCGGTGCTCGAGTCGCGCGACTGTGATGCCGAACTGGCTGAGGGATCTGCCCATGTCGGCACCTCGCACATCATTTCAGCGGTGTTGCGCAAGCCCGACTGACCTGGCGGGCGTTTGCGCATCGCTTCGATGACAGCCTTCACACCGCCCGCGCTGTTCCTCGCCGCCGACGCGATCGATACCGGATCGCAGCGCCTCATGGGCCGACAGTCGGCGGGGCATGGGTTTTTACGCGGCTTCGTTGAGGCCTATCGTGCCAGCGTCGCGCGCCCGCTCGATGTCGTGACGCCAGCCGGCAACGATTCGCAATTTGTGGCCGCGGCGCTCGAGCGCATGGGCTGGTCGCATCCCGTGCGCAGGCTTGCCGCCGATCAGCCGGCCGCGTGGGGTGAGCTTGGCGTGCTTCATTATCCGGCGCCGGTAAGCGATGCGCTCGGCTGGCAGCGCAGCCGCCAGGCGCATGGCGTGGCGTCGTTTGCGCTCTGCGGCGTGACCCACACCATCAGTTCGGATGCGGTCATGCGGCAGATCGCGGCTTATGTGGCCGGTCCGTTCGCGGCGCATGATGCGCTCGTGTGCACCTCGCAATCGGTGCGCCGCGCGGTGGAGTTCATCTGGCGGGCGCAAACAGAATTTCTTGCGTCGCGCCTGGGGGTTGCGGTGGCGCCCGAACTCCCCATGCTGCCCGTGATTCCGTTGGGGGTGCATGCGGCCGACTTCTCGGCGGGTGAGCGAGAGCGGCGCGAAGCGCGCGCGCAGCACGGATTTGTCGATGACGATGTGGTCGTGTTGTTCGTGGGTCGACTGAGCCTGCACGCCAAGGCCAATCCGCTGGCCATGTATCTTGCCTGCGCGCGGGCGGCCGCCTCCAGTGGCCAGCGTATCCGGATTCTCGAATGCGGCTGGTTTGCCAACGAAGCCATCCGCAAAAGTTTTGATGAAGCGGCTCTCGCGGCCGGTATTCGCGTTGATCGGGTGGATGGGCGTGAACCCGGGGTCACGCAGTGGGCTTATCGGGCAGCCGATCTTTTTGTTTCGCTCTCCGACAATATTCAGGAGACCTTTGGGCTCACACCGGTGGAGGCGATGGCGGCCGGCCTTCCGGTGGTGGTGAGTGACTGGGATGGCTATCGGGAGACCGTCCGCGACGGTGAGGACGGCTTCCTCGTTCCCACGTTGCAGCCTGCCAACGCCCAGGGTGCAGCTGCGCTGATCGAGGGCTACCGGGACGGGCGTCTCAACTACGACCGCTATGTGGCCTATGCGCACACGCTGGTGGCAGTCGACATCGATGCCTGCGCCACCGCGATCGCCCGTCTGGCTGCAGACCCGGCGCTTCGAATGCGGATGGGGGAGAGTGGGCGTACGCGCGTACGCGAACAGTTCGACTGGTCGCGTGTGTTGCCCCGGTACCAGGCGCTGTGGGCCGAGCAGCGAGAGCGGCTTGCCCTGTGCCGGGCACGCGTTGCGCCAGCGCCTCGTGGCGAACCGGGCATGCCCAATCCGCTGGAAATGTTTGCGCACTACCCCAGCGCTTGTCTTGCGTTGCAGTCGCGTCTCCATCGCGACAGCGCGACCGGACCTGGGGCGCGCGGTCTTCGCGAGCTCTCGATGTGGCGGTTTGCCGACGGCTGGCTGCCCGATGCAGCGGCTGTTGCACGTGCATGGGAGGTGCTGCCCAGAGACGAGGCAAACGCCCCAACCATCGGCGAGTGGGCGGCCTTGCTCGATATCGATCGTCTGCAGGCCGAACGGCTGGCAGCGTGGATGGCGAAGGTCGGTCTGGTCGCGATTCGCTAAGGGCGGTCTCTGACCAAGGTCAGGCTGCGTTCGTTGACTTCCCGGGTGGCGCGTCCGGGGTTTCGGGGGGCGAGACCGAGGCCAGCGCCGCCTCCAGTGTGTCGAACAGCGCATCGGGTCCCAGACTTGCTGCAAAACCGCTTCGCTGCATGAGGGAGAGCGGCTGCGTGTTGGCGCCAACGATCATCAGACGCTTGCCGTGCTTGTCCAGCATGCGCTGCAGACTTTGGAGCGCATCCAGGCCGGTGGTGTCGAGGTTGATGAGCTGGTGCAGATCGAGCAAGGTGATGTCGGCAAGCGGTCGGGCCGGATCAAGGAGAGGCTCGAGCCGGTTGACCGAGCCAAAGAAGAGCGATCCGAACAGCCGAAAGCCTTCAATGGTGGGCGTCAGCGCTGCGCGCGGTGGCAATTCCAGTGCCTCGACGTGGGTGACCGAGGCAATCCGGAGAATGAAGAACAGGCTTGCGAGCACCAGCCCCACCTCCACTGCCACCGTGAGATCGAAGATCACCGTGAGAAAGAAGGTGGCGAGCATCACCAGTCGGTAGTTGATGGTGAACTGGCGCAGTTGCGGGAAGGCTCGCCACTCGCCCATGTTCCAGGCCACGAACAACAAAATGCCGGCAAGCGCAGCCATGGGGATATCGCTTGCGAGCGGTGCGGCCAGCAGCACGATGGCCAGCAGCGTGAGCGCATGAACGATGCCCGAGATCGGGGAGCGTGCGCCGCTTCGCACGTTGGTGACCGTACGCGCAATGGTGCCGGTCACGGCGATGCCGCCGAAAAAGGGCACGACGAAGTTGGCCACGCCCTGGGCCATCAGTTCCTGATTCGGGTCGTGGCGATCGTCGATCATGGTGTCGGCCATGCGGGCGCAGAGGA
Organism: Betaproteobacteria bacterium; assembly: GCA_009921765.1. The sequence continues at coordinate 11,285 of RFXC01000034.1, read as the reverse complement.
GCGACTCGATTGCGCCCAGGAGTGCGATGGCCACGGTAGGCGCGACCAGGTTCTGCGCGGTCTGCCAGTCGAAGGCGGGGAGCGCGAAGGCGGGGAGCCCCTGAGGAATGCCGCCGAAGCGGCTGCCCACCGTGTCGACCTGCAGTCCGAAGAGCTTGACTGCGACGGTGGCAAACACCAGCGCGGCAATGGTTCCAGGCGCACGCGCGAGCCAGCGCCGCCAGCCGGGCGTGACCGCCCGATATGGCTTTGGCCAGATGATGATGATGGCGAGCGTGGCCACACCGATGGCGACTGCCGCGGGGTTGATGGTGTGCAGACTGGAGCCGAGCGCGTGGATCTGCGACATGGAATTGGCAGGCATCTTGTCGATCGCGAGGCCGAGGAAATCCTTGACCTGATGCAGGGCAATCACCACTGCAATGCCGTTGGTGAAGCCCACGATGATCGAGACCGGCACGAAGCGCACCAGCGATCCGAGCTTGAACGCGCCCATCAGAAAGAGCAGCACACCGGCCATGAAGGTGGCGATCAGCAGGTTGGCAATGCCGTAGCGCTCGCCGATGGCGTAGAGGAGCGCGACGAAGGCGCCGGCGGGGCCGCCGATCTGCACTTTTGAGCCGCCTAGAAGGGAGATGAGAAAGCCGCCGATGATGGCGGTGAAGAGCCCCTGCTCGGGACGCACGCCGGAGGCGATACCGAAGGCCATGGCAAGCGGGAGCGCGACGATGCCGACCGTGATGCCTGCGCCGATATCAGCGGGCAGGTCCGAGGCGCGATACCCACGCATCGAATCGGCGAGCCGCGGCCGGAAGCGGAAATTGCGCTGGCTCATAAAACCGGCTGCGCGGCCAGATGAGAGGCCCCTTGCGGGCCCCGTGCGAAGGTCAGCGCACCCGCATTCCGGGCTGCGCGCCGGTATCGGCACCCAGCAGAAAAATGCCTGACCCTTGTGAGGGATCGTCCCATGAAGCCGACAATACCATGCCTTCAGAGATGCCAAATTTCATCTTGCGTGGGGCGAGGTTGGCGACAACCACCGTGTGGCGCCCGACAAGTTGAGCAGGATCATAGGCTGAGCGGATACCTGAGAAGACGTTGCGAAGCCTCCCCTCGCCGAGATCGAGCGCGAGTCGGATCAGTTTGTCAGAGCCCTCCACCGCGCTCGCTTCCACGATTCGTGCGATGCGCAGATCGACGTTCATGAACTGGTCGATGGAAATCGGGCCGCTGTCAACCCCTTCTCGGCCAGCCGGGCCGGGCCCGGCTTTGGATGCCCCAGCACTGGCCGGTTTCGCCTTTGCGGTGTCGGTTGCCTGAGCGCTGCCCGCGGCCCCCTTGCTGGCTTTGGCAGCGGGAGCGGACGTGGAAGCCTCAGGGGGTTCAAACAGTGCGTCGAGCAGTTTGGGATCGACGCGGGCCATGAGGTGCTCGTAGCGCTGGATGCGTACAGGAGGGTGGTTCAGGTCAGACCACGCGAGCGGCGCGCAGCCCATGAAGGCCTCGGCTTGAGCCGAGAGGGCGGGCAGCACGGGTTTCAACCAGATGGTGAGCGCATGAAAGCCGGCAAGACACACCGAGCAGACCACATGGAGCGCCTCGCGCCGCGCGGGGTCTCGCGCCATGTCCCAGGGCTTCTCGGCGTCGAAGTACTGGTTGACGCGGTCGGCGAATTCCATGGCTGCGCGCAGCGCCTTCCCATATTCACGGCCCTCGATACAGGTAGCGATGTCATCGGACACGGCTTGCGCGTTCAGGGTGGCCCAGGCGGGCAGCGCACGCGGATCGAGCACCTGGCCGTCGAAATGCTTCACCAGGAAGTTGGCTGCGCGACTGGCGATGTTCACGTATTTGCCGACCAGGTCGCTGTTGACGCGCGCAACAAAGTCGTCGGGGTTGAAGTCGATGTCCTCGACCCGCGCATTCAGCTTGGCTGCGATGTAGTAGCGCAGCCACTCCGGATTCATGCCGAGTTCGAGGTAGCGCAGCGGCGAGATTCCGGTGCCGCGCGACTTGCTCATTTTTTCACCGCTCACCGTGATGAAGCCGTGCACGAATACATTGTTGGGCACCTTGCGCCCCGAGAAATGCAGGGTGGCCGGCCAGAAGAGCGTATGGAAGTAGATGATGTCCTTGCCAATGAAGTGATACTGCTCAACGCCGGGGTCGGCCACGAACTCCTCGTAGGTCTGCGTGGTCTGGCGGGCGGCCTGGCCTTTGGCGAAGTGGTTCCTGAGGCTGGCCAGATAGCCGATCGGCGCATCGAGCCAGACATAAAAATATTTCCCCGGCGCATCGGGGATCGGAATGCCGAAATAGGGCGCATCACGCGAGATGTCCCAGTCGCCCAGACCCGATTCGCCATCCAGCCATTCGCGCGCCTTGTTGGCCACCTCGGGCTGAAGTCGGCCGCCCTGCGTCCAATCGCGCAGAAACGCCACGCAGCGCGGGTCGGACAACTGGAAGAAGAAATGTTCCGACTGCCGCATCACCGGGGTTGCGCCCGACAGCGTGGAGGTGGGATTGCGCAGATCGGTGGGGGCGTAGACCGCACCGCAGGCCTCGCAGGAATCGCCGTACTGGTCTTTCGCGCCGCACTTCGGGCACTCGCCCTTGATGTAGCGATCGGGCAGAAACATTTCCTTGACCGGGTCGAAGAACTGCTCGATCACCCGGGTCGTGATCAGTTTGTTCGCCTTGAGCGCCCGGTAGATGTCCTGCGAGAGCTCGGTGTTTTCGTCCGAATGCGTGCTGTGCCAGTTGTCAAAGGAAATGTGAAAGCCGTTCAGGTACTGGGGCCGCTCGGCGGCGATGCGTGCGATCAGCGCTTCGGGCGTGATGCCCTCGGCCTGCGCCTTCAGCATGATGGGCGCGCCGTGCCCGTCATCGGCACACACGAAATGCACCTCGTGGCCGCGCATCCGCTGAAATCGCACCCAGATATCGGCCTGGATGTACTCCATGATGTGGCCGATGTGAAACGAGCCGTTCGCGTAGGGCAGGGCAGTGGTGACGAAAAGACGGCGTTTCATGATGGATTCGGCTCGCGGAAGGAGGGGCGCAGGCAGGTACGCAGGCAAAACCTCGATTTTAGCGGGGACAGCGGGAAAGGCTGATCGTTTAGACTGACCGGTTTGTTCCCCATTTACTTTGCAGCGAGCATTGCCATGAGCCTTACCGTCGAGCAGGTGACCGAAGCCCTGAGCCGCGTTGTCGATCCCAACACGGGCAAGGACCTGGTGACTGGCAAGTCGGCGAAAAACATCCGTGTCGACAGCGACTCGGTGAGCGTCGACATCGAACTCGGTTATCCGGCCTTGAGCCAGGTCGATCCGATCAGGAAGGCGGTGATCGCGGCCGTGCGTGCGCTGCCGGGGGTGGGTAACGTATCGGCCAACGTCTATCAAAAAATCGTGGCGCACGCGGTGCAGCGCGGCGTGAAGACGCTGCCGAATGTCAAGAACATCATCGCGGTTGCTTCCGGCAAGGGTGGGGTAGGGAAAAGCACGACCGCAGTGAATCTGGCGCTGGCGCTCGCCGCCGAAGGCGCGACGGTGGGCATGCTCGATGCCGACATCTACGGCCCCTCACAACCCACGATGCTGGGCGTGTCGGGCAAGCCCGAGTCCCGTGATGGCAAAAGCATCGAACCATTGGTCGGCCACGGGGTCCAGGCCTCCTCCATCGGTTTCATGATCGAGCCCGATACGCCCATGGTCTGGCGTGGTCCGATGGTGACGCAGGCACTCGAGCAACTGCTTCGCGACACCAACTGGCAGGATCTTGATTATCTGGTGATCGACATGCCGCCAGGCACCGGCGACATTCACCTCACGCTGTCGCAAAAAATCCCTGTGACGGGCGCGGTGATCGTCACCACGCCGCAAGACATCGCGCTGCTCGATGCCCGGAAGGGGCTCAAGATGTTTGAGAAGGTCGGTATCCCCATTCTGGGCATTGTCGAGAACATGGCGATGCACACCTGTACGAATTGCGGGCACACCGAGCACATCTTCGGTCAGGGCGGCGGCGAGAAGATGGCGGGCGAGTACGACGTCGAATACCTGGGCGGGTTGCCGCTTGATATCCGGATTCGAGAGCAGGCCGACTCCGGCCGGCCCACAGTGGTCGCCGATCCGGACGGTGATCTCGCGGCCACGTATAAAAAGATCGCTCGCCGCGTGGCTGTTCGGATCGCCGAGCGCGCGCGCGACATGAGCCTCAAGTTTCCCTCCATCGTCGTCCAGAAAACCTGAGCCGATCGTGAACGTTCGCGCCACCCGATCAGAGCGCGTGCGGGCGGGGGCGCTTGCAGCGCGTCGGCGTTTGAGCATCCTTGCCCTGATCGGATGGGCGTTGCCCGGATCGGCCGTATTCGCGCAGTCCGACAAGTCCGCGTCCGCCGCGGATGCCGTCAAGCCGCTCCGCGTGGCGGCGGCCGCAAGCCTGCGTGGCCCGCTGGATCAGGCGCTTGCCGACTGGCGGCAAGCGGGCGGCACGGCAGCAACCATTACCTACGCCGGCACGCCTGCTTTGGTTCGGCAGATCGAGCAGGGGCTGCCGGCCGATCTGTTTTTTTCGGCGGATCCGGACTGGATGGATCATCTCGCAGGTCGGGGCGGGCTTCGGCCTCAGACGCGCCGCGATCTGCTTGGCAATCGTCTGGTACTCATCGCACGACCGGGTGTTGAGGCGGTCTTGCCGCCTGAAGTGCGCTCATCGGGTGTCGAACTGGGTAAGGGGGACACCGCCGACCGCGCCTTGCGTGCGGCGCTCGCGAACGGGCCGGGCCGCACGCGGCTGGCGCTTGCCGAAGTGGGCAGTGTTCCCGCTGGACGGTATGCCCGCGCCGCGCTGGAGGCATTGAACCTCTGGCAAGCCTGGTCGTCACGATTGGCCATGACCGACAATGTGCGGGCTGCGCTGTTGCTCGTTGCGAGGGGCGAAACCGACCTGGGCATTGTGTATGCGTCCGACGCGCAACTCGAGCCGCGTATTCGCGTGGTGGCGACCTTCGCCGAGACGCTCCATCCCCCTATCCGGTATCCGGCCGCGGTCCTTGCATCGGCCACGCATCCGCGAGCACTCGAGGCGCTCGAGTTCCTGGCGCAGCCTGCAGCCATCAAGCGCTTCCTGGAGGCGGGCTTCACTGCACCCGGGCCAGCAGCGCGCCCATGAACTTCTCGTTCAGCAACGATGAGCTGCAGGCGATCTTCCTCACGCTGAAGGTCGCATCGGTGGCGACCGTCGCGGCGCTTCCGGTTGGCGTGGCGCTGGGATGGTTGCTCGCGCGAAAGCGCTTTCCGGGTCGTGCCTTGCTAGACGGTCTGGTGCATTTGTCCCTGGTGCTGCCGCCGGTCGTCACGGGCTATCTGTTGCTGGTGGCGTTCGGTCGACAAGGCTGGGTCGGCGCGTGGCTCGCCGATCATCTCGGGATCGTGTTTTCGTTTCGATGGACCGGCGCGGCGCTGGCCTCGGCGGTGATGGGACTGCCGCTCATGGTGCGCGCGATCCGTCTTGCGATCGAGGCGGTGGATCGTCGCTATGAACAGGCGGCGGCGACACTCGGCGCGCGGCCTGTCGTCATCTTCTTCTCGGTCACCTTGCCGCTTGCGGCGCCTGGCATCGTCGCAGGCGCGGTGCTCTGCTTTGCCAAGGCGTTGGGCGAGTTCGGTGCCACGATCACCTTTGTGTCTGCGATTCCGGGCGAGACCCAGACTCTCGCCGCAGCACTCTACGCGCTCACCCAAACGCCGGGGGCCGACGCGGCTGCCTGGCGGCTCACGCTGGTGGCGGTGGCGGTGTCGATCGCGGCGCTCATCGCTTCGGAGTGGCTCGCGCGTCGGGTGGCTCAGCAGGTACGGGGCGGCACATGAAGCGCGTCCTGTCCACACCGATCGATATCGACGTGAGTCTGCGCCGCGGCGCATTCACGCTCTCGTTTCAGCTGTCGGGCGAGTTTGGTTCGCTTGCCCTTTTTGGCCGCTCGGGCTCGGGCAAGTCAACCCTACTGGCGTTGATCTCTGGACTGTTGAAACCCGATCGCGGTCACATTCGGTTGGGCGGAGTCACGCTGGTCGATACGGACCGAGGGGTCTTTGTGCCGCCGCATCAGCGGCGCGTGGGACTGGTATTCCAGGATTCGGTGCTGTTTCCGCATTTCAATGTGTTGGGCAATCTTCGCTATGCCGAGCGCTTCGGTGCCGCGGCACGTGGCCATCCGGGTGGCGAGGGTTCAAGCCCGCTGTCGCTGGATCTCGATGATGTGGTGAACCTGCTCGGCATTGCGCCACTGCTTGAACGGCGGCCTGCCACGCTGTCGGGGGGCGAGCGGCAGCGGGTGGCCATCGGACGGGCGCTCCTCAGTTCGCCGCGCCTGATGCTGTTTGACGAGCCCCTCGCGTCCCTTGATGCCGAACGCAAGCTCGAGATCCTGCCCTACATCCTAAGGCTGCGCGAGCAGGCGGCGCTGCCCATCGTCTATGTGTCTCACGCGGCCGACGAGGTGGCACGCGTGGCCGATACTGTGGCGGTTATTGATGCGGGGCGTCTGCAGGCCCTGGGCCCACCCGGCGAGGTGCTGGCGCCCGCTTGGGCGCGCGGCGCGGGCGGCTTCGCGGCGGTGTCGGTCATTGAGGCTCGGGTGCGCGACTACGACGAAGCGTACGGGCTGACGCTCTTCGATCATCCGGCGGGCATGATCGCGCTGCCCGGGCGAATCGGTCGAGCGGGCGAGCCGCATCGCTTCGTGATCCGGGCCACCGATGTGGCGCTTGCCGTGCAGCGTCCGCGCGATGTCAGCTTCCGAACCGTGTTGTCCGGCACGATCGAGGCGATCGAGCGTGATTCGGGGCCGATCGCGCGGATCGATATTCGGCTCCCGGGCGATGAACGGGTGGTGGCGCTGGTGACGCGCAAGGCGGTGGATGAACTGGCGATCGATACGGGTGACCGGATTTTCGCGATGGTGAAGGCCACGGCGCTCGACGAGCGGTCGTTGGCGCGCTGAGGCGGTTGGCAGCGCGGAACGATCAGGTGCGCTCAACGGTGATGCAGTGACCAGGCGCGGGGTGTCGCGTGCTCGGATCAGCGCGCCATCTTTTCGCGCACCGACGCGAACTGCGCGTCAAACGAGCGCCGCGCATCGGCCTCGACAGCCCGAAATGCCCGCACCAGTTCAGAGCCCAGCGCGCTCACCTGCGAGCGGCCGGAGTTCGCATCCATCACCACCACGGGCTCGCCAAAGAATGCGGTGAGCGACTCGATCAGGAGGGTAGCCCGCCGCTCCGACATGCCAAGCGCCTGCCCGGCCGCCGCGACCGAGCCTGTGCGTTCAACCGCCTCGAGAAGCGCGATCTTGCCTGGACCCAAACGCGCATCGTCGCTAAAGCGCAGTCGGATCGACACAAGCGAATGGCTGGGAACGTTCATGCGCTGATGATAAACCGGTGCTATCGTCGGCGGGATGACCCGTCCTGACACGCCCGAGTCCGTTCGACCCTTCGCGCGCGCCCCGATCCTCTTGCTGTTGCTCGCGGCGGGCGCGTTGTTGGTGCTGGTCTCGCTGGGAGTGGGCCGCTACCCGCTTCCTCTTTCCGATGTGCTCGCCCTCCTGGGGGCAGCGCTGGGCGGGGCCGCGCATGGGCGCGATGCCGCAGCCGAACAGGTGTTCTGGCAGCTCCGCCTGCCACGGGTCATGGCGGCCACGCTGGTGGGCGCCGCGCTGGCGGTATCCGGCGCGTGCCTGCAACGTGCCTTTCGAAATCCGCTCGCGGCACCGGAGCTGCTGGGCGTCTCGGCGGGGGCCGCATTGGGGGCGGCACTGGCCATCCTTGCCGGCACCGGGTGGGTGGTCTTGCAGATCTCGGCCTTCGGTGGCGGGTTGGCAGCCATTGCGCTGGTGCTCGCGCTGGGGCCGCTGCTGCCCGCGCGCGACCGCCTGCTTGGGCTGGTCCTGACCGGTGTCGCGATCTCGAGCCTCGCAGGCGCGATACTCACCGCCCTCATCGCGTTTGCAGACCCCCGCTCGTCGCTCCCCGCCATCAGCTTCTGGATGATGGGCAGCTTTTCCGCGATCGGTCCGGCATCGATCGCGGGGCTGGTTGTGGCGCTTGCCGTATCGCTCATTCCGCTCGCGCTGCTGCGCTGGCGAATCGACGCGCTTGCAATGGCCGATGACGAGGCGCATGCAATGGGCGTCTCCAGCCATCGACTGCGGCTTGCCGTGGTGGTGCTGGCCGCACTCGCCACCTCCGCCTCGGTGGCGGTGGCGGGGGTGATCGGCTGGATCGGATTGATCGTGCCGCATCTTGCGCGCATGCTGGTGGGCGCTGCGTTTGCTCGGTGGCTACCCGCGAGTGCGCTGCTCGGCGCGGTGTTCATGCTGGCCATCGATACGCTGGGCCGGACGGCGGGTGATACCGAGTTGCCCCCGGGGGTGTTGGCTGCGCTGCTGGGCGCGCCGGTGCTGTTTGTACTGATGCGTCGGGGGGTACGCGGATGAGCTCGGGCATTGCGCCAGGGGGGGCGCGCCCGCCGCTGCTCGAGGTGGATGCCTTGCGTTTCGGGCCTGGGGGCCGGGCGCTCGCCGAGCCGCTGTCGTTTTCACTCGAAGCGGGGCACTGTCTGGTGCTGCTGGGGCCCAACGGTGCGGGCAAAACCAGTCTGTTGCGCACGCTGATCGGTGCGTTGCCACCCGTTGACGGGCAGGTCCGTTGGGGCGGCCGTGCGCTTGCCGAGTTGACCGAGCGCGAGCGTGCAGCGCAGGTGGCATTCGCTGCGCCACGGACTCCTGATGCTGCCGACTTTACCGTGGAACACCTGGTGCTTGTTGGCCGAGTCGCTGCGCGCGGGCTATTCGCGGCGCCGACTGCTGCCGATCGAGAACAGGTGGATCGGGCATTGGCGCAACTGGGGCTCGAGCGGCTTCGCCATCGCAGCCTCACCGACCTGTCGGACGGCGAACGCCAACTCGCGCAAATTGCTCGCGCGCTCGCACAAGGCGCGAGTGCGCTGGTGCTCGATGAGCCCGCAGCCAGTCTCGACTGGTCGCGACAGTGTGCGCTGATCGCTACGCTTCGCAGCCTCGCCACGCAGGGGCAAGCGATCGTGTTGAGCACCCATGACCCCAACCATGCGCTGGCGCTCGCCGATCAGGTGTTGCTGTGGCAACCCGATGGCAGGATTCACTGGGGGCCGGCGGCAGAACTGCTTCGACCAGAGACGCTGTCAAAAACCTATGGCGTACCGGTGCAACTTCATGTCGCGGAAGACGGGGCACGGGTGTTTGGCATTGCCGTTTGAGGCGTCGCGATAGTGCTGGCCACCCATACGAGTTTCATGATGCCGAGGGCGCTACCAATCTGACGGTTGGAAAGTAATTTTTGTACCGTCGCGTGTCTCGGGTTAACACGGGCAGTCCGCTGACGGCAGCGTGCGCACCAATAAAAAAATCGCCGAGTACATTGCTCTTGATGCCACGACTGCGGCGGTATTGAACAAAAGCCTTGCCGGCCAGGAACAGCGCGGGCCGAGGTATTTCGAGCATCCGCAGCTCCATCTTGTCGAGCACCTGTTCAAGCGCTTCGACGGTGGAGAATGTCAGCGACAGCTCCGAGTAGATGATTGGGTTGATAGCCAACTGGTACACCCTGGATTGTGCTCGAAGCTGGGCGATCGACCAGTCGGCCCAGTCGGGATCGTTCTCCAACACGTCTACCAGAACGTTCGTGTCAACCAGCATCAGGCATTGCCTCGGAGCAAGGCCATCAGATCCTGGGTGCGCCACTTCACATCGGCCTTGCCCCGCACCGCTTCGAAGCGATCAGGCTTTCGCTTGGCCGAGCCTTCCGCTTTTTGGATCACAACCAACCCTTCCTTGTTGACGGAGAAGTCCACTGGCATGCCTGGTTTCAAGCCCAACGCATCGCGAATCCTTTTTGGGATGGTGACTTGCCCCTTGACAGTGAGCGTGGTCGGCATACAACCTCCAATGTGTTACGAGAGATTTTACGGTAATACCACAAGTTGTACGGGGCAAACGGCGTGTACAGCCGCGTTGATGCCGCTACGAGAGCGCCTTCGGCAGCTTCGCAAGACTCGTCAGATTGTGCACGGGCAGCATGGCGTCGACCGAGGGCAGAAGCGCCCGAACGCCGGCGGCTCGCGGCTCGAAGCCCTCATACCGGAGCAGCGGATTCAGCCAGATCACCCGCCGCGCATGACGTCGCAGCCGTGCGGCCTCGCGTGCGAGGAGCGCCGTGTCCTCGCGGTCCAGGCCATCGGTAAGCAGCAGCACGGTGGTGCGCGACCCCAACAGCCGTCGTGCCCAGAGCGTGTTGAATGACGCAAGGCAGCTGCCCAGCCGCGTGCCACCGCCCCAGTCGACGATTTCGGCCAGGGTCGAACGCACGGCTTCGTCGGGGTCGCGATGGCGCAGCCGCCGGCTGATGCGCGTGAGGCGGGTGCCGAGCGCGAGCGTTTCGGTGCGCGAATCGGCCACCGTCAGCGCGTGCGCCCAATGCAGCATGAGGCGCGCATAGCGCTGCATCGAGCCTGATACATCCAGGAGCAGCACCAGCGATTGCGGCCGCCATCGAGGCTCGCGGCCCACCCATTCGATGGCGAGCGGCGAACGCGCTGCGCGACGCAGGCTTGCACGCAGATCGGGCGTGCCACGGTGTGCAAGCCGATACCGGCGTGTGCGCTCCTCGGGCAGGTTGCGCGCGAGCGCGGCGGCACGCTCGGCCGCCTCGGAAAACTCCTCGACCGTCATCGAGCGGAAATCGGAGCTGCGCAATTGTTCGTCGCGCGTGTAGCCCCCTGCGCGCTCACGCGCCTGGGCGGGTGCAGCGGCAGCGGCGGCCGATCGCTCGGCGCGCAGGCTCGCCAGGGCCTTTGCCACACGCTGATTCGATGCAAACCGCATGGCCGATGAATCATCATCCTGATCGCCCCCTGCAGGCATGTGCGGTGCGGCGCGGCTGGCGGCCCCGGGCACGGCCTCGCCCGCGCGGCCAAGCAGCGCCTGCTCAAGAAGCCCGGGTTGAAAGACGGCCTCGAACAGCGCATCGAACACCGGTCGATGTTCGGGCGCATCGACCAGCACGCCTTCGAGTGCACTGCGCACGTCTTCTCGATGATCGAGCCCCACGATGGCGAGCGCCTCAGTGGCGAGCAGCGCGCGCTCAGGCCCCACCCGGAGCCCGGCCTCGCGGAGCAACCGTACGAAGATCATGAGATTGCGGACGAACTCGCCCGCGGGAGCGGTGCCTGCGGCAGTCATG
>RFXC01000330.1 GCA_009921765.1 Betaproteobacteria bacterium | reverse complement strand
CCCAAGCAGTGCATCGGCGGTATTCAACCTGACGGTGGATACAACCACTCCCGCGGCTCCCGCAGCCGATGTGGCGGCTGCAAGCGATACCGGGTCGAGCAATTCCGACAATGTAACCAGCGACACCACGCCGACAATTTCCGGTACCGGTGCAACTCCTGGCGACACGATCAAAATCAGGGATGGCGGCGGTACGGTCATTGCCACCGCAATCGTGCAGTCTGATGGGAGCTGGAGCGCCACGCTGTCCAGTGCGTTGCCCGATGGCAGCACCACGCTCTCGGTCACCGCCACCGATGCAGCAGGAAATGAGGGCGCGGCCACGTCGGTACCGATTGCGATCGATTCGGCAGCGCCAGCGACGCCAACGGTCAACGCCACGACCAGCAACACCTTGTCGCCTGTGCTGTCGGGAACGGCGGTGGTGGCATCTGGCGAGTCATTACGCATCGCGGTCAACGGTGCAATCTTCTCCGTCGTACCGAACGCGCAGGGTGCGTGGAGTCTGGATCTTGCTCAAGCCAGCCCGGTGAGCGGCACGCTGGCCGCGTTCGTTGACGGTCTGACCTATTCGGTGACGGCAACCGTTACCGATACCGCAGGCAATTCAGCGAGCGACACCACGCAAAGCGAACTGCTCGTCAATACGAACGCACCGGACACCACCGCTCCGGCTGCGCCAATTCTCACCAGCGCGGCCGACAATGCGGGCGCACAGACAGGCTCGCTCAGCACGGGCGCTACGACCGACGATTCAACGCCAACGCTCGTCTTTACCGCCGAGGCGGGTGCAATCGTTGCGGTTTATGACGGTACGACGCTGTTGGGCACTGCCACCGAAGGCCCGTCGGGCAGATTTACATTCACCCCTGCGACCGCGTTGGCCGACGGCGCGCACAGCTTCACGGCCATCGCAACCGACGCTGCCAACAACAGCAGCGCGGCATCAACGGCATTTGCCATTACAGTCGACACGACTGCACCCAGTGCACCGTCTGCGGTGCTCGATGCTGCAAGCGACAGCGGTACCCAGGGCGATCGGATCACCAGCGATACGACACCCACCCTGTCCGGAACCGGAACCGCGGGCGATACGATCACCGTCAAGGACGCGCAGGGCAATGTGATCGCCACCGCTACGGTTCAGAGCAACGGTTCGTGGAGTGCCACGCCGCTTGTCGCCCTGCCAGAGGGCGTCAATACACTGTCTTGCCGATCACGATCGATACCACCGCACCGGTCGCGCCATCGGCGGTCCTGGACCCGTCCAGCGACACGGGTGTAACGGGCGACTCAAAGACGAATGACGCGACGCCCACGCTCTCGGGCACTGGAAGCGCAGGCGATACGATCACCATCAAGGATGCTTCTGGCAGCGTGATCGCTTCGGCGATCGTGCAGCCCGACGGGAGCTGGACTGCAACGCCAGTCGCCGCCTTGCCAGAGGGACTGAACACCCTGTCGATCACTGCGACCGATCCGGCAGGCAATGCCGGACCGGCCACCGCCTTGGCGATCACCCTGGACACCACGGCTCCAGCCTCGCCCGCAGCCCTGCTGGATGCGTCGAGCGACTCGGGGGTCACGGGCGACTCCCGGACCAGCGACACCACACCGACGTTATCGGGCACCGGTTCGGCGGGCGATACGATCGCCGTCAAGGATGCTTCCGGCAACGTCATTGCAACCGCCACCGTTCAGTCAAACGGGACCTGGTCAGCAACCCCCGCAACTGCATTGCCCGAGGGGCTGAATTCGTTGGCGGTGACCGCGACCGATTCGGCAGGCAACGTCAGCACTCCCACCGCCTTGCCCATTACCGTCGACACCACCGGACCGACCGCGCCTGTCGTCACCGCACAGACAACGAACGACACGACGCCGGTCATCGCGGGGACTGCAGTTCTCGCCGCAGGTGACACGCTCAGCGTCACGGTCAACGGCGCGACGTATGCGGTGGTGCCGGGTGCTGGAGGCGCCTGGAGTCTGGATCTGGGTACCGCGACGCCAACGAGCGGGACACTCACCCCGTTGACGGACGGCCTGATTTCGGTGACGGCGACCGCGCGTGATGCGGCGGGCAATACCACGTCGGATGTGACCACCGGCGAGTTGCGCCTTGATACCGCTCCCCCGGCGACACCCACTGTCGCATCGCTCACCACCAGCGACACCACACCGGTGATTACGGGAACCGCGGTGCTCGCAGCCGGCGAGACCTTGCGCGTGACCGTCCATGGCGCGACGTATTCCGTTGCGCCAGCGTCGAATGGCAACTGGACCCTGGACCTGCAAACAGCAACGCCAGTAAGCGGAACGCTGGGCACGTTTGCGAACAACCAGAGCTACGCGGTCGACGCATCTTCGGTCGATCCTGCCGGCAACATCGCAAGCGACGCCACCACCAGCGAGTTGGCGATCGACCTCAACGCATTGTCTGGACAGCTGGCTGCAACCAGCGATACCGGGGTTCTGGGAGATCAGATCACCGGTGACAACACGCCCACCATCGAAGGTGTAACTGGCCCAGGTGCGACGGTAACGATTCGGGACAGCCTCAACAACGTGGTCGCCACGGTGGTGGCCAACGCCACGACCGGGCTCTGGAGTGTTGATACCTCAACATTGCCGGACGGGGCGCAAACGCTTGCCCTGAGCGACTCCACCGGCAAAACCTTTTCGCTTGGGCTCACGATCGATGCCACCGCGCCTGCCACGCCCACGCTGGTGAGCGTGACAGACAACGTACCCAGCGCAGCCGCGGTGATGACCAGTGGCGCTTCGACCGATGACACCACCCCGACCCTGGTGTTCACGGCCGAGGCCGGCTCAACCCTCAGGGTCTATCACGGCACGACGCTCCTGGGCACTGCGACCGAGGGCCCGTCGGGCACCTTCACCTTCACTCCCTCCCCGTCCTTGACCGATGGCACCTATGCATTCAATGCAAGGGCAACCGATACCGCGGGCAACACCAGCGGCGCCACCGCGAATTTCAATCTGACGATCGATACCAGCGCGCCCAACGCGCCTGTTCTGGTCAGCGTGACGGATGACGTTGCGGGCACGACCGGTACGCTGTCGAGTGGCGCGACCACCAATGACGCGCGCCCAACGTTCCAGTTCACCGCCGAGGCCGGCGCCACCGTTCAGGTGTTCGATGGCAGTACCCTGCTCGGCACGGCAACCGAAAGCGGCTCGACGCCGGGTACCTTTACGTTCACACCATCGTCGGCGCTCACCGACGGCGCGCACAGCTTCACCGCAAAAGCAACCGATCAAGCGGGCAATGCCGGTGCGAGCAGCAGCATTTTTGCCCTCACGGTCGATACCAGCGCGCCTTCAGCACCGACCGTGGCCCTGACCGAAGCACCCAACGGTGTCAATTCAACCGAGGCTCTGAGCAATAGCGGCACCCCGCTCGTTGTCACGCTGCCAGCCGATGCGCGGGTGGGCGATACCGTCACAACAACGCTCACACGACCGAACGGTACCTCCACCACGCTTACATCGACGCTGCTCGCGGCGGATCTGCCGCCGGCGCAGGGCGGCACCGCAACCGGGAGCGGGCCGTTCACG